>CAYJDW010000085.1:0-11619 GCA_964368985.1 uncultured Myxococcales bacterium | reverse complement strand
ACGGCCAGCTGGTCAATCTTCGATTCGATGGTTTGCCGAGCCGCAATGGCCAGTTTGCTATCTAGACCGGTGCCAGCCAGTTCACTGCGCCTTAAATCAAGCACCGAGTATTCGAAATAGCAGCCTAAACTTTTAATGGCCGCAAAGGCTTCACGCTGCCCAATGCTCACCGATGGAAAATCATCAGCATTGGGATTAAGCACTTTAGCTTCGCCGTACGAGTCCCAGATACGCGCCGAAATCGTTTCAGCGGCCGCGGGAACACCTCGGTTAACCGGAATGAACGAACGCGCCTTGAGGGCAGGAAAGGTCTCTAAAAAGGCTAAGTTTAAAATATGGTTAAGCTGTTCTTTGAGAAAAACTGTTTGAGGCGTGAAGCTCATGCGACACCCCCAAAGAAATTAACCTCGATGGGTACTTTGCCCCCCTCGGATTTTTCTAAAAAGATGGCACCTTTGAGCGGTGTGTTGCCGGTCTTCAGGCCCGTGAAAGTTACTTTCCCATCCTCGGCTATTTTGATGTATACCGTATCGCCGGGAAAATCGACCTTATCAGCCTCAATCCAAATCCTGCCTTTACGCATGGCTGCTATGGAGCTTTTTGGTTGGTAGTCTTCACAATGCAGCTGCCTGACCGTGATTCCTAGGGGCTTTTCGATATGAGCCTTGATGGTGGGCAGCTTGCACAAAAAAGCATCGCTATCATCGAAGACCACCAGCGCCCCAAAAGGAATAGCTGCTAAGCCGTTGGAGGTTGCGGACACCACTAAAGCCGGCGTAGAATCCACTTTCATACCTACGACCGCTCGTTCACGGTCTCTTGGCAATTCAAACTGTATAGACATTCATTTTCTCCTTAATTTTTTCCAGCCAAAGGCAAAGTCCACATCTTGGCGCTTTGCTCGATCCATTTTTCATAGGCGTGATTTGATTTAGATT
This sequence comes from uncultured Myxococcales bacterium, assembly GCA_964368985.1. GTDB lineage: Bacteria > Myxococcota > UBA727 > UBA727 > JABDBI01. The sequence continues at coordinate 10,681 of CAYJDW010000085.1, read as the reverse complement.
GGCTGTCGGTGTGGATAGCTTGGCGAGTGCTGGTTAATGAATCGTTGCGAGTGGTTTTAATGAAGCAGATGGCCTCAAACATGCCGTCGAGATAGCCTTGGTCTTTGCCGGCGACGTCTAACTCGGGATAAAAGTGCTTGATTGCTTCGAGTTTTAGATCTTCATCGGTTTTGCCATCGGGCGAAAAATCAGTGCCTAGTATGGCTCTACATCGCTCAACTAATTTAAGGCGCGACTGAACCTTGCTTTCCACATGTTTCGGATCCTGGAGCTCTGCTTTGGCGGCACGCTCTTTTTCAAGCTCTAGGCCCATGGCATCAAGTCGGCCTACCACCTCTTGGTATTGCTTTTGCTTTTCCGCGAATAGATTGGTGATATTTTCAGGAGACAAAGCAACATCGACGCCGTCCAAGCGCACGCTTTCATTCATGGTTGTTCCTTGTAGTGAGATTAATTTAGAATCGTTGCGGATGGCACAATCTGCCCCTGCTCGGCCCCATCCTTTGGGTCCTAAAGCAACGTGATTAACCGTGATATCTTTTTGCACGGCGTCATAAGGCTGTCCCTGAAATACGCCGGGAGTTGGCACTCTTAAACACTGGTAGCCAAGCGAAATTTCTTTGCGCTCACCGCTTTCAATAGCCTTAATGGTGTCTTCATGGAAAATGATGAGCGAGCCCTTGAGATAGGATCCGTCGCGCTCAACGCTTTCAGTAATACCAACGATGTGCTGCCGAGCATTAGATGGATTTAAATATACCTCAGGGCCTTTTTCGATGGGATGCCGGTCCGTAACTGGCGCGCCCTTGAGCGACTCTAATGAGTCCGCCCTAAAAACTTCCTCATCTGAGCGATATTCACAACCATCTTCATAATTAAAAACACCGCTTTTAGTTAAACGTGCGTTTACGCGCAAAAAGCCCTGCGACGTGCGCTTGAACTCACCTGATGAACCGTTGAAATCGAATCTTAGAACTTTTTCCATGCGGCTGATTATAAAGACCGCGGATCAAAATGGATGATCAAAAAGTGGGAGCTACGAAGTTGTTAAATGCGTTTTTTTGTTGCATTCCACAATGACATTTTAAAAGAGGTATTTTTATGACCACTGAGACGCCAAAATTTTCTAATATTAACAGTGGGCTGGTTTCTTTTTTAGCCAGTTTTAGCAATATGATTGCCGGTGAAATTGCCAAGAAAGACAAAAAGTATTTATTATGCGAATTGGTGTGGGACGACACCATTGATTTGCCCCATATGAACAGAGTTTTGTCTAATCAATTAAGTCCTCAAGCCCTAGATGCTCTCATAAAAGGTACCTTAGAAATGGTTCCAGGCATCAAAAGAGTCGAGCAGATCAGTACTATGGTTGAAACCAAAAGCCGGCGACTCTTTGCTAAATGCAAAATCGAATTGGATGTTAAAACCACCGTCAAATATCAGCCCCCAAAGGATGCTCAAGATATCTTGCATCCGGATGAAAATCTAACTCATTTTGAATGGTTAAAGTTGGCGCAGCAGTAGAGCTCTACCGTAACCCTATCCCTCTCTCTGTGAGCTCATGAACTGTATTCACCAGGGTTTCAGTCCTAGACGGGCTTAGCTCCAAGCAAGAATTTTGAAAGTTATGGCTAATCTAGCCAAACCTTAACTATATCCCAACTGCCATCTTTGGGGCCGCCTTGTGAAGTTCCGTTTAATTCCCATTCCAAGGTAGTCCAGCCGGGAAATGAAGCGGGATGCGGAGGAATCAAAACCGCTCCGTGGATAAATCCATTTATATTATGAGGACTGATGGAATAAATTTTTGCCTTAAATCCACACCGTGTTTGATAAAATTTCCCTTCCTGTATTTTTATAGATGCTTCATTTTTTTTCGTGGTCTTGGTCACCATTTTTTCGCTAGTGTCGGGCTTAGCGTCATATTCCACTATCATTTCTTCTTCAATGTGTGGTACGATTTCATGCTTGATTCCATTAAGAACTATAGAAATGGAATGATTTTTTGGGTCAAATTGATCTGGATCATGCATATTGTGCTCCTGAACACTAAGCAAGTATGTATCATTTCTTCCCGAATCGCCAACCAGGACTTTACAAGGAACATCCTTATTTGGCCATAAATCTATTTGTGTCTGGCACTAGCTATCCCTCAAATGAAAAGGTAAAATCGCCCTTGAGCTATTAATCGCGGCAATCTATCTACGGGGAGTTGGATGAAAAAAAGTATTGTCAATAAAATCCGTAGCCCAGACATCTCTGAAGAGCTTGCTCCATTACTTAATAAATTCCTCCAAGATAAATTTCTTAAAGATGAGTTTTGGGAAAAAACTACCAAGCTTTCGTTCTTGCTCAGGGCTTTTGCCATACACGGTTGTTTTAGCCTCGATGATTGGACATTGAGTTTTTCCAACAAACTTGAAAAATCCCTGCACGATTGGTTAAACGACCCAGAATACTTAATTGAGACCAAGGCGATTATCCAGGAATTTGCGCGCTTTGTTCATGCGAAACGGCCATTTAAACATGGTTTGCCTATCTAGCTTAAATGCCAACGCCCGATCGTATATTCAAAAAACCCTGCAATACGTGGCAGGACTCTTTAACAGGTCATTTCTAACAATTTGGCTCCATCTTCCCTAAGCTCGCCAACGGGAGAAACATATCTATAAAGTGTTTGGCGACTTATTGAGAGCTCTTTGCATAAGGAACCTACCCTTGTCTCGGTTTTTCCCATGGCAGCCTGTGCAAGCCTTAATTTAGCTGCTGTCATGCGGAAAGGTGCACCACCGTTTCTTCCTCTAGCTCTCGCCGATTCTAGACCGGCTTTAGTTCTCTCAGATATCAGCTCTCGCTCAAACTCTGAAAGAGCTGCAAATATACCAAAAACTAATTTCCCTGACGACGTCGTTGTATCGATGGCAGCACCTTGCCCTGATAGCACTCTGAATCCTATGCCCCTCTCTGTAAGATCATGCACTGTATTCACCAAGTGCTTTAGGCTTCGTCCTAAACGATCAAGGCGCCACACAACCAATACATCGTCTTTTCGCAGAGCCTTAAGAGCAGCATTAAGCCCTACCCTTTCATCATCTTTGCCCGAAGCCTCATCTTGGTAGAGATTTTGCATATCAACTCCCGCTTGGAGTAGTGCATCGCATTGGAGGTCCAATTTTTGTGAACCATCAGACTTTGAAACTCGCATATAACCTATCAACATATTTGTCACCTAAACCATCGTTTATGGAACACTGCAAAATTCGGAGAAATTATCTCCGAGAACAGTCTCATAACCCGTAATATAAACTATGTATTGTAAAGGATGCAAATATTACAAAGGTTTTTTCTTGGAGGTTCAGAAAAAATCTATTTTTAGCGTTCGGGTTTTGAAAAAAAGTAGTAACCAAAAACCCCCGTCAAACGTTTGCGACGATAAAACCTTTTAAGACCTTTACAATCATATGAGTATTGGAAAAAAGAACCTTTGCTCTTAATTACTAAAAGCTTGGGTCTTGTCCCAAACACCCCATACAAAAAGATATGACTCATGAGCAAGAACTTGGAGGATGGGAAGTTAATTCTTTGATATTTAGTTTTTGTATCAGTGTGTTCTTGTTTTTAAAGAAACATTGAAAAAGACAAACGCTTTCGCCTAAAGCGAAAAGTGGATGGCTTTTTCAGTAGGGGGGAAATTTTAATTTTTCCCCTATTCCATTCCATTCCAATCCGTTGGAGTTTTTGAACGGGAAAAGCCCGCCAATGCTGAGGATCGAATTCTGAGAGGGGTGACCCAAAGGGGTTAGAGGGGTGACCCAAGGCGGTTAGAGGGGTGACCCAAGGCGGTTAGAGGGGTGACCCATTTGAAATTTCGAAAGTCAAATTCTACCATACGTTGGACCATTTTTTCTTCTTTTAGGGCCATTCTATGCATATCTTAGAGGGGTGACCCATTGGTTTTGCCGCAATTTTGGTAATTTTTCTGCTTTTAGGGCCATTCTATGCACATCTCAGAGGGGTGACCCATTTTCTTTCATGTAGAAATTCCGTTGGTTTTTTTTGACCTTCTTACCGGCAAGTGAGCCCTTAAGTGTTTTTTCTCCTGCTTCGATGAGCATATTTTTTTCATTTTTATAGTTGTCTCCTAAGGCATAAAGGGATGAATCAACTTGCTCGAGATAATTTTCACTTAACCAGCAATCAAGTACTGGTTTAATCAAATTGGTACTCATCCTGGCTTTTTTGGCTATTTCCAATAAATTTTCATTGTTCAATAGAACCCCGCCTCTTTCATAGAGTTCAACGGCTCGTAATCTCATCTCTATTAAAATCCAATCTAGAAAATTCATTTGCGAGCAAAATGTGTTGTTTTTTCCAATAAATGGTGGTTCTTTATGTAAAATTGGAACAAGTAGTTTGTTCGTATTATATCTTGAATCTTCTTTACTTGCACCTGCAACAAAACCAGGACAGAAAGCTCTCGCTAAAGTTACCAAAAGATGCTGCGATTTCCCACGTTTGCTCTCCGTAAATTCGTACATTAAAATATTACCTGTAACAATTTTATTGTCTAATTCGACTTGATAACCACATCTTGAATATATGGTTATTATTTTTTTCATTTTTTCAATAGCTTTAGATTGAGTACCAGCACCAATAAGTTCACCTAATGAATAAAAACCTTCTTCAAGAGCTATAACGTTTGGTGTTTTTACATTAAGGACATGTTGCTGGTTTGCTTTCAATCCATAAAACCGAATTATACGTTTAGCAAGGATTGAATTAAGAGCATCTATGTCTTTACTTACTATATCTTTTGCTGTCACTAGTGGAATACATGCTGAAGCTTCAAAGTCAGCGATAACAATATTTTTCTCATTTACTATCTTTTTAGTTGATGCTTCAATGCGATTGCCACCAGTAGTTAGCTGAACCAGAGTGTTTGCCATAGTAAGTGAAAATGCAGGTGGGTTGGCTGCATTACTGATGACAACTTTCTTGACCAGATCTTGCCATCTAGCAGCTGCGATTCTTTTGGGTAAAAAGAGCGGATCATCCCAAAAACGAATTCTTTGTTCTATGCTGTAATCATCGCTTTTTATAGCATCTTCAAAATATTTTACAGCTTTCTTTGAGAACGATCCAATGTTGTATGATTTAAAGTAATCTAATGCTTTAATATCAAAAACAAGTACTTCTTTGTTATTAACTTCTTTGATTTTATTTTTGTCTTTTATATCCAAAAAAAATTTATCAGCTTTAGGTAAACAGAGGTTAAGTTCATTGATGAGCTCATTTTCTGCTCCAGCATAATGGCTTATTTTATCTTTTCCTGTGTTCTTTAAGTTCTCTATTACAAAGCGTGCCGCCAAAAACGAACGATGTTCTTTCACATATTCCAACCAAGCTTTTGACCAATATATTTTAAGCCAACCTAGATATGCTTTATTGATAGGATTTTTTTCGCAAAGTTCTTGCTCTGTATTTAGTGAGGTCATCGTTGCTAAAATATGGAACTCTTTTGGGGATTCCTCATCTTTAGGTTGCTCTGCAGATAACAGGTAGCCCCAGAGCACTTTTTCGTGATTAGCCTCTAAGTAATATATTTTTCTCAGTTCACTCATGCGGCGATCAAAAAAGAATTTCCGTTGTGCTTGGTAGCCTTCAAATAGTTCCTTGGCTCGGCTTGGATCTTGCGATTCGAGATCCTTTAGGCTTTCAATAAACATTAATATCTCCATCATTTCCACATGTCATGAAAATCTTGATCAGCCTCGTTGGGGTCGTGATAGGTAGCTGTTTTGGTGATTGGTGGGTTTATCACCATATTCAAAATATCATCTTTATTTTCTTCGGTTACTTTATACTCTAATGAACCCTTGAACTTTAAAATACCGCCATGTTTTTTATCTGGTTCAAATTGAAGGATGCCGCTTTTCGCCGTGTAATTAGTTTTCACGACTTTGATAAAGACTCTTTCGCTGCCATCGTCATATTCTCTTCTCGCTAGAAGCATAGACCAGCGAAAGCTATAGACCAAGCTGCCGGAACCCCTAATGCTGTCTAAGTTTAAATCAGGGATTTTATCTTTCTCGCTCGCCTTGAAGATTGAGCTACCCTGGTTTTCTTTGCGGGTATGGTGAGCGACTAATACGGTAGGTTTTCCGCCGGTCAAAGTTAGTTGAGAAACCAGTTTTGTCCAATCTTTGGCAGCTGCACTATCTATTTCAGCTTCTCGGCACATATAATCGGAAGCTGGATCTAGGATGACTAATTTAATATCAGGATTTTTTTCAAGTAAGAATTTTAACTTTGTGAATATTTCTCTTGGCTCGCCTTTTTCATCCATTAAGCGTTCATTATGGCCTAATCTGCCAAAAATTCTTAAATTATTTGCAGCAAGCTCCAAGAGTTTTGGGTTATCCATGAGACCCATCGATCTTGCAACAATTTGTGCTCGACGAGATAGTTCATCCTGTTCTTCTTCCGCTGCAAGAAACAAAACCTTCATTGGTTTAATTGCTTTGGCTTCAAGCCAAGTCCCACCACAAGCTGCGGCTATTGCGGCTTGCATTAAAAGATAGGTTTTACCACAGCCTCCAGGGGCAGCGAGAAGACAAGTGACGCCACTAGGAAGAAATCCCTCTTTAATGCCAAAGGCACTTTCAGTGTGAAAAAGATATTCGCGCTCAGGCACTTCTTTTGTAAAAGTTTCTAGTGTTTTTGCGGTTGCTTCAAATTCTGAAATATTGGGCTCGCCTTTTATCTTGGCCTTCATCTCTTGTTCTAGATTTTCTAACTTTTGTAGATATTCTTCGCTTTGATTATTCATCTATTTAACTCCATCTCGATTTAAGAAGAAACGGAACATTTCTTTCAAATGTTCTGCTCCACATTCTTTATGCATCAACGCTTGCTGAACACTGTCTGCCAGATCTCTAACTCTCTGTGGATTAGTAGTGGTGTTTTTTAGGTAAAGAAGCCAGGGGAAAATTTGGACACATATTTGATGCTCATTAAGGATTCGAGCTGCTTGAATAGCTTTTGAGGGTCCTATTTCATTAGCAGAAATTTCATCATCACTATTTGCATCGATATGGAAAATAATAGTTACTTTGCCTGTGTAAGAGGTCTGAGTAAGCCAAAGGGCCCATTTGGTAAGAGCATCAGCATTTGCTGCGCCAATTGGTAAATACTTTTCATCTGCATCAAGCAGGAACTCTGCCGAAAAGTAATCAGCCATTCCTTCGCAAAGCACAAGATTAGGAAATTCATGTATTAAAGCGGGAAAGCCAAAAGCCCTGGGAGTACCATCAGGTTCGCTCCATCCTCCAGCTCCAGTTAATAGACGAGATTTCTCTTCTTTTGGGACATCGCTAAGAGCCCTTATAAATAGATTTTGTGCTTGTTCAGAATGAACCCCACGAATAGGGACCACCAATTGAGGGCCCAACGAAACACGGTGATTTATTAGGCTATGGTGTTGGGGTTCAAATAACTGAATATCGCTAATATCAAGGTTAGAAAAACCAGATCCAATGTGAAAACGTGGTTTTTCAAGTCCACGTTGCTCACTTAACCATTTCGTAGCCAGGTCCTCTCTTTTAAAATCTTTTCCTAGCAACTGTGTCCATATTTGATGGACTGGTTTAGTAAGTTTGGTTGGAGGGTTTTTATGTTCCTTTGGTTTTGGCGATGCTATAAAATTTTGTCCGTATCTCACCATAAAATCCGGAAGATTTAAGTTAAAGGCAGTCTTTGCAAACTCTCTACAACCTCCGCCTTCACCGGTTTTAGCGTCATGCCAAGTGGCCTTATCTAACCATAGGCAAATGTTTTGCTTATCTCCATTACGCCAAAATCCATTGAATAACACTCTGTCTGATTTCACAGATAAGAAATTATTAGAAGCATTAGAAAGAACGGCGTTCTTGATTGCATTCGAAAAGTCAAATGTTGTCCACTTGGTAGTCTTATCCATCGGAGCCTTAAAACCTCTTTAGTTGGTAGATTCCAACCTCATCCTTTGATAAGGTTGGAATCTATAATTTTCAGACTTTTGCCGGAAAAAAACTTCAATTTAGCCCGTAAAATGGCGGGTGGGCGAGAATCTGGAACACGCGTGTTCCACTATTTTAAGAGGCCCACGAACTTAAAGGCCTCTAAAATCAGCTCTCTTTCCTGGTCAGTTATAGGTTGATTATTGAAGAACTCTTGTAGGCGATCTTGAATCTTTGGAGCACTGGCTTTTTTTTCGGGATTTTTTCTGGAGAGCTTTCTTTGAATCGCTTTACGGATTTCATTAGGCACTTTGTTTCCTGAAAGAATCTCATTGAAGATGACTCTATTGGGAAAAATGCTGCTATTTTGTTGAAATACTTCTTTGATGTCATCTGGCAATTCAGCAAGTTTTAAAAATCGCGCCACAGTCTTTTTATCTTTTTCAAAATGTTGTGCAATTTGCTCAATGCTCCAATCATTCTTAGTTAGATGAAGATAACCATTGGCAACATCAACACAGTTAAGACCTTCTCGATTGAGATTTTCGGAGAGCGCGGCCCCTACTCTATCACCGCTGTTATATTGCTTAATCAAACAAGGAATCTTACTCTTTAAGCCAAGCTTCTTTAAAGCCGTAAGCCTTCGGTGTCCAGCAATACAAACAAGTTTATAAGAGTCTTCCTGTTCTGAAATATGTAGTTCTGCCACTACGTTTTTTAACAAACCAAACTTTTTTATTGATTCACATAATTTATCAAATTCAGGACTTCCCTCGTCAACTTCATGTCTGACGTTATTTTCAAAAACAATATCGTCGGGAGAAAGGTTAACAACTGAATTTATACTTGACTTCAAGAGATTTATTTTTCTGAGAACGTCTGAATTATTTTGTGTCGATGCGTTAATCTCGGTCGTTACTTGGTTCATGGTTGCAGCTATATTTTTTTGTAAGTTCATATTTTTTTCCTTGATGTGCTCAAAAATATCTAGATAGAAATCGTTTGTTCAAATTCACAATTAGAAAGAATTTCTGTTTTTACCGGCGCATTTTTTCTACCAGTTCTTTTACCTTTTAATAGAGGTAAAATTTCTCCAGCAAGAGTATTGTATGCCGTCGAGACATTGAGATGGCTCTTATATTTATTGAGTGGCACCGATGATGCTGCGGCTCCTGCTACGGCGACACTAGCAGGAATTATTGTCTTGAATAAATGGAAATTACTGACCTTAGCGGCATCTTCAATCGCTTTAGCAAATGCAAGATGTGTTGTGTTTCTTTTATCAAATTTGGTAATGAAGGCTCCCAAGAGAGTAAGCATTGGATTAAAATATTTGCTCACTTTCTCTGCTTCTTCAATTTGATGAGCCAATCCTCGACATGAATCTGCTTCGGCGAAGAGGGGGATTAAATAGTAGTGGCTAGCAACAAGGGCTGCTTTGAAAAAAAGATCAATCGATGGGTGGGTGTCGATTAATACTATATCGTATTTATTAAGCGCATCATTTTCAAAAAAATCTCTTAGGAAATGAAACTGATTTACTTCACTACTTATTTTATCTCTCAAATCATTAAGGCTTCTTGAACAGGGTATGATATCGATATTTTCCGATTTTGTTTGAATAATCAAATCATCAAGATTAGCTTGCTCTGAAATTACCCGCGCGATTGATTTTTTTTCAGCTTCTTCTTTGGGGATATTAAAAAGAGAAGTTAGGTTAAATTGGTAATCCAGATCAACAACCAAAACATTATTGCCATTCAAAGCATAAGAAGCAGCGAGATTACAAACTGATGTAGTTTTGGCAACGCCACCTTTTTGGTTAGCGACGGTAATAATCGAAGTTTTCATGTGAAGTCTCCTTTTTGATTTGACTTAAGTTTAAGTGTATTGTTAGGTGAAACTTAAATCAAGTTACAAGTAAAATTATTTTCAACTATTTCAAGAAAATAGCGATGGTGATTAATAATTTTTGCCGGAAAAAAATTCAACCTAGCCCGTTAAATGGCGGGTGCGCGAGAATTTGGAACACGCGTGTTCCAAGAATATGTTAAAGTTTTTAACTGTGAGAAGAAATCAATCTGCCAACATCGGTACTGCATCGCATCGACAATTTACTTCACTGCGAGGGTGGGGCCCTGGCGCATCCCATTCATAGATGTCACCATTTCTAGCTCGATGAGATTTACGCACTCGTTCATCTTGAGAAGTCTGCCAACGATATTTTTTAATACCGGAACTCATCTGATGGTGCTTAGTTATAGCACCACTATATTGAAGTGGAGCGTTTCTAGCTATCAGCTGTGCTCGGCGTTTACTTAGAGATGTGGTCTCTTGAATTTCTTTAGCCATATCTTTGCTTAAGCGACCTTCACGAATTCCTCGCTGAATAGCTAAACCAATTTTTTCTAGGTGTTCGCGCTCAACCGACTTGATTAGAGTCTTATGCTCGCTAACAAAATTCTCGAGCAGACCTTTGGGAAACACTCCGAGCCATAATGATTTACCGGTTAATCGCTCTATTTGCCGTTCTAGACCTTGGCGGCTGGTTTTTTCGATATGCGAGAATGCCTTATTGAGTTCATTCTCATCGAATTTAGCGGCTCTTTCCGTAAAGATTAAATCTTCTAGTTGTGAGAGCAATTGTTCCCATTGACTGGGGTCTGATTCTAATAAGCGTTTCT
>CAYJDW010000084.1:0-11736 GCA_964368985.1 uncultured Myxococcales bacterium | reverse complement strand
GTGACCGCTTTACTCAGTGAGAAATCGCTACTTACACAGAATTATTTACAGACTCAAAAAATACGCATCTTGGACCTAAGAAATTGAGCACATCCTTTAGGCCTAGAGCTTAAGATAATAAAATCGCTGGTTTCGATAACCAGCGATCTACAAATATCAAAGACCAGCTACCTACCTGCGGTTTGCACGTTGTCCCTGCATGCGATGAACTACTTCGAGATAGAATTGCCTATCATAAGTAAGCTGTGCCTTATTTCGATTATCGCCTTCCTTGCGAATCAGTACGTCGTAATATTCACCAATGTGAAAGTCTATGGAACCCATGCTTACTTGGCCTAGCTCCACATATAATCTGGCCACGTCATTCGTAAATTGCTCTACCTCTCGGCGGCAATTATCGAATGCCGCAGTGCAAAAGTTTAGCTGGTCAGCCAAGGCATATTCGCGTTCGGCTCTCGCCCTCGCATCGTTTGTATATGCTTGGTTAAGTTCTATAGTTGCAATTTGCAAAGCACGGCGAAGACTTTCCAATCCATCTTCCGAACCTTCGAGTGTAAGCATTAGGTTGGCAGCCATCCTAATTTTCGGATTGGCATCCCTCATTACCCGGCCAATTCTTTGCATTTCATTCGAAGAATATGGCCCAAGTGCAATCGCTTTATTTTTTAACTCCTCAAACTCAGCTTGAGAATCTGCCCAGCTTTCTCTAACAATAGAGGCAATCCTGTTCGGACCGTTTCGCCTATTAAGCTCACCGGCAGCATTAGTTGCAGCGTTAAAATCAATATGACCCACCCGCGTCATAGCTAAGTTCTCAAAATAGAAAATATTATCGATGGGTAACCCAACACCACGTATAAATGACTCGATATTTGGACCCTCTGTAAAGGCATTGCTAATCAGAAAGAAAATTCGATTATATGCTCCTCGGGGAATAACAGATTTGATCTGCTCAAATAGGTATAATTCTTCGACGCTTATTCTATTTGCCGTGTTTTTTAGCACAATGCAAATCGCATTAAAGCTACCCCTTCTCTCGACAAAGTCAGCAATTTTTTGGTTGTTGCGACGATCCCAATTCACGTCCCGCGTATCGGCGGCTCCTGGCGTATCAATCATTTTTAAGACAAATCCATTTCCTTGCGCAATGTATTCAATTGGGTCCATTGTGGTAGATTCGGTTGTACTAGCAAGATTTTCTGCCTGGCTATCCGCATATTGTGGGACATTACACGCTTGAAATTCAGTGCGAATAGGAAACTTTTTGGGAAAGTCGCCAGCTTGAGTTCCTATAGCAAGGTTATACAGAGCATTTATCATGGTACTTTTACCAGCCCCCGTCTTGCCGAGGATGAGCAACCTGGGCATCCTTTCCTCGGGAATGGGGCCATGATTCATCGCTAAGAGAGGGGTCTGCATCGCTAGCAAAAATAGAACTACGATTTTTTTTAATTTCATCTTTTTCAACCTCAATTTGAAAATAAGATTCTAGATAACGCAAAATGCACGGGAATAAACTTGAATAACGAATGCGACTTGAGCAAGGCAAGAAACGTACAACAAAAAATTGATGTAACTAATGCCAAATTCTTCAAGGTAGCTGCAGCATTTTCTTTTAGCTGCGGCATCCTAATGGACGATGTACTTGATCGCATCCCCGTCTGTTGGGGGGGAAATGGCTAGATGTTCCACATGAGCCCATAAAGGATATTGCCTGCGGCGATAGCATGACATGCTTTATTAAAATGAATGGCAGATTAGCTTGCGTTGGACCGGATATACCCATTTTCACCAAAAACTCGGGGCAAATAAGATATAATGCCCACGACTTGCCGAGCCAACATGGAATTACGGCTACCAGCGAGCGCGAAGATTTTTCACAGAAACAATTTTTATATTTGAAAGTGGGAAGTGGTCGGATTTGCGCCACCGCGGCCAATGATGGCCGCGTGCATTGTATGGGAGACAATCTGCGGGGTTCAGGTGAGCCTCTCGGTGAGCCTGTGTTGGATTATTTCCCGGGTGACGAAACTAGGACCTACTATATTCTTCGAAGCGGGCAGTTAAAACTGGTTGGTATGGGCTTTCGTTTTCGTGCCGTACCCAATATCTCCGATCCGGAGACGCTGAAGTACAAAAAAATAATTGCTTCAAAGCAGGGAATAGATTATTTAACTGCCTGTGGAAACTTCTATAAGGATGGCAGACCGATACCAGAAAACACGCTGGTATCGCCCCTGGGCTTCTCAGAAGAAGATGTGTTGAATAGCGTGTGCTACAACAATAGCTATAAAGCAGATCGTTTTAGTATTATTACTATTCTCAAAACGAACCACACCATTAAGAATATTGATGTACGTACCTTGTGGTAGATAAACACATAAGCCCTGGTCCCGCGAGGATTAAATAATTTAACCAAAAGAAAACTCGCCTATCTTTAGTTTATTTTCTAAAAATCCGGTGGCAGGCTAAGTTACCTAACGATCTCTACTGCGATTATCTTCAATAGCGGCGCGCAGGCTTTGCAGGTCGTCCAAAAGAGATCGGGGTGTCTTCGGATAGGCAAGCTTTATTGCTCTAATTAATTCTCGACGAATGTCCCACGTAAACAACTCGGCTCGGTCGCTCACTTTCCGGAGAGCATCGATATCATCGGCACTGAGCGAGCGCTCCGAATCCACTTTGCCCAAAAAAAGTGCTGCAATTAAATTAATTTTTGTTACCGAGCTAAGCTGACTGCGATAAACAATTTCCGAAAGTTCTGCTGCTTCATAATCGGAGCGCTCAGAGAGTTTTCTAAAGAGACGTGCAAGTTGATTAAGATTTTCTTCTTCTCTTGCTCGCAAAGGCTCATCAATTCTTTGAGCATTAATAAGCAGGCGGACTAGGTTCGGAGTGATTATATCAGGCGTAGGGTCTTCTACTCTAAGTGGCTTTTCTTCTTCTCGTTCGCGCGGAGGATCCGCTCTCACGGGAATGCCGGAAAACTTGGCTGAAAGGGAACTTGCAATGAGAAGGCCGCTTATTATAACTAGAGAATATTTCATAAAATTACCTAAAAAAAATTTTAATCGCGAGCATAGGCTCTTGCCCATTCTTAACGTTTTAAAACCTAAATTTCAGCATTAAAAATGGTAAATGCCTTTTCATGCCTTCAGATTTACTGTCAAAAATGCCATAGTTTGGCGCGAACATTGAGTTTGCAGGGGAAAAGACCATGATTTTATCGGATCAGTCCATACGCCAAGAAATAAAGAAAGGCTCGATTGTGATCGAACCCTTTCGTGATGCATGTTTAGGTACCAACAGCTATGACGTGCATTTGGGCAAAACTCTCGCTACCTACACCGTGCCCATACTCGATGCCAAAAAAGCCAATCCCATCAGCTATTTTGAAATCCCACCTGAAGGTTTTGTCTTAAAACCTGATCAGCTCTATTTAGGCGTGACCGAGGAATACACGGAAACTCATAGTCATGTGCCTTTTTTAGAAGGCAAATCAAGCGTTGGGCGCCTGGGCATCGACATTCATGCAACCGCAGGTAAGGGCGATGTGGGTTTTAAGAATTATTGGACCTTGGAAATCTCAGCGAAGGTTCCCGTTCGTGTCTATGCGGGCATGCCCATCGGACAAATCATTTATTTTGAAACCAAGGGCGAGATTCTGACCCCTTATGACCAAAAGGCCAGCGCCAAATATAACGACAAAAGTCCTTTGCCGAAAGAATCCCAGATGTGGCGCAATTTTTAAGCCGTCATTGCGAGTGTAGCGCGGCAAATAAGGCAAAGGCCTGAATTGCCGCGCTACACTCGCAAATAACCACGCGTGGTTTATTTTAGTTTCTTAGTGTCGAGCAGAGTCGTGAGCTTATTGGCCTTATCCGCAGCTAAGGTCAATTGTCGACGCTCAGTCTTCGATAATTTTTTCAGGTTCTTGTGCAAAAACTCTTGAATGGCCTTTCCGCCTGCAAGTCCCATTTTGAGAGCTTTCCCAGCTTCTTTTTTCGATACCTTTTGAGATTTTGCCTCGAGAGCCAAGACCATGGAGCTTCCTGCAGCGAGCGAAGCCTTGTCACGATTAAGGAAAGCATCGGCCAATTTGGCGGTCGCGGCAGCAACTTTTAAAGCAGTGGTCACATTCGTAGGCGTAACAACCGCCATCAATATAGGCGTTACTGCAGCCACTACCGGTATAAGAACCTCAGCCCCAGGAATGAAGAGCAAAGCCGAACCTAAAACAGTCGCACCGATGGGAATAAGTTTATTAAAAATTCCGATACCGGTTTCGAGCAAAAACATCACCGCGTCGTTATCAGTGATAGCGCTTAAGGCCTTATTGGCGATTGAGGCAATACCACCCGCTAGATCCTTGATGGTGCTAAATACTCTGCCACCAATGCCAGAAAGAGTGTTCACTATACTGCTACCAACACTACTAACGGTTGTGCCGATCGATTGAATGGTATCTTTAATAAAATAATCAGCGACAAATTGTTCGTCGAGGACAAGATCACCATTTTTAAAATCATCCAGAAGATTTGGATTGTTTACGATCGAAGTCACGAGTTCTTTGGCCATGTCCAAGGTAGCTTCATCAGCGTTAGCAAATTCGCCTTGCGCCTTTAGCTGATCAACAATTCCGATAGCAATATTTTTTGCAGTAATGGCTTCCAAGTCATCAGAGATGGCGGCGCTTAAGTTAGTAGAAATAATAAAAAGTGAGGCAAACAAAAAGAGCAACTTTTTCATATTTATTCTCCGTTTTAATTCATAAATTAAACAACTGCTTATAAGGGCATCAGCAGACTGCTGGAGGAGCCTAACAATTGATTGCTGCTTGAGCTGGTTTATATTAGATCTGTCTAAGCCAAGTTTAACTTGCGAGCGGCTCTTCAGATTTTTCCTTTAAAATGCCATAGCTTGGCGAAGATCATTGAATGAAAGGACCAGATGATGTTTCATCGAGTTTTAGTGGCTAATCGCGGCGAGATTGCCAGAAGAATCATTCGCACTTTAACTAAGTTGGGCATTGAGTCGGTGGCCATTTATAGTGAGGCTGATGCCGAAGCGATTTACTTGAAAGAAGCCACCCATCGCGTGTGTATTGGCCCAAGCCTCGCCAAAGAAAGTTATCTTTGTGAGGAAGCCATCTTAGAAGCAGCGAGTCAAAGTGATTGCGAGGCCATTCATCCAGGCTTTGGTTTTTTATCGGAAAACGCGGTCTTTGCCGCACGTTGTGCACGACAAAAATTAAGCTTCATCGGTCCATCGCCCCAACTCCTTAGCTTGATGGGTGATAAAGCCATAGCACGAGCAACTATGGCAGCTTTAGGAGTGCCGACGCTTTTAGGCTCCGAAGGTGTCATTAGTGACCTTGGATCGGCTAAATTATTGGCTGAAGAATTGGGCTATCCCGTGCTGCTTAAAGCGCGCTCGGGTGGCGGCGGCAAGGGTATGCGCTTGGTTAATCATGCGGGTGAACTCGAAGCGGCTTTGGTGGAAGCGAGTCGCGAAGCTCAAGCCTCCTTCAATGATGGTGAGCTTTATTTGGAGAAATTTATTGCTCGCGCGCGCCATATTGAATTTCAGGTTTTGGGTGATCATTTTGGCAATGTGGTGTGTTTAGGCGAGCGGGAATGTTCGGTGCAAAGGCGCAACCAAAAATTAATTGAAGAAGCACCTGCCAATCGCTTTAGCCCCGAAACTCGCACTAAAATGAGCCAAGTTATTTGTGAGGCTCTTAAAAAAATCGGCTATTACAACGCGGGCACCATGGAATTTTTGGCCAGTGCCGACGAGAAACTTTATTTCATGGAAATGAATACCCGTATTCAAGTTGAACATGGTGTTAGCGAGCTGATTACGGGAATCGATATCGTCGAGTGGCAAGTGCGCATAGCCTGCAATGAAGTTCTTCCTCTTAAACAAGAAGACATCAAGTTTAGCGGCCATGCTATTGAGTGTCGTATCAACTCCGAAGATCCAGAAAATGAATTCATTCCGAGTCCGGGCCTAATTAGTAAATTAGTGTTGCCTAAAAATAGCCCTAGCGGCCCGGTGCGCATCGATACCCATATAGTAGAGAATTTCCGGGTGGTGCCTTTTTACGACTCAATGCTTGCTAAAGTGATAACCCACCAAGCTGACCGCTCTGAAGCGCTCAAGTTAATGGAACAAACTCTCTCTACGCTCAAGATTGAAGGTGTGAAAACCACGCTAGATTTTCAAAGTTCCATAATAAAAAGTGATGAGTTTAGAAGTGGTATCTATGATTGCTCATTCATTGAGAAAAACCTCTCCAGCCTGCTATCAAAAAATCGGAGCTAAGCTATGGCCAAATTATTCTTTCATCCGCTCGGGCGAAAAATAGAAGATGGCGACAAAGAATATCACGCCAATTTTAAAGAAATGTCAGGTCTTGAAAAAATACTATCTAAGAAACGCGAGGCTTTGGAGAAGGGATGGGGCAGCAATTATCAAGAGCGAGTAAGAGCGAAGAACAAGCTCACGGCCCATGAGCGTATCCTCGGGCTCGCCGATAATCTTTTAAGCATTGTCCCCATCAATAGTTTTGTGAATGACGGTGTAGTTTTCGGAGATGATTCTCAAGCAAAATCGTGCCCCAATGCCGGCGTTATTACTGCTTTCGTACGTATTCATGGCCGCTGGACCATGGTGATTGCCAACGACAACACGGTGGCCTCTGGTTCTTGGTGGCCTAAAACACCAGAGAAAATTATTCGTGCTCAAGAGATTGCCCTAAAACTCCGATTGGCGGTGATTTATTTAGTTGATTGCTCGGGGCTTTTTTTGCCTGAGCAAGCTTTGACCTTTCCCGGCAAAAGAGGTGCTGGTCATATTTTTAAAATGAACAGCCTCTTAAGCGATCAAGGTGTGCCTCAAATCGCTGGCGTTTGTGGGGATTGTATCGCTGGTGGTGGTTATATGCCCATCATCTCCGATCGTGTTTATATGACTGAGCAAGCTTATATGGTGATAGCAGGTGCTGCGCTCATTCGAGGCGCTAAAAGTCAGCACTTAAGTTCTCACGATATCGGTGGTCCTCATGTGCATGTGCACCTTTCAAATTGCGCGGATGAACGGGTGCCCGATGATCAAACTTTGGTCATAAAAATTCGTGAAGAAATAGCACGATTGCCTTCAAGTGCCGTGCCTTATTATCGGGGATCGGAGTTAGCCTCGGCTCCGAAATTTGCGACTGCTGAAATCGCTGGCATTTTGCCAGTCTCGGCTAAAAAAAGTTATGACTTGAGGCAAATTCTCGCGCGCTTAATCGACGACGGTTTATTCTGGGAATACAACCAAGAACAAGGCCAAGAAGTTATTTGCGGTGTGGCAAAAGTGTCGGGTCTGTACGTAGGTTTTTTAAGCAATGCTCAGGATTTATTTGCTCATCCAGAAAAGCCTGGGGAGCAGCGCGCTGGCGGCATTTTATACCGCGAAGGAGTAAAAAAACTCTCGCGCTTTTGCCGCGCGCTCAATGACGACGGTATTCCCATGGTGTGGCTGCAAGATGTGGCTGGTTTTGATGTGGGAACCGAAGCGGAAAAGCAAGGCTTGCTCAGTTATGGTTCAAGTTTGATCTACGCCAATTCTACTCATAAAACTCCGATGATGACCATACTTTTAAGAAAAGCCTCTGGTGCGGGTTATTATGCCATGGCTGGCATGCCCTATGATCCCGTTTTACAAATCAGCACCCCCTGCTCACGACTCGCGGTCATGGAAGGGCAAACCTTGGCAGTGGGAGCTTTCCACACCAAATTGGATGACGATTTCAATATTGCCACCAAAGATCCAGCAGAACGTAAGTTGATAGAGCGCGGGATGGCGCAGGTGGTTGAGCGCATTGAGGGCGATATGAATCCCTACAAAGCGGCCAGCCAAATGGATACGGATGAGATAGTTGCAGTGGGAGAACTTCGTCGCTATTTAGAGTGTTTTGTTGAAAGTTCCTATCAGACAATTGGCTATCGACGCATTAAAAACCCACGCATCTGGTCTTTGCATGATTTTAGCTAGGATTTAGTGTTGAGAAGCGACTAGGCACTCCATGCTCAGCTTCGCTCCCAATGGCGAAATGAATGCCTTTCAAAAATATTTCACGGAGTGTTTCCATGTCAGGAAAATTAGTATGCAAAATAAAAACCGAAGGCACCCTTATTCATGTGCTATGCCCCAGCATCGGTAGCATAAAACTTAAAGTGGAGCCTGGCCAAATACTAAGTGGCGGCCAAATAATCGGAGATTTAATCCGTGTCGGAGAGTATTTCAAACTGGCTTTACCACTGGATATTTCTGGCCAAGTTCTGATACTCGATGCTGCTCCCAAGCTTTGCTACGCGGAAAAAATATTGACCCTAGATGCGGCTGCCACAGGGCAAGCTAGGCCCGAGCACCACCAATCGGAAAGGCCACTTCAACATCTGTCGATCAAAGCCACCATGGACGGCATGTTTTATCTCAGCCCTTCGGAGAATTGCCCTCCCTTCGTTAGTATTGGCGATGACATCAAACCCGGGCAAACCATCGGCCTTATCGAAGTGATGAAGTGTTTTTACCCCATGAAATACCAAGGCGCATTCTCAGCGAAAATTCTCGATGTCCTCGTGAGCAATGGCACGCCGGTTAATAGTGGCATGGAAATTTTTCGCATTAGCTAAGGAGGGTCGTCGCCACTCATTCCCGAAACATTAAAAAAAACATTTATCCTATCTGTACTCAATTTAAATAAAAATCTGTGAATGTCGTCGATATTGTTGTGATTAATTTTAAACAGTGGCACTTGAACCCATAGATCCTTGTGGGGAGCTGGGGGTTATTCCTCCCAAGATCCTCTTGTGCTGATTTCAGGAAAAAACCTGGGCGAAAAACAATATGAATCCATGAATCTTTTGAAGGGGATGCCTAAAGTTATCTTTGGAAGCAGTTTTGGCGGTCGAACCGCTGTTCGCCATATACAACTATACCCGGGCACTTTTAATGGAGCAATAAGTCATGATGGTGCCTTGGCTAAAGAGGGTAAAGATTATTTATGGCCGATCAATTATTTGGATGATACTCAAAAAATATTGGCTATGCAAAATATCGACGATGCCCGCGTGAAAGTTTCCGTCTTTACTTTGGGCGTGTAGACTTAAAAATTTTTTAAAAAATGAAATACATATTGAAAGCTTTATTGTTAAGGGCTCGAATATTCGCTCAAGGGCCTTGTTGCCTTGGGTTTATGTGAGGAGTCCACCAATGAAGCTCTTAATAATTTCCTTAATCTCTTTCGGAGCATTTCTAGGTTATGCGGAAGAAAAGACAACCTATTCTGAGCTCATGGTCTGGGTGAAGGCTGTAAAACCTTTTAAAGGGCATGGCTATCGTAAAAATGAAGAAGTCAAACCGTTAAAATCCACATGTCCCATTCCCCAGGGTCCTAGCCCATGTGGTGTTGAAGTGGAAAATTATAGAGAGGCAGGTGCGCATTTGATCAAGCAACATGATGCCCAAATTGGCATAAGCAACAAAACTGATAGTGGCTTTTGGGAGATACAATTTAGGTATCCGGTGCCCTATTAATTGATTTTTCAGGTCGCGAAGTAGGCCGCGAAAAAGACGGCCTAAAAATAACGAGAGTCTTCGCGCTTACCTGATTTTTTGAGTGTCTCCGTGCAGTTTTATCGGGCTGGCATGGGATGGAGCGGAATCGGTGCCGGGTGTCCGGTAGCCGGTAGCTAACGATGGGTTCGACTTCGAGAATAAAAAACCAGGACCAAAGTCGTTCTAATGGCACAAAGGCTACCAAAATCATGATTTTGGGCAAATTGCTACCAAGGTCCGGCTAATCACAAATACATATATGTACTAATATCAATGCCCCAAAGACCTTGGTAATTTGGTAGAAAGAGGCATCTATGATCAAAAAACTTAAAAAAGAGAGCGGTGGCTCTTAAACCCGGTGCAATAGTTGTTTATCTTCAACATCTTAGCTTGGCGAGTGTAAGTAAGATAAACGCCCATTTTTGAAAAAGACCATTGAGAAAGACCCGAGTCAAGCCGCCTGAGTAAGAGCTTGCTAGGTTTCTGTGCCCAACAGGTGATTTAGGACGAATTTTTACTGGGCCTCTGGACGAAAACTTATACTGCATTATGTTATATAAAATAACTTATTTATAGTGAGAATATTGTGAACATCAGAAATATTTTTTTATTGCAATTATTTGCATTATCGATTCTATTGCCAGAGAGCGCTATATCAGCTGATTTTGAATCAGAGTTCAATACCACAGTCGGCGAACAAAAAAGAACGTTTAAAATTATCCTTTCTAAAGAAGATTTTGACCACGTGATGATTGGGAGGCAAACAGAACATTCTTTTTCCGGCGGACATGATTGGCCAAGCTATTACGAAGCCCACATAAAAAATGATCGAAATACGAAAGCATATTTCGATACCAACTTAAATTGCTTCATAGTTGATTCCGAAAAAGGCGATTCGCTTGTCGATATTATCTTTAAGCTCAAGAACACAAACTTGCGTCCAAAATATCACACGCTTTTTCCTGCTGGTGTTTTGACACCTGACTTTATAATGAGCGCTTTAAAGAAATCTATTTATTCCCACTACGCGGGTAACGATATATCACGGGTTAGACATAATATTGATGACAACACCAGCCTCTTTTACGCGGAAAATGGCGAGTTTAAAGTTGCTGGCTATTTCGAAAGAACAGGCGACGTATTTAAGATAAAGACATGTTTTCCTGACTTAAGCTGGTACTATCGAATTGATTTCAAGCATCGTGCCGAAGAACATATTCAACTCAGCCGTTTTTTAAGGCTCTATCATCACAAGTCCGACCCCAAAAAAAATGTATGGGAACATAATGGTGTACCTGAAAAGCTAACGGCTCGGGATTGCTTGTCGAAATATGCACCGGAACCTCGTGTTGCAAGCTCAAGGACGAAAGAGAATCAGGCCATAGATCTTGATGACTTTATTTTGCATGAACAAATTGTGAACCATCTACAACAATCTTTTCTTGCAACCGATAGAAAGAATATCGATGATACCTTAGGGTTCTTCTTTTTTGAAGACGAAAAAAATCCTACTACCGATGAAATAAAAATGCTGTATCGTTTCGTCAGGTTGTGTTTTCCAGACTTTAAGATAAATGCAAAAAAGAGTGATTCAAATATAAGAAAGCTCAATTTGATTAAATTGAGGATAGCAAAACTGGCAGATGACAAGGAAGCTGTATTTAATCTATTTGGCATGAAGTCGAATTCTGAATTTGGCGTGATTAGAGAAGTAAACATTAAATCTGCTCTCCCAGGCAGTACCACAATTACCATGCTGCAAAACGCACTCTACGCACACACTGTAAAAGAGATTGGCAAACAACCCTTTATCGATGATGATATGACCCAATTTATCGAAAAAATTTATGAAAGATTTCTCACGTGGCTCTTGGAGAGCGACGATTTAAGAAACAAATGTCGTCGACAAAATATTATTTTTGAAATTTCATATGTAAACGTAACAGGTGCTATTGAGGCGGGTACATTTAGTATTAGACTTCTTCATAGCAATTATTCCATCGAAAACTACCTCGCTAACAATCTTTGTTTTCGGAATTTAATAAATATAGATTTCACACCCAAAGGACTAACCTGTAAAGACACATTGTCAGTTCTTTACTAAAAGCATTGACGTTATTGTCACCC
>CAYJDW010000083.1:0-11783 GCA_964368985.1 uncultured Myxococcales bacterium | reverse complement strand
CGCTTTCAGTACAAGCCTACGGGACACCGAGCGTGGTGGTCAAAGTAGGGAGAGGATGTTTCACTCCGCCGCCAAATGTTGATTCGGCCATTCTTTTGATTGAGAATGTATCACGCGACTACTTTACCCGCCACCAGATCACTGAAAAAGCTTTTTTTGATCCATATAAAATAAATGAGCTTAAGATAGCTCAAAAGGATTGATTTATTTCGCTAATTTAGATTAGGTATGCTGCTTGAAAATCAGCATGGGGCGAAAGCTGCGGAAACAGGAGCAATACCCGCAGCGTCTTCTCAAAAAATGAGTAAATTTATTTAATTTTTGGGAAGGACAAGGTAAATGTTGTATATTCACCTTCTTTGGAGTCACAGGTAATTTTACCATCAAAAGTTTCTAAAGCTAGTTTGCAAAAAGCCAGACCCAAGCCCGTTCCGCCAAATCTATTAGAATAAAATTTTTCAAATATAAAAGACAACTTGTCGGGCGCGATTCCTTTAGCCGTGTCCTTAAAAATCAGCAAATTATATTTTTCGTCACTCGTAGCATCGAGACATATAGTTATAGTTCCCTTTTTGGTGTCGTGAATATGATACAGGGAATTCTTGATGAGATTAAAGATGACATATATGAAGAGCGTTTCTTTGCCCTTACATATAAAATCGCTGTTATCTTCCCAGTTAATTAACGTTCTTTCATTGCCGGTTAAAGGGTATTGATTTATCGCTTTATTTATAAGATCTCTAATTGATAATTCTACAGCGCTTTCAAGCACTCTATGAGACTCATTAATGTTCATCAATAATGTGTTGATAATGAAATTAGCGGAGTCTATAGAATTTTTCATTATTTCGGGAAGCAGCTGCATCTTTTTTAGTCGTTTTACATCCGCAGTTTTATTGGCGAACATTTTCTCATACTCATCTGCATTCTTTATCGCAAACTCCATCAACTTGGGGAGCTCTTGCATAATAGCGTCGTTCCCTAACCTTAACGAGGCTAAAGGAGTGCGGAGCTCATGGGCGATACTTGCTCCCAAAGTTTCTAATACTTGGGAACGTTCTTTTTCTACGGCCAGCTGTTTAGCAACTTCTTTGGCTTTAATCTGGTCGGTGATATCAATAGAAATCCCTACGACTCCAATGCTATTGCCTTCATTATCAAATAAAGGAACGCGACTCGTAAGGAATTGTACCATACTATTATCTTTACGATAAAGCGGGGTTTCAAGGACGTTGAGTTTTGGTTTTCCGGTGGCAATTACTTCCTGATCAGCTTGCCTAAATTCCGCCATCTGGTCTTTAGTCCAATGAGTCAAAGCGCCTATTTCTTCGTAGCTCAACCCAATAAACTGATCTAAGGATTTTAAACCCAATAAATCGAGTTCATTTTTGTTACAGCCTAAAGCGATACTGTCTTTATTGACCCAAAAAACTAAATTAGGCATAACCTCAATTATTTTAAGAAAATAATCACGTATTCCGTCGGGGTCGTCAGAATCATTAGGTTTAGTCGTATATAACTTTCTACCATCTCTATAGTTTATACTGTTCATACTTACCTTAAAAGATATTAATAAAGAACCAATAGCCAATATTATCTGTTCTACACTTTGGTTTTCTTTGACCTGCTAATCCTCAACGAAACAAAGAAATAATTTCTAAATAAATCAGAAACATAAGGTAAATCCATGGTGATAATATCGTAGATAGTTTGGATAGTACCTGGATACAGGAACTTGTTAATACCGCGTTGGTTCAAAATACCTAGCATTGCTAATTCTTCAATTAAATATTTGCAGGCATACTGGGTTCTTTCCAGGTTTTTGGCGATATCGTGTTCCTCAGCTTCAAACATACGGCTTAAATAGACACTCGAAAAATCCAACACCGAATCGCGAAATGTGCTGTTAGTCTCATAGAGATTCCATAACTTTTTGCATATAGGATTGAAATCTTCATCTTTTTCAAGCTGAGATGTATAGAAAAAATTTAGTCGATAAGGCAGATTGTTTTCTTTAATGTATGCCAGATAACTATTTTCAAGCGCAAGGCCTTCCTGTTCTCCCAATTTTCTGGCTTCTTTTTCGTCGCATCCAAATTTGATCATAGCGGTATAGCGGTAAAGGCTATCACCAATAAAGAGGTTCATTTCTGTAAGACTGTTTTTATATAAAAAATTAAAAATGGCTGAAGCTTTGTTGCCAATAGAAGCTGGATGCTTAATGCTAATGCCTAAAATTGCATTTTCATTGGTAAGGCCTAATTCACTTTTCGGAATAGCGGGGCAGATTTTTTGAATTTCAATACGATTTCTATTGGGAATAGCTGTTGTAACACTGATCTCTTGCATAAATTAACCTCCTTATTTGTAAATTATTTTTCCATTTAATTTCGGTCATAATAGTTGTCTATAAGTTTAAATAATGAGCAGTTTTGCTGCATAAATAACTAAGCTAAATGCCCGCGCTTGTGGCAAAGTATAAAAGTTCATAAATATCCGACCTTAATCCGCATGCTAATGTAATAGTTATGAAATTTACTTCAAGCATCAAAACAAAGTAAAAACCTCCGACCTTAGCGTAGTGATCCAGTTCCCAAAGTTAGCAGTCTAGCCATAGCCTGCATCAGATTGGAATCGAAGATCTTTAGGCAAAAGAGAGAGCTAAATTCACACAGTTATTGACGCAATTTTTCACCCAAGCGAAGTAATTAATATTTTAAGAAGCCTTAACATGGAAAAATCATTATTGCTAGAGAGCAATTAAAAAGCCGCGCCATGCCCTGTGGCTTTCAAATAATTACTTGATATTTTAGATTTAAAACTAAGCCGCAGAATAATAAAGTGCTGACAATATCGAGGGCTAAGTTTCTTATTAACCAAGTCATTATAACTTTCTTCAGAAAGAAAAGCCAGGCCTAGGTTGTTCGGATCCAGAATTTCTAAACACTCAATATAACCATCTTTCTCGATGATTCTAAGGCCTGCGCACGGCATTCAACGCCACTTTTAAGCGGCTGATTCAGGGATCGAGGACCTAAAACCACTGTTAATATTAGGTTAATTCCAGATTCCAAAAAGTATAGCAAAGCGGAATAACCTAGCAATAATGGGGACTTAAGAGCTCGCAATGAATTCGATCAAACCTAGGAAAAGTAAATACACCACTATACATGTTAAAATTAAAACACATAATAGCACTAGAACAACGGGTGGTATTGTGTATGAATAAAAAACTAAAATTTACGGCGTTTTTACTTATTGTTTTTGGGGTGGGCTGTTCATTATTTCAAGGATTTTGTAAGTCGTCAGCGAATGCCAATATGCATTATGTTGTTATTGGGTGTTCAGCGGCAGGATTTTATGCTGCAAAAGAGCTTGTGAAATTAGGCAAAAATATTCGCGTAAGCTGTATCAGTGAAGAAAACTCAAATCCTTATAACAAGACTCAATTTCATTCCTATGTGGCGAAAAAGGGTCAACGAAGTTCAAGAGTGGATCTTTCAAAAGGAAATTCCCCAAACCTCGAATTCATTCTTGGGGCCAAGGTTATAGCTATCGATAGCGCCAACAAAACTATAAGTTTTGCCGATAATAAAACCATTAGCTACGATAAACTTTTGATTGCGACGGGTGCACGTCCCTTCGTGCCTCCTCATCTTTCGGCACTTCTACCAACATCAAAGATACGTTTTTATAATACTAAAGACGATGTTAATGCCATCCTCGATGTTGTGGATAATAACCTTTCCGCACACGTCGTTATTGTCGGTGCTGGCATAAGATCTTTAGAGTTGTCGGATGGTCTTAAGCGTCGCAATTCGAACATTAAAATTACTATTCTTAATCGAAGTGCGCAGTTTTTAGGAGAGCATGGCGACGTGGGTTCTGATGAATTTATTATTAAACGTCTCAAAGAGGCGGACATTAATTTTATTGCCCCGGCCAATATAAAGAATGTCAGCGAGCATGAAAATAAACTAAAGATTGGCCACCAGGGGGGCGAACTTTTGGCCGATTTAATGGTTTTCGCTTTGGGCACCGTTTCCAATAGTGAACTGGCTAAAAGCGCTCAGCTGGAACTCTATGCGGATGGTTCCATTAAAGTTGATAACCAACTCAAAACCACGAACAAAGATATCTACGCTGCAGGTGATGTTGCCGGTTTCAAAAATCCTTTGGGCGAGGGATGGGTGCGTAGTGCTAAATGGCGTTCATCCAAGCAACAAGGACAAATTGCCGCCGCCAATATGCTTGGTCAGCATCGGACTTATAAACATGAACCAGCAGCTTTTATGAGCTCCTTTTTCGGCATGAAGGCCGTAGTATCTGGAAATGTGCGTTCAAGGCCTTTGAATTCCTCGCTTACCAAGGCGGAAACCAAACGTTATTTGCGTTATGTTCTCGAGGACAAACGTTTAAAAGGATTCATGACTATTTGGGATAAAGGCCAAAAAAGACCAAATATCTTTCTCTTACGGCGAAAATTAAATGGTCAAGGCCCGGTCAGCGCCGCAGAACTTTATCGTTAAATAATGAAGTGTCGTGTCATTTGGGGCATTATTTGTTGTAATGCCCTTTTTTGTTGAGTATTGATAATACTCAGCATTAATTACCAAGTGCTCACCACGGACATTCAATGACGACGACAGGCGCACAGCGTTTTAGCAACATCACGGAAAGTATTTTTGCGCGCACCACGCGCGAAGCACAAAAAAACAATGCAATCAATTTGGCGCAAGGTTTTCCTGATTTCGAGGGACCGGAACTGTTGTTAAAAAGGATGCACTATTATCTCGGTCAAGGGCCAAACCAATACACACGTGCATCAGGGCACCCTGCACTCTGTGAGGCGCTTAGCGAGTATTCCAAAGCTTTTATGCCACGAGTTTACGATGCCAACGATGAAATTACCGTCGTCAATGGTGCAACTGAAGGGATTTTTTGTACCATTATGGGTCTCGTAAATCCGGGGCAAAAAATTCTTGTTTTTGAGCCTTATTACGAATCATATTTGGCGTGTGCATCCATGGCGGGCGCAACGCTTATTGGCGTGCCTCTTATTGCGGCTAGCGATGACGGGCATTGGCGCATTGATTGGGAAAAGTTTTATCGGGCGATGGAGGAAGATGTCGCTCTCATCATGTTAAATCATCCGCATAACCCAACGGGAAAAGTATTCTTTAGCGATGAGTTAAAAAAAATTTATGAGTGCGCGCGCAAAAATAATATCCCCGTTGTTATTGACGGCGTCTACGAAAATATTGTCTATCCTCCTCACGACCAAAGCTTTAAACATTTTCCCGCTGAGTATAGCGAAGAGACGATTTTTATTTCGGCCATATCGAAAACCTTCTCATTTACCGGCTTTAAAGTCGGGTGGGTTTTTGCCCCAAAGAAATACATGTGCGGTATTCGGGCCGCTCATGAAGCGACGGTTTTTTGCCTTGCTCCGCATATGCAACGCGCGGTTGCCGATGTCATGGCGGATTTGGAATTTGTAAAATCTTATCTTCTTGATCTACGCAAAGAATTTATGCTTCTGCGTGACCTCATGCGGCCAATCCTGCAGGACTTCGGATTTTATGTTCCTGAACCTCAGGGCGCATATTTTCTCATGGCGCAAAAACACGAGGCTTTGCTCAAAGCATCAACGGACAACGATATGGCCACCGAAATTATGCATCGCTTTGGTGTTGCTATGTTGCCCATCTCGAGTTTCTTTGTGAGTGGAGCGCCTCTAAAAGATTGGCTTCGTATTGCCTTTTGCAAGCGGCCAGAAACTATTGAGAAGGTGAGATTAGCGCTTAACAAAGCTAGGAGTTAACGGCGCGAAAAATAAAGAAGCTAAGAAAAAACACATGGGCGCCAAAACCCAAAAACAAAATGATACGGCTAATCTTAATGCCAAGCTCTACTTTGTCTTTCTGGGCGAGAGCCACTTCGATCACGCCTGAGCAAACAGTCAAAAGAATAAAAACGAAGCTCGACATCTGAACGGCGTCTGACAAAGTAAAAGTCGGCGATATCGGCAACGCGCTATCAATGAGATATTTATTGGTCATAGCGGCAAATACCGAACCGAGCGAGAGGGAAAATTTAGCTGAAAGATTTTGCGGACTAATTAAAAACGCCAAAAGCGAAAGAAAAGTTGCAATCATGAAGCCAATAAAGCTCGTAAAAAATATTCGCAAACCCTCCCGCTTGATGGTAATGACCAGCGAGAGCCGGGAATAGGTGCTGTTTGGCACCAAGGGATTACCAAAATTGGTGGTATAAAGATTTGGATTTGATTCAATAGTAAAGTCTAGGATCTGCCAACCGTCTAAAACCAATCCTTTGGAAATCTTGCTATTTTTAATGTCGGGCACAAATTCAATTTGACTGAGTTCATAGAGTGTATCTTCCATATCGACTTTTAAAACTTGTAAATCGAAAGGAAAGTCTCTCATATTCCAGTTATGAAACACAGTTGCATAATAGCGACAAAGCGTGCGGTAAAGATCGTCAGTAATTTTTTCTGTTACGGGATTTTTTATATCAAATTGGTAGGCGTTGGATACCTCAACGAATTTATTTGCCTCATAGCCGGCAAGACTGGTAACCCACCAACTATAGAAGTTGATATCAAAACTCTTTTTCACATAATTAAAGTTGTAAAGAGCAAGTAAATGAGTGCCCACGTGAACCTTGGCGTGGCGAGGGGCATGGGCATATTCCTTGCCCAGCTCAACAGCTGGGCAAATGCGGGCCGCAGTCATCATCATGCTCACGAAGAACACCAATTTCAGCAATAATGTTTGGTCACATAGTTTTTGAAAATACATAGAATTATCGCACTTCTGACAAGCTTTTCGGATCCATTGCCTTAAAACAAGTAGGATGCCCAAATCCGCTCGCGCTCAAGCCTTTTTGAGACATATCGAAAATTATATTATCTGGCCGCAAGGGATCTTGCGAAGAGCCTTCCACCCCTGAAAGATAATCAAGCGCCAGATAGTGGCGCATTCGCCAGGCTATGAAGTGGTCGGTGCAGGAGGTATCGCCGCTTAGGCCTAAGCCTCCAACAATTTTTCTAGTGGCGTCGTAGAGAGCGAGGCCCCCACCGAAGACATTGACGCCTCCTATGATTTGACCCACCATCGGATCAGCGGCGCTCCCAAAATCACGAGGATGGCCTGCATATGCTTTTTCGACGTGAACAGGATTACTGTGTTCGAGCCCGTAATCAGTACCGCCCGGCAGAACGGTGGCATAAATATTAGCAGTTGATACGGCGATGCCTTTTGATGCGCCAGAGCCGTCGCTTGCCGATGAGCCATCGAGGCTAAAAGCATTGGCGGTATAAGCCTTTTGTGCTGAAATAACTCGACTTCCTGGCAATTGGGCGGCGCGATGCGAACCTGAAAATGCGACGGCACAAACTATACCGTCACGATTTACTATGGAGGCCCACATGTGAAGATTTTGCCCTGAGCTATCCTCGTCTACCGCCTTCTTTAAGGCCGCACGGAGCGCCTCAAATTTTGGCAAATCCGCACAGGGAGAATCTACTCCTGCACTAAGATTTAAGGACAGCACAATTGAAACTATGAGGCCAGCCAACACGTTTATTAATCCTTGTAAAAGTTTATGTATTAACTTTTTAATCTGTTGATAGTAATAATTATGCCTTAGTTGTGCAGCTAAATGAGGACCTGTAGATCATGGTTTTTGGAGCTGTATCTCTATGATTTTACGACTTAATAGCATTGTTGCCGCCAAAATAATTTATTTATTCTAATAAAAAAACACGCCCTTTGGCGTGTTTGTACCTAGTTTTAATGGTTTTATTATTGAATATTGCAATCTTTTTTGTTGGTAACATTATTAATAATATTGCCTGCACCTTCTATTACCCTTACTACGTTTTCCACTGCTTCCCCAGCGGTTTCTATATTTCCTAGGCTTCCCACATCGTAAAGAAATTTATCCGCATGATCTTGGGCATTAATACCAGGGAAAGGGAATTTCAAGCTGGCTGCATGAACTGCCTCTTCGGCAACTTTGCCGCAATTTTTCCCTTGGACGTTGTATAATTGATAGTCATAAACCTGAGCCTGGCGGGTATAGAAGTCAGAAATTATCTTCCATTTTTCATGATATGAATAGCCCTCATGACCTTCCCATATTGTTTGGCATTCGGCACCTTCAAAATTGGTTTTAGATACATACGAAGGAAAGGACTTGCCCGCGGCGATTGGGATTCCATCAATGTTGGAACTTATTACAGGGTCAAAATTTAATGTTTCAATTTGGCCATATTCGCGTCCCTTTACAAAGACATGAAAGAGGTTGAGGAAGGGTGGCAGTTCGACGGAAATAGCTCTCCCCAGATCCACCTTACACACTTGGATTTCATAATTTTCTGCTTGCACAAAAATGCCTGCAACCAAGCTAAGCAATACAGTAATAATCTTAGTATTCATAAACTCTCCAAATAATTTTTTTGAACTCTGCTCATAAAGGAGCCTTTTTTGAATTTATTTTTATGAGCTAAAAGTAAACCCAGTGGAGTGAAAGACCAAAAAAACAGTCCAAAGAAATCTGTAAGATAAAGAACAAGCAATTTGCCTTATCAAATTGGCGGCAAAGAACATTGAAAGTTCTCACCTAAATGGCTATATTTTCCCTTCACTGAGCGATTTTAGGGATCGCTAGCCTGGAAGAAACATGAATCGATCTGTGAAAAACAAAATAAATGAACAACGACGCCAAGAAAGCCTGGAAAAAATCCTAGGCGCAGCCTTGGAAGTATTTGTCGGAAATGGTTTTGCTGGCGGCTCGATGTCGCAGATTGCCAAAAAAGCAGGGGTTCCTCAGGCGCTCATCTACCACTATTTTAAGAATAAAGAGGAGCTATGGAAATCAGTAAAAAAAGATGCCTTTCTGAAAGCAGGGATGACGGCTGACTTTCACGCATCCACCGCCAAAGATATTGGCGGATTTATTCGGAAAGCTCTTACTAATCGATTTTTATTTTACCAAAATAATCCGGCTTTATGGCGTTTGATCAAGTGGGAAAGTCTTGAGGGTGGACAATTTGATATTGTTGGTCTCGAAAGCCGTTTCGCAGGCCCCTGGGCCAAAGAACTCGAAGCGCTGCAGAATGAAGGAAAAATCCGCAAAGAACTCGACCCAAAACTTATCGGAATTCTTATTCGCAATGCATTTTTTGCCCTTTTGGATGACCTTCCCATTTTTTTCCACGACGACCTTGTGGAAAAGCAAAACGAATATATTGATCTGATCGTTGATGCATTGGCTGGGGCGATTTCTTCGTAATTTCTTTGAGGATAGTGTGACCATGCTGCCGCAGCGATATTCGTCAACTAAAATAAAATTTCCATCGATGAGAGCTCTTATGACCTCATTGTCGATACTCAATATTCTTTCTTCCTAATGGCGAAGTGGAATATCCCGCAGGGATTCTTATTCGCGGTGCGGGAACTATGAGCGGGCCGGAAAAGCTTACAAAATTCATGGCTATTAATAAGTCTCTTAACGGGCTTATAGCACAAGAAAAAAGTGCACTTTGGATCGAGGACCAAGGGGTAAAAATCTCCAAAATTGTACGAACGCCTCGCATTGGAATTGACTACGCTGGAAATTTTTGGAAAGAGGTTCCTTACCGCTTTATTGTCTCCGAATAGCCTTTTTTCACCCCCATGAGATTTTCAATGATTTTCATGTTCATGTGCACTCTGGCTAAAAATCTTCAAATAGCTCATCGGCATAGTCGCGCCTTTATGGCCATGTGGCTTAACTAGCGTTTTAGTTTTTTCCCCGACATCTCCGACAATCTGAATGTGGGAACCTTTTTCACGGCTTTGATTCGGAAAATAGCGACGCCCAATCTGTTTGAGGAATTTATTTATTTTCCGATATTTTATGCGACCCTTAAATATTTTTTCGTCGATTTCTTGCATAATAAGCACCTTCTCTAAAGAACTATTTTCGGAAGCCCGCAAGTGGTCGGTGCCGCGGCCACGGGGTGGTTTACCATTCTTTTTAGAGGGTTTGTTAGCGATAGTTCCATTAACAACCTGATGGCGTCGCGACTCCCACTCCTTTTCAACTAGGTGGTTTCGCTCTTCAATAAGTGCTTCGGTTTGCCGGTATTCTTCGATCCTCATCGCATTAATAATTTCCTCACGCGAAGACTCGAGCATCGGGAGATTAATGCTATCAAGCTGTTGTTGAGCGAGGAAACCGAGACGCTCAGCTTCATTAGAATAAAAACTCACAAACGCAGATTTTTTGTTAGCTGAAATTTGCGCATCGAAGCTTCGACAAAATGCGTCAAAGTTCCCAAAAATTCTCTCCACTTCTGGCGACATAATTATGTCAGGCAGCAGCTGTACGAGCTCTGGTGAATAATCCTCAGGTACATTCGCCGAAGGTGCTGGATGAGTATGCGCAAACGAATAATTTTGAGCTGGCTGTTCCTCAAAAATCCTGATTTTTCTTGGAGAAACCGTAAAGGGAAATTCACCAAAGGCACCATAATAAATTTCGGTCATGGGACTGCCTTCGCGATCTTCTACCAATATACCAAAATCTGGCACCACCATGCCATCATTTACTAATAGATGGGCATGGTGACCCTGAGAAAAAATAACCGGCGCAGATACATTGGTTAAGCCCAAGGTGCTGGAATCGTAGACAAAGCTTGCATATTCCTCCTCTGGGTGCTTCAACAGGCCAACCCGCATTGTAGTGCTCGCGGCATAAACCTGCATGCTGCTAAATGTGGAAACTGGGATGGTCGATAGAGCTTGATGACGTTGCAGCGCGGCTTTGATGAAGGTTTGGGCGGCAATATACTCAGGCAGAGACCTGAGTCCATTTCGAGCGTGCATTCGCCCGCAATCACGTTGGCCAAGATGATTCTGTTTTGCCAAAAGAATGATTTTTAGGTTCAGCACCATAAAGAGCGTCGAAAACTTATTAAGCTCTTGCCTAGTTTGAATGCGGTTTATCTTTGGCATCATAGTCTTTTCAAGAAAATTTATACTGCTAAGCACAGCGTCTTTGTCTGCTGCATCGGATAAAAACGACGGCAAGTCGGAATTACGGATGATTTGTACTGCTTCTTCCAGTGGCATGAAGGCCAAGGCAGCTGAAGAATTACTTATCGTGCTTAAGAACAAAAAAAGCGGTAATAAAATTTTCATAGAAGTTTCAACTATATTTTTTGGCGCAAATAGTATCCAGTGTTCAACTGCATTGTGTAGCAGAAAAATTAGTTTGGAAAAGCATTACTTAGAGCGCACCGGCACGAGTATTTTTGAAACAGGCCTTTATGGAAAAGGCCTGTGCGGGCTGGCGTTGATTTAGCCTTCTGGGAAATTATATTTTGAGGCCCCAAAATGCATCTTCCTCATCTTGATTTTCGGAGAATAAATACACTTCTTTGATTTTGCCATTTTCGATGCGCATGAGATCGGTGCCCTTCATATTTATTGTCACATCAAAATAGCGGCAACGCGATGCACTAAACGACAAAGTGGCATTAACGAGACTATCGTTGACCATAATCGATTCTTTCTTAACGCGAAGCGATCCTTCTGAATTGACCATGAACTGGCGAAAGAGTTCTGCCACTTGCTCTTTCCCCACGTGGGTGCCCGATAAAATATTCTTGCCGGGTTGGTGCCAAATAATATCATCATCCAGAATATTCATCAGCCCTTCAATGTTTCCAGCTTCCAGAAAGCTAAAATATTGTTCTGCCACCGCTTTAT
>CAYJDW010000082.1:3099-11871 GCA_964368985.1 uncultured Myxococcales bacterium | reverse complement strand
CAGCGGGATCAATAACAGTGTTTTTGGTGATTTTATCAAGTTCATCGGCAATGTTTTTAACAGTAAAAGCATCCATATGTGATAATATTTTACTCCCTATGCTGGGGAGATTTAACTCTTTTATCTGCGCCAATTCCTCTTTATTTAACAAAACTAAAGAATGCAAAAAATACTTGAATGAGTCAGAAATAAAATCGCCATATGTATAAGATTTAGTTGAGTGAGAAAACTCAAGAAGATTACTAAAATAAACAATAAAAATATATTTATTATTTACGGAGTTTTTAATGCCATTTTTAATGAATTTTAATTTATGGGGGCGCTGAATATCCAAAAAAAACTGGGGGGGGCTATTCTGTTGGACGGCTTCTTGCAAAAAGATCGGTTTATCGATAAATTCTTCGCTAAAAAAATTAAGTGCCTCCAATTCAGAAATAACCAAATGGCGTATAAAAATATTGGGCGCCGCCTCAAAACATATCAGTAAAAAAGCTTCTTTTAAGAGCTGACGAAGAAGAGCGGATTTAAAATTCTTTAGCGCAGGATGTTGAAATATAAGAAGCTCTTCCATGACAGATAAAAAGTCATCATTATTTATGAGTTTTAGTTTGTAATCAAAGTAAATTAACTGGCTGCTAAATAATTCACTGCAAACACAAAAAGCTGATACATCGTTATGCACTTTTAAGCCTTTCAAGTCCGCAATAAAACTGCTTAAAATGGTGTCGAAATTGTTTTTTAATGTGAGATTATTTAAGAAGTTAATTTTGGGAACCAAACTATCCGGCGACTGAAAAATTTGTCTATGACGGCTAAAATAACTAGCTAAGGCTATTATTTCTTTATGGTTATCTAATTTATTAAAATTATTAAAAAGCTTGCTCTCCGCTTCGCGACTAAGATGAGCGTTTTTATTTAATTTTAAATAGAAGGCCTGCTCAATGAGAGTATTTAGCTCTTTGGTATTAAGATCTTCATTTAATAAATAATATTCCAAATCAGCAAGGTGATTTTCAGAGGGAACCTGAGGGTTCTGGAGGAGTGTAGTTTGTAGAACCATTGCTCTAAATAATTCGCCCGGGTGCGACAGCAGAGAAAAATTTAAAAGCGCAGCAGAAATCAATAAGGTGTATTTCATTATAAATTATTCCATTAATATAAACAGCCATTTTGCTGTTATTTTAAGCATTTGTCAATTAGTTTTAATTATTCGTAAATTCCGCATAAACCGTTGTTTTACTTGGTTAATTTTGAGAGCATTTGTAGGCTCATAAAACCTAATTTTATTAGGATTTCTATCCTGTGGACCGGTGCTAAGGAATAACCTTCTAAGTATTAGGCCTTTTTAAGGCACATATTGATTGAATTATTAATATGTGTCATGATTAGGGTTAATAATTGAGGAAATTTATACAATGAATAACAAAATACTATTGCTCTTAACTGTTTTTAATATCTTCTCTGTAAATCATGCTTTCGCGACAAACTTGGGAAAAAGAGCGAACTTTGAGGATTTCGAGCGCCCGCCAAAGAAAGCCAAGGATTCTTCTCGGGATTTGGTAGATAAAATTAACACATTAAGATGGGATTTTTATCGAAATCATAGGGTAGATTATTTGTTAGATACGCAGGCATTATTAAATAAAAATTTGGATTTGCTTAAAAAAGAACTTTTATCATGTGAAGCAACAGAAATTGCTGAAATTGCAGAATTTTTACTTGTATGTGAAAGAAAACTCATGCGAAATGGTCCGCTGGCTAACCTCTATTCAATCCAGGCAGCTTTTTCAATGATTGGCTCCCTCGTTCGAGAGTTGCCAAAATTTTATTTTAGCCGCGAACTATCAAAAATCATGATAGAGGCAGATTTTCTAAGCCTTTATAGCGAGTTTAAAATAGCCTCTATCTTGGAAAGACGAGCAAAAAGAACAGGTATTTCTTTTTTGAAATTTAGCACCGACAAACAAAGATTACGCGACACTTTATTAGGTAATTATTTCGACAAAAAACTACGGCGAGAATTGGGTATCAACAATGATTTTTTTAAGCGTCTTAAGAATGAAAAAAAATCAGAGCAGACTGATACGGCTGAAGAAACTCTAGCGCTTCCTTTGAAAGACCAGATAGAAACTCCGGCTCAAGCTCAACTGAGGGATTCAGAAGTCTTTGAGGAAGTAGTTGCAGCTCCAGTCGAAAGTCAGCCTATGAGAAAAGAAGTGCGATTTTTGGACGCGGTCGAATGTAATGAAAAAACTCCTCCTCTTCCTTCTTTTAAATCAATACTAAAAACTTCAGGTTCGCAAAATACTTATGTCGTAGATAATTATTTGCTCGATGATAAACTTAAAGCCGACGAGGACATCTCCTCATTTTTGACCGCTCTAGAAGCAGCATTTTCCACCGCCCCCAGTACTAATTTTGGAGCTTATTTATTAAGCGTGATGGCAGATTTTTTATCTGTGGATAGAGATAAGACGCTTAAAACATCTTTCCGAAATAAAATGCATTTAGTGATAGCTAGTGATTTATATAACAAAGCTCTAAATATATCCCCAAATAATCAATATATTGTGCCCGCTAAGAATAAATTGGATGAGGAAGCTCTAAAGAAAAACAATATCGCTCAGATAATTAATTCTCAGTCAGGAAGCCCAAATGCGGATTCTTATTCCCTTTCTGACAAGATAAAAAACGGCGCTGAAGAAAAACTCTTGGAGCTTCAGAGCCATCTTCTTCATAAGCCAGCAATGATAAGTAGAATTCTTGCTCAGATGGCTGATTATATTGCAGAGAGTATTGAGCGGAAAAATTTATCGGGGAATCAAGAAGCTTCTCTAAGAGCACGGAATTCTTTTGAAAATACTTGGAAGAGAAATCTATAGTTGGCATATTTTCTGAAGGAAGCTCGTCAAATGTTGCCGATGTTTTGGGTCAACTATGATCGCGAGTGGCGCATCTGAACAATAATGATTAAGCAGAATCAATAGTCATTTTTAGGCGTCCACTGAGGCGCCTTATATAGTTTTGCTGTTTCAATGTGGGCGGAGGCATCTTCGGTAAATTTAAAGAATGTATTAATGCGAAGTCTGTCAAGGGCAGCTCAGCGACTTGTTTTGTCGTCGAAAAGAATGCGGTTGAAGATCAATAGCGAACTCTTTAGGGCACATCATCAAAATTAAGTTTTCTTGCTACTGACTGGCTTCTTTCGCGTGGCTGAATATTCGATTTTTGTGCGGCTAAAGTATACTCTTTTCGTTGTGAAAAAGACAGCAGGGGAAGCAGGCCATTAAGGAAATAGGCATGCCATGTTCCACACAAGAGGACTATTTTTTTTCTTGGCATCCCTTCTTCAGATTGTTTTGTTAAAGTTCTAATAATCGCGCTGAAAGCATTCACATCGAGCAGGTGATCAATGCTGTCCCTATCACCCTCTTTAGCGAGTAGGCAATGAGCTTCAGCAAAATTTGATAGGTCTTTATCAATTTTTGTCGGAGAAGAGCGAGCCGCTTTTTTAAAACCTTCTAAAGCTTGATCAGCAACCTCAGCAATTACTTGGAGTGAATTATTGGTGTATTCAATATTTAATCGCGGATCAATAAATTCAAAGCTAATATTTTCCTGGATATGTTGGCGTTGCTGGGGCGAAAGAACAATATCGCTCGGCAATTCGGTGTTATTAAAAATGGCTACAAGCACCATGGGCAAATCCCAAGCAATCCAGGTGCATGATTTAGAAAAATCCTGGCCATCACATTGATAATGCTCTCTAAGGAATTCGCTCCATTGTACTGGGGTCTTATTTATATCATCTTCTTTTAAAGCGAAAAAAAACTTTGATTCAATAACTAAATGCGCTTTATCAAGGCTAAGAAATCTCTCAACAAACAACCTAAGCTGAGCGCGATTTTCCCCAACACTGCCCCTCGTATGCTCGTCAGCCCAGAGATGCACAACCTCGTCTTTCCCATTTTTAAACTCAATTAGAACTGAAACCAACGCAAAGGCTTTTGTGACAAATAGATAAACCGATAAAACTAGGCAGGCACGCTTCATAGCATATACTCTAAATTTTTAGTTAATGATTATTCGCTCTCATAACTGCTTCTATACCGGCCCTGCCAAATTTAATAGTCCACAACCGAGGCTATAGAGCAATTAGATATTTTTTGGTTCATAAGAATCCATCAATTTTTTTACCCTAACTATCAGAGCTTCAAGGTTAAGCTTTTGCGCTAAGGCATCTTCAATTGTCTGATTGGCCAGTAAGGGTTTTTCATCAGATAATCTTAATTTAATGATTCTAATACAAGCCTCAATATCTTCAGCCATATGTATTTTGAGTTGTTCAAGTTCGGCATCCGTTAAATATGTATGGGCAAAAAATATTTTTCCGTAATAAACTTCATAGAGTATAAGCCCTAAAGAAAATATATCAAATATCTCTTTTGCGCCGCCATCTTTCAATACGTATTTATTACTATAATAAGGAGTTGCTTGGCCTATTATATTGCCAACTTCCTGGGTTTGATCGAAATCAATTAGCAAAACATTTTCATCATGAACGAGTACATTGTCAGGCTTAAGGTCCGCATGCACAAATCCTAGTTTATGAAGGTCTTGAACAGCCACACAAACTCCAAGAAATGTATGAAGCTTTTCTTGAATACTCGTATTTTTAAAATAGTCTTTTAGGGTTTGATTACCGCGGCTCATTTCGAGAATAGCTCTCGTTACAAAATTATCTACCTTTTTACTATCGCTAAAAATAGTAAGGGAAAAAATTATTGGCATATGACGAAATTTGTTATGTCTTAGTTCATCTATTATCCTTGCTTCACCTATGGTGCTGCATAACTTGACGATTCTGCCATCGGATTCATAGAGCTTTCCGTAGCCACTATTAACTGATAAGACGCTGAGAGCATTGGATTTAATTTCATGCTCAATTGTTTGCACTTGCTGATTTTGCTCTTCAAGGGTGCTCTTTGTTGGCTTGAACGGCAGAGAGTTAAATTTGGCCGGAATGTTTCTCGAATGATTTTCCAGTGATTCCGGATTATCTGTTGGTTCTGTCAGCACAAAATCAAAAAGACCCCAGAAATCATCTTTTGAAGAAGAAGAATTATCGGCAGAATTATCCGCTGGCCCGAAGCCAAATAGATCTGGAAACTCTTCCGTTGAAGAGGAAGAGCTATTTTTCTGCCCATCAACTTCATCAATTTTTTCCTGAAACTGCTCCATGGCAAAAGACGGAATTGCGAGAACTGAAAACAATAAAATAGATATAAAATTCATAGTATTTGACCTTTAATTGATAATAATTACAGTAAACATTCTTGCGATAAACAGTCAATAGGCGTCGTATTATGAATTATTTAAAATAATTTAAGTGATTGATTTAGAAGGATAATTTTATTGAATTATCGCACACAAAAAAAGCCTGCAATTCAAGATCCCTAAAAAATTGCCCAGGCTGCAAGCGACAAATTTATAAAGAGGGTGGCAAGAATTGCGTCCATTAGCCTAAAACCTATTTGAGAAGTTCTAGATAAGTTTTTCGATCGAAAACGCCAATATCAGGCAAGCAATTGTCTTTATCGAGGGCTTGATTTTTGTCTACGATAACAAGGAATAATTTTCCCTGGTTGTAATCATGCTCCAGCGCCAGCTTCTTATCTGCTTTACTGACGAATTTCTCAAAATAACTCAATTCTCTTAGATTGCTTCCGAGTAATGCCTGGGTATCAGCCTGACTTAACAAGGATGCACGACCTAAAAGTTTTTCGCCTTCCACTAAAACAAAACGATTCTTTTTACGTATCAAGTCCTGATAAGAGTGA
Organism: uncultured Myxococcales bacterium; assembly: GCA_964368985.1. Classification (GTDB taxonomy): domain Bacteria; phylum Myxococcota; class UBA727; order UBA727; family JABDBI01. The sequence continues at coordinate 6,031 of CAYJDW010000082.1, read as the reverse complement.
AATGATTCAGTTTCATTACTAGGGGACCAGCTTGAATATATAGAAATAGTTGCATCTATCACTGCTGACTTGTTGCCACTGAATGAACTAATCAAGAGATTTTTTTGATCATTCCCTTCGTGGAACATCCAAACACTTCCCTTGCGAGACCTTATTATTCCAGTGGTCTTAGATGCATCTACCAATAACACGATGCTCTTTGACTCACTTTCAAAGGTGGCCGTTTCTAAAATCGCTTTACGTAAACTAAGAGTGCTTCGCGATTTCAAAGTGATAGAGGGAGCTTTAAGGGTCGATTTAGTGATTGACACTGAAGGGCTCCACATGCGCCATAAATCATCTTTACGAGATGCTTCAATTACTAAACCAGAGCTTGTTGGCAATTGTTCAGGATCATTGGTTACAAGCATAGCTTTTTCAATTGTTAAAAAAGAGGAGTCGGCAGCTATTTCTCCTACAACAAAGGGGCCATTTCCTTTCAGCAATACTGATGCTGTATTTATTGAGGGGGAGACCTTTTTAGGATGAATCGAAAAGCGAAAGATATTAAAGCCTATCCAAAGTGCTTGAATCTTTGCCTGGCCCATCAATTCTACAAAAGAATCTGCAACATCGAGATGTTTTATTTTGTATTTTTGGCCTAATTGAACGGCATAATTTCCATCAATAATAAAACGGTCAAGACTCAAGGGCAATGAAGTTTTAATAGCGTTCATATTATTCCCTAATTGAAAAATATGATCGGCCGCATTCTTCAAGTGGACATTTGCTTTCAAATTCCCATTGGTCATGTCAAATAAACGTTCAGGACTTTCTTTTTCTTTGTAAAAATAGAACGGGAATTTTTCAGACTCTGGTTGAAGGTTCTCTGGAACCCCACCACAACCATTTTGCAATATCAGAGAGCCTATTAGAACACACAATAACCCATTGATTTTATTATACATATATAAATCTACCTTGCATAAACCGAATACGTTGAATCATGTATTAATGTTTTATATTTATAGGTAAACCCCTTAGGGGCATATTCTATGGAAAAATAACAATAAAAATATAGATAATAATCCATGTCTTAGACATCTTAAGTCGACAAATTTGTTCCACGTTTTTTGGAGAAAGATAGATTTGACAAAAAGAAGTTGTTTTAAGCATAGGCACATGGTTCGAAAACTTTTTTAAGGCAGCCAGAAGCTCTTGAGCATCTAAAGCATGCCTTTCTTGCCAGCCCATTTGATTCACGAGCTTGCCTATGGTTCTCATACCGTTGGGTTTCAGACCCTTTAAGCAGCTTTTTTAAGCTTAAAAAATACCTCAGGGTAATTAGCTGCTATGGAGAGCAAAACCTGGGCTGCGCCACTTGGCTTTCTTCGACCCTGTTCCCATTCTTGAATGGTGCGCATGCTTACGCCCATAAAACCTGCAAATGCCATTTGCGATAGATGCATACCTTCACGAACGCTTTGGATATCTTTCACGCTTTTAATATTATATCGCTTACCTTTGCCACTTTTATATTCTTGGACACCCTGCAATAATTCGGCGCCAATGTCTCTTTTTTTAGACATTTTTTATCTCCTTGCGAAGTTGAGCAAGTACTACTTTTGGTGGATCTTCAAGCTCATTTTTTGCGAAAACTGAAAGAAGCAATATCTCCTCTCTTTTGTTCACATAATAGTATATAATTCTAACGCCTCCACGCTTGCCTTTACCTTTGGCTTGCCATCTAAGCTTTCTAAGCCCACCACCACCGTTTATTAAATCGCCAGATTCTGGATTAAACACCAAAAACCACTGCATGGTCGAAAATTCTTCATCATCCATGTAGTCGTAAATATGTTTGGTAAACGCTGTAGCTTCAAAGAATTCCATAATTTATACATACGTCATTGCCGTATAAAAAGCAAGAATAATTTATTTTTTTTTGAACCCCATTTTGGGGGTAAAATGCGGCGAAAACCTTAAGTAACTTGGCCGTTTGGTTACCTCCCTAACCTCCAGTTTTACATGCATCTGGCTGGAACCCTTTATTCTGGGCATAAAAGCCCCGGGTTCCTTATTGTCTAGTCACTGGTCCATCGAGATCCGCTTTTATGTCCTAAAATATTAGGACATATTTTTAATATCTCTAAGAATATTTTTCATTTCCAAGGAGAGTTCTTGGATCGATTTTGTCGTGGCTATTCTCTTTTCAAAACGTCCAATATTTTGATTAGAAGTCGCCAAGGTGAGACCTAAATTAATTTGAAATTGCCTTATGTCTACTATCTTTGGTGATAAGTTACAAAACTGGCCTGCACCGCACTTTGCTAAGGAAAAAATAGGGAATGGGCTTAGCTCGCAAACCGCAATATCGTCCTGAGCCACATTAGTACCACCTACACACAAAAAACCAAAATGCATCGCAGCCTGATCTTGATCGCCTGCGGTGAAGGAAAATGATGCGTCTTGGGAGCGGATTTTTGCAGCAGAAACATGACAGCAGCCGCCACTGCCTACGCATTCAAGCATTCCTGCACAGTTTTTTTCACCAAGAAAAGTTCTTCTTAGACCGACACCAAGCCCTAACCCGAAATTGACGAGAGCTCCGAGGGTGAAATTAGCTCCCCAAGCCGTATAAGTTTTTGTTGATAATTGCCGGCAGATTTCTTCCTGGTGTTCAGTGAGATTTGCAAGGGATGAAATAGCAAAGGGAGTCTCTCCTAAGGCTTGATCAAATTCTGAAACTAAAAACCAAACCTCGTCGCTAAAGTTTGCCAATTTCTCACTTCTTATTTTACTTCCCAAAGGATGGCTTTCATGCAGCTCGTATAGTTGAGCAAGAAAAATCATAAATTGCTCAAGCCGCTCCTGCCCGCCATTACACTTTCCTCGTCCATAGTTGTCGACTATTGGCTTTATGAGTTGGAGCATTGGTCTTAGACTCTCACCC
>CAYJDW010000082.1:0-3089 GCA_964368985.1 uncultured Myxococcales bacterium | reverse complement strand
AAAGAACCGAATTTTTTCCAGAGCTGAGCTCGCACCATTGTTCGAGCGTGGTCTTGTTCATCTTCGAGCTCTTGTTGTATGGCCTCTGCGTCACTTTCTTCTTGCAGCACGAATTCATCGAGCCTTTTCATTGTTTCGGAAGGCTCGGGCCGGCCGCTATGGACAAAACAACTTATCAAATACGCAGAAATGACGAGGAAATTTTTCATGTTCTATTCCTTAATCTCATAAGTGTTTTCATGGAAATAGGTCGTTCTTTCCGATGCGATCTTATAAAGGATCGTAGTGAGTGCTTCACGTAAAGGCCTCATGCGCGTGACCTGATTGATCCCTGCTCCCCATTCTTCTTTCAGAAATAAGAAAGCCTTGTCGGTCTCTTGATGAGTTATGCCAGCCTCTTTTGCCAGTCGTTTAGGATTATTAATTCTGTTGTCGCTTATTTTTAAACCAAGAATTCTTTTGCTTGGGTTTTCTCGCATTTTTAGCAATAATTCATTGGTTTCATCTTGAAATTGTTGTTCTTGCTGCTCTTTAGCCGAAAACGCGAGTTTCAAAACCTTTGCTGCAAATAAAGCCTTCTCAGTCTCCGCCTTTAAACCGGCAAGCAGGGCCACTTTGTTCTTGGAGCTAGGATAGTGGCCTCGGTGAATATCTCTCAACTTATCTAAAAACCTGGCGCCACTTGTGAGGCCTAAGTTTCCACCTAAACCTTCTTTATCTTGATATTCAAATCCCTCAATAAACTGCGCAATATTACATAAAATAGGCTCATAAAAAGGCCGCCATTCTGTTTCTAATAAGGCCGCCATAATTGTATCGAATGCAATTTGTTTTTGTGCTTCCATAAAACGCATATGGGGAGTGGCAAGGGGCTCTTCCACGAACATAATTACATCCTCTTCGTTGGCATCCAGCTCAAGTTCACCACCGATGAGCGTGCATGCAAAAAACGAGGCAACCAATGAAAATGCAAGCATAAGAAAGACCTCTTTGTCGACGATAACCTGGGTTCGCCGAAGAATAGTTGACCGCATTTTCATATAATTTTTATTTCAACAATATGGGCATTGTTAGACGGGGGGCTAAAGGGTTGATAAAATGTTCAAAGGGCTGATTAAATGGCTTTTTTAGGAGCGGCCAAGGCGAAAATGTAGCTAAAGTGTAGAAAATAAAGCTATTAAGTAATTTGATTACCGTATAAATAATCCCTCCGCCGTCGCGCCTGAATCTTTTAAAGTACCCACCATTTCTTATCCTTTCGGAAGCCTATGCCAGTAATCCAGGACATATTTTCTTGCTGGTGCCCTTTGGCTTCGTTCGCAATGGTGATCATGCTAAGATGGGGGCATTGATAACGTAAAAGAGCCGCATTATTAAAAGAGACCTGTCTTTTCTTTGGCGCGAAATGTCGCATAATGCCCGGGTTCTTAGCCCTAGCAAATTAAGCTTGAGTACTTACTACTCACCGGCTAAATGAGGATTTTTATGACTGAAAATGACCAAAATGATTTTGAAGAACAAGAAGAAGATAGTGAGCTGGAAGGCGAATATAACAACGCCAATGACAGCGATGATAGAGACGACCTTGAGGACAACAACGACGAAGCTATGGAGAGAAGTGAGGATATGAGCTTCTTCTCTCGAAAAGAAGCAACGCCTCGTCCTGTTCAAAGTGAGCATGAAATTAGCCCCGATCGCATTGATTTAAACGCCATGTGGGTAGTGCGCAGGTTGCGCGCCAAGGGTCACGAAGCCTATTTGACGGGCGGTTGTGTACGGGATCTATTGCTTAATAAAACCCCCAAAGATTTCGATGTGGCGACCTCGGCTCGCCCAGAGGAAGTAAAGAGCATTTTCCGCAACTGTCGCTTAATTGGCCGACGCTTTTTATTGGCCCATGTGGTCTTTCCGGGTAACAAAATTATCGAAACGGCCACTTTTAGAGCGAATCCCAGCGAAGAAGTGCCCAGCGGCGAGGAAGAATCGGAAGATTTATTGGTGGTGCAAGACAACGTCTATGGCACCATGAAAGAAGATGCTTTTCGTCGAGATTTGACTATCAATGGCCTTTTTTATGATCCAGTAGCTGGCAAAGTTATTGATTATGTTGGCGGTTGTGACGATTTGGCGGCAGGTTTGATTCGCACTATCGGTGAGCCCCATGTGCGCCTGCAGGAAGATCCGGTGCGGATTCTACGGGCCATTCGCTTTGCTGAACGCCTGGGCTTTTCGGTGGAAGAAAATACCCTCAAAGCCATGAAGGAATTCTCCAAAGACATCCTTCGTTGTGCACCTGCTCGTTTACAGGAAGAAGTGGTGCGCCTGCTTACCAGCGGCCATGCCTGGGGCTGTGTTCAGCGTTGTCTTGATGTTGGCGTGTTGAACTATTTGATGCCAGAACTACTTGAGGGGATGGGCCTCGCGGAGATAGATCCTGAAACAGTTGAGAAGGACCAGGAAACCCTTTTGAGCTGGCAAAATATGCTCACCGCACTCGACAGCGTTTATACCAAAAATTGTAATATTGTTTCCTCGGTGGCCTTTACCGCCTTGCTTTTGCCCGCTTATTTGCGGCTAGAGAAATCAGAAGTCAATGAGCGGAATTGGATTGACCGCTTATGTGTGAATTGGTCGGAGAGAATACGATTAACCAGAAGAGATCAAGATTTGATTAGGATTCTGTTATCGGCCATCCCGCTTTTTCACTTGGATAAAATCCACCAAAAATCCGCCCAATATTTGGTGAGAAAGCCGTGGTTTAAAGAAGGATTGTTGATTTATATCATTTACTTAGCCGCCAATAATGAATCTTTGGAGCAGGTAAAAATATGGAAAGTTTTGGCAAGGGATTCCGATAAGCCTTATCGTCAAGACAAGGTCGGCATGAGACCTACTCAAAACCGATTCCGCAAAAGACGCATGCCCATGCGCAACCAATACCGACGCTTTGGTAAGCGAAATACGGCAGAGACGCGTTAAGGCTCTCCTCAATCGTCATTGCCGCGCTGCGCTCGCAATGACGATTGTACCCTTAAATATTTTAAAATTAACAACAAACAAGGATGATATTTGCGCTGAAGCGGGCTTTT
>CAYJDW010000081.1:0-11928 GCA_964368985.1 uncultured Myxococcales bacterium | reverse complement strand
TCAGGATGAAACGGTAAAATTAAACTCATTTGACGAAATTCTCCATCAGCAATTGAGTATTAGCCGTGAGCAAGAAGCTCAACTTGCGAAAATAGAAGAAGATTATCAAAAGCAGCTCAAATATTTCTCTGAAAAACTGAAGCTCATCAATATGGAGCTGGCGAATGCGGTAAAAGAAGAAAAAAAGTTTGGTCCTCGCATCGACAAAGCGATCGAAGAAAATCACACAACATTAGGGGAATTACAAAAAGCCACGATGAAGCATTTGTTTGAAATGCAAACTGTTCTTAGCCCGGAGCAAAGCGAAAAAATGAACATCGTGATAGCCAATGCCCTCTACCATTAGCCACAGAGTTGTAGCTGACGAAACTCCTGATGCAGTGCTGATTAAAGAAATAATAGAAGCTAAGAGCTCGGCCTTTAATAGTCTTGTTCATCGTTATAAAGCTAAACTTTTTACATTTGCTTTTCATTATACACGCAATGAAGATGCATCATTAGATATCGTGCAAGAGTGTTTTTTAAAAGTTTTTGAGAAAGCAAAACTATATGACCCACAATATGCCGTATCCACTTGGCTTTACAATATAACTTTAAACCTATGCCGCGATTATAAAAGGCGCGCGAAGGTACGTTCTTTTTTCAACTTTAGTCCAAGCGGAAAAGAGTCTAGCTTCTCCATTGCAGCAGAGAAAATACTTAATCCTGAGCCCAGCGCGGAGAACTTATTAAGCACTCGCCAACAACTTAATTTGCTGGGTGAAGCTATCGATGGGCTTCCTGAAGATTTGAAAAGTGCCTTGATTATGTTTCATCTGGAAGAGCAATCTCAAAATGAATGTGCCAAGCAATTAGGAATTAGCGCCAAAAGTGTAGAATCCCGCGTTTATCGGGCACGAAAAATTTTGCGAGAAAAAATTGAGCCGCGCTGAGGGATCCATGATTCTTGAACGTACAATGATGCGAAGTCTTTAGTTATCACGCTAAGACAAGGATAAAGATGTATGAAAGTTCGGTTATGGGTCTTTTGGATTTCCTTTATTTGTCTGGGACTATCTGCGCAAACCCCCCAGCCCCTAACAATTTCTCTCAATGAAGCCATCGACAAAAGCCTTGTTTACTCTACCCGTTTGAAATCAAGCGTCCTCGCCATCAAAGCGACCACCGGTAATCTTAGCCAGGCAGCTATTCGACCCAACCCTGAGCTGAGCATTGATTTTGATAATTTTCTTGGAAGTGGCAATTATCGTTTAGCCAAGAGTGCGGAGCTCACTTATGGCTTATCTCAAATAATAGAACTCGGTGCTAAGCGTTCTCGTCGCATAGCGGTTGCTCAGCAGCAATTGGCCATTAGCCAGCTGAGCCACGCAGCCCAAAAACTTGATGTCATTCGCGATACCACCGTTGCTTATGCTAATGCAGTAGCAGCACAAGAATTGCTTAAATTGGCTGCTGAACAAAAATTGCTGGCTGAAGAATTGTCTAGGGAAGTAGGGAGCAGAGTCGCAGTGGCTCGAGAGCCACTAATTCAACGTAGCAAAGCTGAAATTGCGGTATTTAGTGCTCGATTTGCTTATGAACGAGCAGAACGGGAGCTTAGTTTTGCGAAACATGCACTGGCTAATCAATGGAATGAGCATGATGATAGTTTTATTTTGAACGATGAATATTTTTTCCAGGTTGAGGCTCCGATTATAGAAAATGACAGAGAAGCTCGCTTGCCTAAAAATCCCGATCTTAAATTAGTTCTTGCTAATCAAGCTCAAACGATTGCTCAATATGAGCTGGAAAAGGCCAGTGCCTTTATCGATCCTCGTATAAATTTTGGTCTACGGCATCATTTAGAAAATAATGATTTTGCTCTTATCGCCGGTCTTTCTTTTGCTTTGCCATTTTTCAATCGCAATCAGGGGCATATCGAACGGTCTCGTTTTGAGGTTCTCAAGGTTGAAAGCGACATCCAGACCGTACATACCAATTTAATTCGGTCTTTGCATGAGTGGCTAAAAAACGAACAAAATGCTTTTCGCAATATGGAAAATTTGAAAACTTCAATTTTGCCGGCGGCAAAGCAATCGTTTACCTTGTCGCGGAAAGGCTATTTGGCGGGAAAGCTGCCTTATCTTGAAGTGCTTGATTCTCAGCGCACGCTCTTTCAAGTGAAAGAACAATTTATCAATTCCCTGCGGGATTATCACCATGCCAAAGCTGAGATGGAGCGATTGACTGCTCAGCATAGCGACCGCCTACCGAAGAATGAGGATAGCGTAAATGTGGAATAAAAAAGTCTTAATCGTCACATCCTTGCTTGTTATCGGCGTAGGAATGGTGGCGTTTTTCATACTAAAAAAAGAGAACAATACTCCTGAAGCCCCGGCTAAAGACGCTCACGACGAGTCTGATGACCCTCATGGGGGTGAAGATGATTCCTTGGAGGCCTCCCGCGCTGTTATTGACGTACAATCAGCTCAGGCTGCCGGGATCAAAACTGAGCTTGCGGGTCCGGCCGTAATTCGAGAATTGGCTATTCTAACCGGTCGGGTCGTATTAAATCGCAACACCACAGCAAACGTTAAAGCTCGGTTTCCTGGGCTTGTGAGAAAGGTAGCTAAAAATTTGGGAGAGCAGGTCAATGTGGGAGATGTATTGGCTAGGGTTGAGAGCAATGATTCCCTGCAGCTTTATTCAGTCTTATCCCCTATCAAAGGCGTGATTTTGTCCCGTCATACAAACGTAGGCGATGTGGCAGCTGACGAACCATTATTTGTAATAGCGGACTTATCAGACTTATGGGGAGAATTTCATGTTTTTCCTGGTGATGCTGAGCGCGTTCAAGTTAAACAAAAAGTTCAGGTTGTGAGCATAGAGGCTGGGCTTAAAAGCGATAGCCACATAAGTTCATTATTGCCCTTGATTGAAACTGCCACACAAACAGTGGTTGCGCGGGTTCCGCTAGATAATCGCAATGGGCAATGGCGAGCAGGTATGACGGTGCAAGCCAGAGTAGTGGTCAATGAACGACAAGCTGGGGTGGCAGTTAAATCTTCGGCTCTGCAAAGTCTTCGCGACGCCGAAGTCGTGTTTACCAAAAAAGAAAATACCTATGAAGCTCACGTCGTAAAATTGGGCCTCAATGATGGCGATTACGTGGAAATTTTAGAAGGTATTGAGCCCGGTACTTCCTATGTCAGCGAGAATAGTTTCCTCATCAAAGCCGATATCGAAAAATCCGGTGCTAGCCATGATCATTAGGGGTTTCAAATGTTGGAAAAGATAATTCATTTTGCCATCCAACAACGATGGCTCGTGATGCTGACGGTGTTAGGCATAGCTGGTTTAGGCATTTATAAATTTCAGTTTTTGCCTATCGACGCGGTGCCCGATATCACGAATGTTCAAGTGCAAATCAACACAGAAGCACCTGGTTTTTCGCCTCTGGAAGCTGAACAACGTATCACTTTCCCTGTTGAAACCGCTATCGCTGGTCTTCCGAAGCTCAGTTATACCCGTTCACTTTCTCGTTATGGTTTGTCGCAAGTTACCGTCGTTTTTGATGATGGCACCGACATTTATTTTGCCCGTCAATTGGTCAATGAACGATTGCAGCAGGTTAAAAGTCTTCTTCCAGAAGGTATCGAGCCTACCATGGGCCCTATTTCTACCGGCTTGGGAGAAATATTCATGTTCATTGTTGAGGCCAAGGAAGGCATGAAAAAAGCCGACGGTAGTGCTTGGAGTTCAACTGATTTGCGGGAGCTTCAAGATTGGCTAGTGCGTCCGCAACTTAGAAATATCAAAGGCGTTACGGAGGTGAATACTATTGGTGGCTTCGATAAGCAGTTTCACGTCACTCCGGACCCCAGTAAATTGCTCAGTTTAGGATTAACTTTAGAAGACGTTATGACAGCCTTACTCCGAAATAATAGCAATGTCGGCGCAGGCTATTTGGAAAAAAATGGCGAGCAATATTTAATTCGCGTGCCTGGTCAAGTGAGCGGTCTAGAGGATCTCAAGCGAATTATTATTGCCAAACGGGACGGATTAGCGCTGCGAGTACGTGATGTGGCCCAAGTTCAATTGGGCGAGGAACTTCGCACTGGTGCTGCCACTGAGAATGGGCAGGAAGTAGTTTTAGGAACCGTGTTCATGCTGATCGGTGGCAATAGCCGTGAAATATCGCTTGCTGTGTCTAATAAACTCACAGAAATCAATCGAAATCTGCCATCCGGGGTAATCGTTAAAGCTGTTTATGATCGAACTATTCTGGTCGATCGCACTATTGCGACCGTGAAAAAGAACCTCTTGGAAGGCGCTTTATTGGTTATCGTTATTCTTTTCTTGATGCTCGGAAATATTCGTGCTGCCTTAATTACCGCTGCAGTCATTCCCTTGGCTATGCTCTTTACCATCATTGGCATGGTGCAAAATAAAGTTTCGGGCAACTTAATGAGCCTTGGCGCCCTGGATTTTGGTTTGATTGTCGATGGTGCGGTCATTATTATTGAAAACTGTTTGAGACGATTTGCTCTGGAGCAGCATCGCTTAGGTACTTTATTAAGCAAGGATCAGCGTTTTAAGCTAGCAGCTTCGGCAACCGCAGAGGTTATTCGTCCGAGTCTCTTTGGGATAATGATTATTACGGTGGTGTATTTGCCCATCTTTAGCCTCACCGGTATTGAAGGGAAAATGTTTCATCCGATGGCGATTACGGTAGTCATGGCCTTATTGGCGGCCTTATTGCTGTCGTTGACTTTTATACCTGCAGCAGTGGCGCTTTTTGTGAGTGGCAAGGTCGCTGAAAAAGAAAATATTGTTTTACGAAAGACCTATGGCGGCTATCGCTATCTCCTCTCTTATGCTCTGGATCATAGCAAGATTATGTTGGCAGGTGCAGCCATGCTCATCGCATTGAGTGTTCTGGTGGCGACACGCATGGGATCCGAGTTTATACCAAGCTTAGATGAGGGCGATATTGCTCTTCATGCCTTGCGCATCCCTGGCACGAGTCTCACGCAGTCATTAAAGATGCAAAGCCAGCTTGAAGAACGCATCAAAGCATTTCCTGAGGTTGAAACCGTCTTTTCTAAAATTGGTACGGCGGAAGTAGCGACCGATCCTATGCCTCCAAGTGTTGCTGATACTTTTATCATGTTAAAAGATCGCGCCTCCTGGCCTCATCCAGATAAAACCAAAGCAGAATTACTCGCAGAGATGGAAGAAGTAGTATTAAAAATCCCAGGTCAAAATTACGAGTTTACCCAGCCGATCCAAATGCGATTTAACGAGCTGATATCTGGTGTTCGCTCGGATGTAGCTATTAAAGTCTTTGGCGATGACCTAGAAAAATTGCAGGTTGTTGGTGGCCAAATAGAAAAGCTCTTGGTGAGCGTTATAGGCGCCTCCGATGCCAAGATGGAGCAGATAACTGGATTGCCTGTATTGAGCATTAAACCAAATCGCGAACAACTCGAGCGATATGGCCTAAATGTGGCCGATATGCAGCAAGTCATAGAAGTTGCTCTAGGCGGAAAAGTCGTTGGCCAAGTTTTTGAAGGCGACCGACGTTTTGATTTGGTCGTGCGGTTACCGGAACACTTACGCACTAATATTGATGCGGTTAAAAACTTGCCGATCCTTCTTACAAAAGATAACAGCATAGTCGATGAGCATTCTGCGGGCTATGTTCCTCTTAGAGAGGTTGCCGAAGTTGAAGTGGCCTTAGGCCCAAATCAAATCAGTCGAGAAAACGGGAAACGCCGCGTGGTAATAACTGCTAACGTTCGTGGGCGTGACTTAGGATCTTTCGTCGGAGATCTGGAAAATCAAGTACGAGAAAAAATAGTTCTCCCTCCTGGCTATTGGGTAGAATATGGCGGTACTTTTGAGCAATTAATTTCCGCAACTAATCGATTAAAGCTTGTTGTGCCGGTGACTTTGCTTTTGATTTTTGTGCTTCTCTTTTCCCTTTTTAGGTCGATCAGAGATTCCTTAATGGTGTTTTCCGGTGTCCCCTTGGCATTGACTGGTGGGGTATTGGCATTGTGGCTGAGGGGAATTCCTCTGTCGATTTCAGCCGGCGTCGGTTTCATAGCCTTATCCGGCGTAGCAGTTCTCAATGGCGTGGTGATGGTGTCATTCATACGCCAACTGCTCGCTGAAGGTGCCACGCTTGAGCATGCCATCATGGCAGGTGCTATCACGCGATTACGTCCCGTATTAATGACAGCGCTGGTTGCATCATTGGGCTTTGTTCCCATGGCCTTAAACGTGGGCGCTGGATCAGAGGTTCAACGACCTCTTGCTACAGTGGTGATTGGGGGAATTATTTCTTCAACCATCCTGACCTTATTGGTGTTGCCGGTTTTATATAAAATTTTCTCTAGGAAAAGTGCTTAAGTTTATGTTTTTATCCAATTTGGATAAATCTTAGAGGCTATAACTATAGCCAAGGAAGGAAATAGATGAACAAGAAGGCTAAGAAAAGAATATTGATTTTAATGGTTTCAGGGATTTTTTTAACGGGATTGGGATGCGTCCATAGCGCGCACAGTAGGGGCTCAGTTGTGCTTAAGCATTCTGCGATTGAAGCAGATGTTTGCCTCGGAAGTAAAGAAGTAAAACCCGGTGAGAAAGTAATGCTGTTCAAAAATGAATGCCGAGAAACTAGGGGCAGCCATGATACTGAAAGAACTTTTTGCAAGAAAATAAAGGTCGGAAATGGTGAGATTATTTCTAATTTGGATGAGCATTATTCTACGATGAGGGTTGAGCCAGAAGTGTCTATTGTTGAAGGCATGACCGTCGAGAAATAATAACTTTGCGGCATTTTGATTATTTTTGATTTTATTAAGGTTGGGCCTCACTTCATTTGGAGGCCCACTTTTTATTTTTAATTTTCTTACCGGAAATGATACTTAGCCCCTTCGACGAGCTATGCCAAACGTTAATAAAACAATCTCAATAACTAGCGCAGTTAAGGACGCCAAAGCCGCGGCCAAAGCTCCGGAGACGCCAAAAAATATCAACAAGCTGCACAATAATAACATAGTGCCAATGTTAATAATGGTCGCGCAATTTATCCACCAAAATGCCCCCAATAAAATGAGACGGCCTTGCAGATAATTTTCCAGAGCGACCAGGCCTGGCAGGAAAAACAATACTTGTAAGCTTGGCAAGAGCGCTCCAAGCATGAGGTTGTTATCTCCCATCAAAATAAGAAGCAGATTTGTTCCTGGTGCTGCAAAAGCTAAAAACATCATAGGTAAGCAAGCGCATACGCCAATGATTAAAGAAAATCTGAAGAGAAGACGATGAGAGACATGCTTAGGCGCGGCAATGACAATTTGTTGAAGCATACGTGTGGAATTGGCGATGGGTAAGAAAAATCCACTTGCAACAGTCCATCCCGCAACTGCCAACATGCCATCGTTCGCATGGGCAATGACGGCAACTAGTGCAGCACGTCCCACCCAAACGGCGACGGAAGTAGAACCTAAGGGTACATAATATTTGGCAATACCTTTTACGGTTAAAGGAAAGTTGCCACGCGACTTGTCCACTGATTGAGCCAGGGGTACCGAGCGCGTACAATAAACTACTACCAAAGCTTCCAAAATAACCGCGCCTACTAAAGAAATAACCGCTATTAATATAGCATCCAGTTCCAGTCGATAGCCAATCATCAAAACGAGCGCAGTAAATGCAAGGCGCATAATAGCAGCGTATGACATTTCTTTTTCTTGACGATTCCGAATTAGAATTCCTTGGTAAAAACGTCGGCACGCAATGGATGCAGGCCACGGAACCATAAAAATTAGAGCAACAATTGCAAGTTCTGCGACTGAGGGCGCAAGACCAAATACATCGCAAAATAACCAGCCAGATAAAGGCTGAACACACAAAGATAGAAAAATAAGAGTTAACAACCCCGATAAAATACAGGTAAAACGCCCTAAAGCGCGATGCGACTGACGATCGACACTTAGGGCGGTTGATGCATGCAATATGGTTATGATCGGACTTTCAAGACAAACGGCAATGGATTTAACCACACCAATTACGGCAAAAGTCACTTCAGGATTAGGAAAACGCCCAAGGGCAATAGTGCGCAAAGTGTCTCCCAAAGCCATGGTGAAATCACTCATGGCAAGTGGGTAAAATTGACGCCATAGCTCCCACAAAGTGGGGCTTTCTTGGGATTCCGATTGAGCAACAAGACTAGTGGTTTTCATGAAGAGACCCATCTAATAAAATCGGATTTAGCTTATCAATCGCTTCTATTATCTTGCCGTGCTCTAAGAGGGTAAAACCATGTTGGCTGAGCCATGTTGAATCATAGATAGTTTCAAGATAGCGGTCACCGCGATCAGGATTGATCATTAAAACTCTGCTCTTTGGACCAAGAGATTTTGCAACATGCATGCCGGCCGCAACAATCGCGCCTGTAGAAGCCCCGAGTAGCATGCCATCTCGTTTAGCGAGCCGATGGCACACTGAAAAAGCTAATTGTTCAGGAATAACGTAGGCGCTATGAAGAAGTTTAAGATCCAAATTGGGCGGGAAAAACGATAATCCAATGCCAGTCATTTTATAGGGGCTAGCCGGAGTATTAAAAATCACGGAGCCTTCCACATCAACGCCAATGATTTTAACTCGGGGATGGGTTTGCTTTAAGCGATTCGCGATACCCATAATTTGCCCAGCGGTACTTACGCCCACTACTACTGCATCGAGAGTGCGCCCAAAGACTTTTTCGATTTCGCGAGCAGTATAGAGTGCGTGGGCTTCTATATTATCTGGATTAAGATGTTGGCAAGGATACCAAGCTCCGGGGATCTCTTTTTGGAGTATCTGTGCCCGATGCATGCGAGCCTTCTGCATGGATCCAGAAGCATCACATTCGCTCAGTGGAACTTCCCAAAGTTCTGCTCCATAAGCGTTCAGCAGTCTGCGAAAAAATGGCGTGGTTTTTGCGTCAATGACGATGATGACACGATAGCCTCTCACTGCCCCGACGATAGCAAGACCTACACCAAAATTGCCAGAACTGGATTCAACGATGGTGCCACCAGGGCGGAGTAGTCCTTTTCTCTCTGCCTGGTCTACCAGATAAACGGCATTTTTTTCTTTAATGGAACCGCCCGGATTACAACTCTCCAATTTGAGCCAACAAGAACTTGTTTGGCAAATAGGATGCATATTTTGAAGCTGAACAACGGGTGTCATCCCGACGGCATGGGTTATATCGGAAACGGATAATTTGGAAGGAACGCGATAAAAATCGCTTTGGAAAAAGGTCAACATTGCTAATTCTCACAAAAAAAAGAGGGAAATATGCAAAAGACCACGCGCTATGCCGGGTTTTTACTTTTGCGGCTTAATCTTTTTGAAAATGTGAAAACTAGGCGATAGGTGGCCTAAATATGCTCGCATACGCTTCTTTAGGAAAAAAAGCGGGCTGCAAAGCTAATGCTAAGAGGGGAGAAATTGCCAGGAAAGGAGAAGTGTCAATTTGCAGAGTCTGAGACCCTAAAGAAGGAAACTCACCATGGCTTAGATGGATGACATGAGTGTGTTCATGTTCTTCTTTGTTGTCTTTATCTGCTGGATGCTTGTGGGTGTAAGTAATATGATCAGAGTCCATTGAGCTGCAAGAAGAATCTTGCTTGCTCGATTTATCCATGTGTGAGCTTGTATGGTCATGGTTTGAAAATAGAGCCCCATAGACAATTGTCGAATAGGACATTGTTAATACGAGTAATACCAATGCAACCCAAAAGAGCGCCAGCGAAAAATATGAATTTTTAGCGATTTTGACCTGCATATTTAACATTGTAATCTAAACCTGTCTAAAAAGCAGTAATGGATATAGTTTTTCCATTTAACAACGAATAAAAAACAATAAACCAACTGCATGCAAAGAAATCCAATGCCCGGCCCTAGAAAAATTCCCAGATATTTTAAAAGCCTGCGGAGGACTCTCCATCCTCCAGCAGGCTCATTACATTATGTGTCTAGTTCTGATGGCAGCAGTTTTGACAATCGCAACCTTGGTCGCATTGGCAATCTTTCTTACAACCGCAGGTGCCATCACAGCGCTCGCACTCATGGCCGGCTTTGTCATTATCATGTTGAGCAGTTCCAATCGGTGTCTGCTCAGGTTTTGTATTGACTGCACCAGCAGATAGGCCGAACAAGGACAAACAAACTACCAGTATATGAGAGATTTTCATAAGTTAACTCCGTTTTCTTTATGTTAAGTTGAGACACACACTAGGCATCCATAATGGATACCTGCATGAAAAATATGAAAACGGCTAAACAATAGGAGGGCGAAATACTTGGTTGTGAAAATCTAATGGCATAATATTATCAATATTAGACACTATTGAAACAATATTTTTAAAGCAGTTTTTACCTATGTTAACCATTATATAATGGTTAAAAAAGGACTGCTGACAATCACAGTGGCAATCGAAAGAACAATTTGGTGCAGTTTTTCCCGATAAGTGTTCGCAGGGGGCTTTTTCTGCTGCGTTTTTTGTTTCACATGGGCATGAATGAGCGCCAAAACAAGCATCTGTCATGAACGCAGTATTTGCGCTGAATATAAATAACGTTGCTATGAAGATGACTCGTAATGACATGTAAACAGTCTATCATGGCTTTAGGGTTGGCAAAAAATTTTGTCTTAAATAAATTTCTCTAAGCTCTAAGAAATGGAAATTGATCAACACCGAGGAAACGCCATGCCATTAAAAATTAATTTTTCATATATACTAATGATCGCTGAGCCATGAGTGCGTTGTGCGCCAGCCCATATCTGAATTCTATCATGGTAATTAAAATGAAAGACAAGAAGACTCATTGGGAAAATATCTATTCAAAAAATATGGCTAACCAAGTCAGTTGGTTTCAGAGCCACCCCTCCCTTTCCATGCGCCTAATCGAAACTTCCGGGATAGCTAAGGACGAAGCAGTCATTGATGTAGGAGCCGGTGAATCTCACTTAGTCGACCATCTTCTTGCAAAAAATTTCACAAAAATTGCTATCCTCGATATTTCTTCAAAAGCTCTTGAAGACAATAAATTACGTATGAAGGAGCAGGCTGATAAAATCGAATGGATTGAATCAGATGTTACAAGATTTCAACCGCAACAAAAATTTGCTCTTTGGCATGACCGAGCTGTATTTCATTTTTTGACCGCGGAAGAAGACCGTTTGAACTATCTTCATACTCTGAAGAATGCATTAATCCCTGATGGACATCTCATTATCGCCACTTTCACTATCGGTGGCCCAAAACAGTGCAGCGGACTAGATATTGTGCAGTATGATTCGGAAACTTTATGTCGCTTTTTTGGAAAGGAATTCGAGCTAAAAGAAACCGAAATGGAATCTCACCGTACTCCTTGGGGGGCCGAGCAAAAGTTTATTTATTGCCGATTTCGCCGTAATCAGGGAATTTAAAATTAGCAGCGAGGCTCGAAGGGTTACAAGCCAGTCATGGTTGCGCAGTGTTATTCAATAGCGCACCCTTGTAATCAATTACATCAAACAAAAAACAACTCCCGCGAAACCAATAGCCATGAAACAGGGCAATAGTGTACAAGCGTTGAGAAAATTATTAACAGCTGTCATGCAGCTATTTATAATCACAACTTTCCTACCATCGTGCGGTGGTTGCCAAAAAAAGCCATCCGATAATGCAGATGCCCATCCCGTCAAGAAAATTCTCACCATTGGCATTTCGCAGGAACCTGATTCACTGTTTGTTCCCTTCAAAGAAATGACAGTTTCCGAGGAAATTGTTCGCGCTGGCAACTATACCCTTACGCAGTTTGACGAGAATTGGCGTATTGTGCCATTTGCCGCCAAAGAGATCCCCACGATTGAGAATGGACAGTTAGAGCTCTTCACCGAAAATG
>CAYJDW010000080.1:0-12139 GCA_964368985.1 uncultured Myxococcales bacterium | reverse complement strand
CCACCCTCTCCCTAGCCTCTCCCGCAAGCGGGCGAGGAGTTGTTGAGGGAAAATGATCCGCAATTATGCCACCACGCCTTTAAAAACGTGGGGGCGAGCCGAAGCGAGTAGGGGGATTTTGCGAAGAATTTAACTCCTCGAAATCCCCCAGCGCTTCGCGCGGCCCCCTTTTAAAAAGTGGGCGGACCGTTCGCTTCGCTCTCTTTTAAGAAAAACTCGATTCACTTCGCGCCCTCTTTGAGAGGCCTTTTAGGTTGATTCTCTATACCAACAAGCTGGCCTTGGCTCGTTAAAAAGACCGGCCATCCAGGTGTCGACACGGCATTGATTTGAGGCAAATTTTTCTAAAGTTTTTGTTGCTACAGCCGTTTCTTTCTTATCGAGACTCACGTGCTCTTCGGGGTCCTTATCCATATTGAAATAGTTCACCACTGCCTGAAAGCCCGACAAGATTCTCAAACAACCCAATACTCTTTTTTCACCTTCGAAATGTTCCTCACATTTATTAATCCATGCGGCTTCATATTCGTGGATGAAAATACGGGACTGCACATTCTCAATGTAACGCCACATACATTCAGAAACGGCATAATCAGCTTGTCCCTCGACGGATGACCAACTGACCAAGGCTCTTTTTTGAAAGGGAGCGCCTCCGAACAGATGGCCCATTTCGTGACAGGCCCAGACCGCGTGGCCCGGAGAAATATCGGGGCCCTTAACAACTGCGCCAGTGAGGGTAATAATGTATCTGTTTTCTCCAAAGGGTTTATGTGCCGAGTCGACCTGAAAGGCACCACCATAATTTTCAAAGATCTCTTTTAGATCCACTTTTGCATTTAATTTAGCAACTTCCTCAGAATAGGATTCGAGAACAATGCGATTCACTCGTTGGAATTCTTCTTTTGCCGTGGCTGAAACAGCTGAAGTATTAATAATAAGACCGAAGGTGAAAACCCAAACAGACGAAAATAATTTACTCATTCTTGCCCTCCGCCACTCCGAATGGAGTTTTAAGACCATTATCGGCGAGCCGGGGCAGAGGGTTGCTAAATTAATTTAATGGGGGCTCGGCCAGCCCAAAGCGGCTTCGGCCGCTGCTTTCATCACCTCCACAGGTGCTTCATGCCCAGTCCAAATTTTAAAAGCTAGTGCGCCTTGATGCACCAGCATTCCGAGGCCATTGATCGCTCTTGCACCATCTGCTTCGGCCTTTTTTAATAACTTGGTGCGATAAGGATTGTAAATCAAATCATATACCACTTGGTTTTTAGTAAAACTGACATTTTCGTCCCACGGCATAAGCTCCGAAGAAGGAAGCATACCCATGGTGGTGGCATTGATCACGAGTTCGGCATGGGGCAATTGTTTGATCGTGTCTTTATGGAGCGCGCCGGTAAACAATTGGGCACGGGGGAAAAGATGGGCTAAGCCATTGGCTATATCCTCAGCTTTGGTTTTCGTGCGATTTAATATAGTCAGCCTGGGACAGCCTTGATCAAGCAAAGCATGGGCCACAGACCGCGCTGATCCGCCGGCTCCCAGGAGCAAAACATCCATGTTGCTCACATCGATTTGGTGTTCGCTTAAATCCTTGATAAATCCTAGACCGTCAGTATTATGCCCAATCAAACGCCCTTCAGAATCCACCACGATGGTATTCACCGCTCCAATAGCCTTCGCCATTTCGCTAAGTTGTTCTAAATAAGGTACCACCGCTTCTTTGTAAGGAACCGTGACATTGGCTCCTTGAAAGCCTAAAGCCCTCAACCCTAAAACCGCTTCTTTAATGCGAATATAAGGATATTTAGAAACCGGCATCGGCACATAAACCCATTGCTCCAAACCAAGTTCTCTAAAAGCGGCATTTTGAATGAGAGGACTGATGCTATGGGAGACAGGCCAGCCGATCAGGCCTACAACTTTTTCAATCACATCAAACCTCTGTCTGAGCGCCGAGCGCGGATAAACAATTATAAAAGCCAGGAAAACTATCGTCGCTCACATGCGCACCATGAATCGTCACGGGGCTATCTGCCATTAAGCCCGCAATGCTCATCATAAGTCCAAGGCGATGATCGCCAAAACTCATTACTTCAGCCCCATGCAGCTGAGTCGGTCCTTTAATAATCATTCCGTCGTCAGTCTCATTAATTTCTGCGCCTAAAGTTTTCAATAACTCGACGGTTTTAGTTATGCGATTGGATTCTTTCACTTTCAATTCGTGGGCATCCTTAATGACGGTGGTGCCGTAGGCTTGCGTCGCCAGCAAGGCCAGCACAGGAATTTCATCTATCATACGTACTACCAAATCACCGGCAAAAGTGGCGCCGATAAGTTTGCTTTTTTCAATTTGAATATCGGCCACGGGTTCGTTTGCAACTGTCCTCTCGTTGCTAAAAGTACATCGTGCTCCCATCATTTTTAAAGCGTCGAGAATTCCTGTTCGCGTGTCATTTATCCCAACAGCGCGCAGAATAAGCGGGCGCGTTGCTAATACCGCACCCGCCACCAGCAAAAAGGCCGCCGAAGAAATGTCGCCGGGAATACTCAGGGCTAAGGGAGTTAATTCTTTTACTAAGGGTGAAACCACAACGCTATTCTCGCTCACACGAATATCTGCGCCCATATGAAGGAGCATGCGCTCACTATGATCACGAGTTGCTTTGGTATGATGAATAGTAGTTTCACCGTCGCCAAAGAGGCCGGCAAGCATCAACGCGCTTTTCACTTGCGCACTTTTTACCGCAAGCTTGTGGGCAATGCCCTTAATTTTACTAGGGGTGGTGACCAGTGGGGCCAAGCGATTTTCGGAGCGCCCAAATATTTGAGCGCCCATTTGTCGAAGAGGAATGACCACGCGGTCCATGGGACGCGCTTTAATTTGATCCGTTCCATCAAGCACCGCCATAAAAGGCATGGCGGATAATAAGCCCGCCATTAAGCGAATGGTGGTGCCAGAATTCTTACAATCAAGCACAGACATGGGCTCACAAAGCCCAGCTTTCCCCTTGCCGTGCACGAGCCATTGATTTTTGTTCAGCTCAATATGCACGCCTAAAGCCCGCATAACTTGCAAGGTAGCAATGCAATCGTGCCCTTCCAACAAATTCTCAATAGTGCTGGTGCCTTCTGCTATCGAAGCAAACATGAGCGCGCGATGGCTGATGGATTTATCACCAGGGATCGCCACTGAACCGCCAAAATTATTAGAGGGATAAACTTTAACTTTTCCCATATTCGCACCCTTATTTCATCACTTTTAAAAGCCTCTATCGTCATTGCGAGCCTAGCGCAGCAATCATTTGCCGCTGCGCTCGCGATAACGATTGGTTTATTCCTATTAATGATTAGGCCCAATGACAATCCGCATCCTCAAAGGAGTAGTGAAATACATCGCCTGGTCTTTGTTTGCACCCAGCTCGGTGGTCTCTCCTTTCTGATCGCCCAGTACCGCTTCTAGATATTGCGGATTTTTGCTCATAAAAATTCGTAATTTAGCCTCAAGCACAGGGCTATCGGTGATGACCCAATCCACCACGCGTCCAATCCGCATATTTTCCTGGGGTTCCTTTAAATTGCGCAAAGTATCGCTTAATTGCTGGGCATCGATATCGCGATCAAAAACAATGCGCCATACGAGAGCCTCGTCGCCATTTTTAGTCCGATACAGGTGGGCAATGTCGCCATCCCATCCACTTGCGCTGGTAAATGCTTCGGTTTTTTGTACGCCTAACGATAATAGTTTGGTTAACAAATATGCTTCACCCATTGGACCATCTAATACCACCTGAGCAGGCAACTCTTTGTCTTGCCATTGGGGGAGCTTTAGAATTTTTGGATTGTCTTTTTTCAGTTTTTTCGGATGAATAATTTGCTCACTCGATAAGGGCAATTGATTAAAAAAATCTTCCACCAATTTCCATCCACCAGATCGATATTGATGCAACAAGAATCTTAAGCCCATGGAATAGGGTAAGTTCGCCACCGATTGATTGCTGTCGCACACCACACATTCACTCTCAAAGACTTTTCCTAAACCCACGCTTAAATCAGACATGGTAACCGGATTAGTGGCAAGGCTTTGCTCGTAGGCATGACGTGCAAGCTCAGCATGACCCTCGATGATATATTGAGTAATATTAAACATTTCTCGCGATGGATGCGCTCGATAAAAACGCCACGTATTTTCCAAGCCCCATTTTTGATCTTGATAAACGTGAGCGAGTTCGTGCGCCAAATAGCCCGCGCTAATTTTTTTGCTGGCCCCCGCTTGAAAAACAATGGTCTCAGTATTGGGATCATAGAAAGCAAGGCGAGATACCGCGTCGTCATTTTTTAGTTCGTCCTCCAGCGAGGGCGCAAATGCGGTGTAATTTTTTACTTCCTGACGCGATTCTTCGTTGATGTCTTTAAACAAGCTCAGCATTTCATGAGGGCTGCTCACCTTCACCTCAATCTTATCGGTGGAGACTGGAAACCCGATACCAGCCATCTGTGCGCCCACGTCCTTGACCAAGGCGGTCAATAACGTAGTTTCATCTGCGATACTAATTTCCCCCTTAGTTTCGGTGCAGGAAGAGGACATTAGAGCAAGCACTATATAAGAAAATACTCGCTTCATTTGCCACCGAAAGTTGAGGAACTACAATATTAAACAATAAAACATGCATTTTGTCTTATCAAACAAAACCAAATACAATATGTTAAACCGGTTAAATTTATCACTAATTAACAACAATTGAGACTGGAGATTTTATGGCCACCATTAGATTTTTGAGCGCAGGAGAAAGCCATGGACCGAAAATTTCAGCCATTATTGAAGGGCTGCCGGCCGGTTTTACTATCGATAAATCTGCAATTGATGCTGATTTAGCCAGACGCCAGCAAGGCTTTGGCCGCGGCGGTCGCATGAAAATTGAAAAAGATTGCGTGAACATTAGCGCGGGTCTCGTTGAAAAAAAGACTACTGGCGCCCCCATCGCTCTTGAAATCAAAAATATCGATTATGCCAATTGGCGTGACAAAGATATTCCTCCCATGGTGGCCCCGCGGCCAGGCCATGCTGATTTTGCGGGAGCCTTGAAATATCACCATGACGATTTAAGAATTTCTCTCGAGCGGGCATCTGCGCGAGAAACCGCCATTCGGACGGCGGTGGGAAGTTTGTGTAAGCAAATTCTTGGCTCCTTTGGCATCAAAGTGCTGGCTTATGTTAGCCGCATAGGTGGCATCTTTGCCTCCACCGATGACCTTTTAAGCGATGAGGATTTTTTAAGCATTTATCAAAATTCTCTCAACAATGAATTCGCTTTCGTTGACCCCTCCCGTTTAGAGGAAATTAAAGCCCATGTTAACGAGGCCATGAAGGCAAAGGATACACTCGGTGGGGTTTTTGAAACGGTGGCTTTGGGATTAATCCCAGGCTTAGGTTCCTATGTCCACTACGACCGTCGACTCGATGGCATTATTGCCGCCGCCATGATGAGTATTCCCGCGATGAAAGCAGTTGAGCTCGGGCAAGGTATAAAAAATGCGAGCATTCGCGGCACCCAAGTTCATGATGAATTCCGCCTCGAGGGCCAAAAAATTACTCGTACGACCAACCGCGCCGGTGGTCTTGAGGGCGGCATGACCAACGGCATGCCGCTGGTGGTCCGCACCTACATGAAACCCATTAGTACGACCCTTGCGCCACGACAAAGTGTGAACTTGAGTGAAAATGAAGCGGGCCTTACTATTTATGAACGAAGCGATTTTTGTGCGGTTCAAAGGGCGGCGGTCATTGGCGAGGCCATGCTGAGCATAGTTTTACTCAATGCCTTAATGGATAAAATTGGTGGCGATGATCGCAGCTCTATGCTCAAAGCTTTTGCTAATGTTCATAAAGGACGTCTTTCGGAACTCACCATGAAAACAGCCCCATGGCGGTTTGATTATGAATACAACGACTAAAAATAACATCATTTTGTGTGGCTTCATGGCCTCGGGCAAATCCCGTATCGGCGCCATGTTGGCCGAAAAACTTGCATGCCCACTTTATGATCTCGATGCCATAATTGAAAAAAGTAGTGGTCTTAGCATCAAAGATATTTTTGCCAAAAAAGGCGAACTTTATTTTCGCGGCCTCGAGCTTCAGGCCATAAAAAAGCTCGCCAAAGTCGAAAATTCTATTATCGTCACGGGTGGTGGGGCTCCTACCTTTTTTGATAGCCTCGAAGCACTCAGATCTTTAGGGGTTTTATATTATCTCGACGCAAACTTTGCGCTCATTCTCAAAAGACTGAAAAAATCCACCAAGCGACCTCTAGGCACCCTCAGCTCGCCTGAGGAATTTGAACGGCTTAAACGACTCTATTTATTTCGACGCCCACTTTATATGAGCATCGCCCACAATATCGATGTCAACCATGAAGACAAAGAACGGACCTGTAGTGAAATTAGGGAACATTTTAATGCTCAAAAACAATTGGAAAGCACCCGCTCTATCAGTGTCGACGAGGTACAAAATGGCTATGAAATTTTTCTCGGAGCAGGGCTCCTGAAGCACCTCAATTTCATTCTTGACTATGTGGGATTAACCCATCACCGTGCGGCCCTTGTTACGAGCGATTCATTAGCTAAAACATTGAAATTTTTTATCGATAAAATGGCCCTTACCAAGAGCATGGCCATAATCACCATCAAGGATGGGGAACAACATAAAAACGCTGAAAGCATAGAACACATCCACCGCTCCCTCTTTGAACAAAATTTTAATCGCTCAAGCGTCGTGCTGGCGCTTGGCGGCGGCAATGTGGGCGATGTGGCTGGCTTTGCTGCGGCGAATTTTATGCGGGGCATCCCAGTGATTCAGATCCCCACCACCTTGCTCGCCATGGTTGATTCCTCAGTGGGAGGCAAGACTGGTATTGATTTAAGCTTTGGGAAAAACTTGATTGGAGCCTTTCATAATCCGCGCGCCGTCCTCATCGACCCTGACTTTTTAAAAAGCTTGCCCGATGTTGAATTCGCCTGTGGCATGGCCGAAATTATTAAACATGCCATTATTGGCGATAGAGAACTTTTTAGCGATCTTGAACAAGGCTTCGATCCCACCACGCTTATCGAACGGGCCGTGCAGGTTAAAACCCAAATAGTTTTTGCAGACCCTCGGGAAAATAATATTCGCGCGAACCTAAACTTAGGCCATACTTTTGCCCACGCCATAGAAAAAGTGAGCGATTATCAAATAAAACACGGGCAAGCAGTAGCCATCGGCTTAATGCTCGCCACCAAACTAGCTCACCGACTGGGTTATTTAAAAAATGATTTTTCTGATCAACTTGAAAAGCTGTTAAAGAAATATCATTTGCCCACTGAGCTGCCTTCAAACATGGATAAAAATGCCCTCATAAAAGCGATGCTTCACGATAAAAAACGCGATCGCCACGGGCTGAAATTTATCCTGCCCCATGATTTAGGGGATGTGAGGGCGGAATATGTTGAGGAGAATTTGATTTTTTAAGATCCTTCGCGGGGACGACAAGGTGGCACAGAAATCTGATAGGTAGCAACTTGGCATAGGTAACATTTGTTCCCTCAAAGCCGAATAATCGGAAAGAGGCGCACCATGCATACTATTTCCATTGCTGATTTAGATATTATCTTTGGCACTTCCCCCGCCCGTGCTCTTGGCCTTCTTGATCAAGGCCTTAGTCGTCAACAAATAAAGGAAAAAACTGGCCACATTGTCGGTGTCAATCAAGCTAATTTATCGATCCATCAGGGTGAGATTTTTGTGCTCATGGGTCTATCAGGCTCGGGTAAATCTACTTTGCTGCGGGCTATAAACGGACTCATGCCCATTAGCCGCGGCAGCATCAATCTCATGATCGATGGCCCAAGACCTGAGCATTTCTCTATTGCTGATGCTGATGCAGGGACATTGCGTCACTTACGCACCCGTCACGTCGCCATGGTCTTTCAGAAAAATTCGCTCTTGCCGTGGAAAACCGTCTTAGAAAATGTCGGTCTTGGTTTAGAAATAGCCGGAGTAAAAAAAATCGAGCGCGACCAGCGAGCACGGGAAACTCTTGAACTAGTAGGTCTTGGTAGTTGGGCGCTTCAATATCCGGCTGATTTATCGGGTGGCATGCAACAACGCGTGGGACTCGCCCGGGCGCTTGCAACCAAGGCTCCGATTCTTTTGATGGACGAGCCTTTTTCCGCCCTTGACCCGGTGCTTAAAAATCATTTGCAGCAAGAGCTTTTACGCCTTCAAAAAAGTTTGCAAAAAACTATTTTATTTGTCACGCATGACCTCGATGAAGCCCTCAAAATCGGCACTCGCATAGCCATTATGCAGGAAGGAAAAATCATTCAAATCGGAACCCCCGAAGATGTCGTGGCACGCCCGAAAAGCCAATATGTCAAAGATTTTGTGCAAAACATTGATCAGACCCGCTTGCTGCGAGCACGAGCAATCATGACTTCAATCGGAGAGCTCAAATACAGCAATGACCACATGTCAGTTTTTCTCGATCAATCGGGAGTCTATCGCTGCCTGCTCGACGAAAACGGCCGCCCACGTCGTTCGGTTTGCGGGGATCTCGAAGGCCGCATTGTGCCTTGGACCTTGTTTCAAAGCGGATCTTTTAACGAAAACGATATTATTTTAGGACATGAACATTTAACCATCAAAGATGTTATTGGTGCGGTGGGCCGAACGAAAAGGCCGATGATCATTCAAGATAAATCAGGAAAAATGGTTGGTGCTGTAACGACTGATTCTATCATGACGGCTTTGTCGACAAAATAAGCGACTCTTTTGGCCAGGATAATAATTTATTCGGTTTGGATTTCCAGATCAAAGCGCGGAGGATGACATTCGATACTCGTGAAAATTAAATGCGGAACGCGCGCTTTTTCATCAAATCGCAGTTTGTTGACTTTTTGTTTTTTAGCGATTCTTTGAAGCCCTTTTTCCGCGCTTATTTCCCTCGGAGCATTCCACTTCCCCCACTTCCTTTCGATGGGGCGCGAAATCATGGTGAGGCCCTGACTTAAGACCACAAAAACGGGCGGTATGAAGGCAATATGCGGAAAAACTTCCCAATAATCCATCACGCCGAGAATGGTAAAACAACTGAGCGTGTGGCCAACAAACCACAAAAAATTTCCTAAATTTTGACGACCCTCGTCGGCATATTTCCAAGCTCTCACCAACAAAAAATCATCATCTTCGAGGCGGTCACCATTGGGAACCCGCGCAACGGTGATGCTCGGTGTATTCCATTCTGCAGTTTTATAAGCTCTCGCCAAACCGCAGCCATTAAGTTCGCAAATTTTCTCAAGGCGCGCTTCGATGTGCAGAGTCATAGCATTGTTAAAATATTTATCTTCGGCCTTATAATATCCGCGCTCCTCGCTGCTAGCGGCCAAATAAAGCGTGCCTTCTTGAACTATCTGAGAACAATCTCCTTCACTCCGTGTGCTCAACGAAAATAACCATAGCCATGCCAGGAGCACTGGTTTTGCGGACATATATCCTCACTTTATGAAATAAAAAGATAACGCCACAGAACCAATATTTTAATCCCTAGTCAATCTGCGGATGAAGCGCTATGTGACTCCCGAATGGCTGGCGAAAGAAAATAGCAAAAACTTGTTTGGTATCGCCTCTTGGCAAATGATGGAACTGCCATAGTATGAGTCAACTATTTGCACCAGAGTTTTTTATGATCCTTTCCAATCAAAACACCAATGATTCTCAACATATTATTCCCCTCCTTAGCTCAACGCTAAAACTTAATGCGCGTTCAATCGCTGAAGTGATTAAGTTGCTTGGCGGTGGCAACACGGTGCCCTTTATCGCTCGCTATCGGAAAGAAGCCACGGGTAATTTGGATGAAATTCAGATTCGCTCCATCGAAGAGCGATGGCATTATGTACGTGAACTTGAAGATCGACGTACGACCGTACTCGACAGCATCACTTCGCAAGGAAAATTGACCGACGAATTGAGAGCGCAGATTCTTGCTTGTGATACCAAAACCAAGCTTGAGGATCTCTATGTTCCTTTCAAACCAAAACGAAGAACCAGAGCGATGATAGCGCGGGAAAAAGGGCTTGAGCCTTTGGCGCAAATGATTTTGGAACAAAAGATAGATATTGACCCCATCAATTATGCCGAAACTTTTCTTAATATCGAAATGGAAGTCCCCGATGCAAAAACTGCTCTCAAGGGAGCTAGAGATATTGTTGCGGAAATTATTTCTGAACATAGCGAGCTGCGAACATTTATCAGAAGCGAGCTAGAGAAAAAGGGCATGCTAATAGCAAAACGGCGCGCTGATATTGTGGAGCCTACCAAGTTCGAACATTACTATGATTTCAAAGAAGCAGTGTCTACGATTCCTTCGCATCGCTATTTAGCCATCTTACGGGGCGAAAGGGAGAACGTCCTTTCTTTTGACATCGAAATGGATAAAAGCGATTGCCTAGAATTCATGGAAAAAACCATGAATCTCAATGAACGCTCGCCTTTTGCCGACGAACTTAAACTTTCTATTGAGGATGCTTATAAACGGCTCTTGATGCCAAGTTTATCTATTGATGTTCGCGTTGATTTAAAAATGAAATCCGATCGACATGCTATTGATGTTTTTGCGCAGAATCTAAGACATGTTTTGCTGTCGGCGCCTTTAGGTGCAAAAACCGTTATTGGCATTGACCCCGGCCTACGCACGGGTTGTAAATGTGCTGTGGTAGAAGATACCGCAAGGTTTGTGGAAACTGTCACCCTCTTTTTAAACGGCAGTGACGATGCAAAAGAGCGCGCCAAGCGTGAGTTACAAAAGTTGATTGAAAAATATCGGCCAATCGCCATTGCGGTGGGCAATGGTACTGGTGGCCGAGAAGCGGAAACATTTGTCAAGCAGCTTATTCTCTCCATGAATCTTAAAGATACCTTTGTGGTCGCCGTAAATGAATCTGGTGCAAGCGTTTATAGTGCATCTGATGTTGCGCGCGAAGAATTTCCTGATCTCGATCTCACTATTCGCGGAGCTATTTCTATCGCACGGCGATTACAAGATCCTCTTGCTGAAATGGTTAAAGTGGAGCCTAAAGCTATGGGGCTTGGGCAATATCAGCACGACGTGTATCAGCCCTTGCTCGACAAAAAACTTGGCGAAGTGGTGGAAAGTTGTGTGAATCAGGTGGGGGTCGAGCTCAATACTGCAAGTGCCCCCTTACTTTCTTATGTGGCTGGTGTTGGGCCAAGTCTTGCCAAAAACATCGTCACCTATCGAGAACAAAATGGTGCGTTCAAAACTCGTCGCGAATTGCTAAAAGTTTCCGGGCTCGGCCCAAAGACATTTGAGCAAGCCGCTGGTTTTCTTCGAGTGCATGGTGGCGCTCATCCCTTAGACGCCTCCGCTGTCCATCCTGAAAGTTATGAAACCGTAGAGAATATCGCGCGCGATCTTTGCCTTAATCTCGATGAACTTATCGGCAATAAAAATGCTATTGAAAAGATCGAGCTGCATCGTTACATGACAGATGCGCTCGGAGCATTTACGCTTAAAGATATTGTTGAAGAACTCAAAAAACCTGGACGAGATCCGCGAGCCCAATTTGAACGCCCGACCTTTCGCGACGATGTTAACGAAATCTCCGATTTGAAAAAAGCTATGATTTTAGAAGGAATTGTTACTAACGTCACTGCCTTTGGTGCATTTGTCGATATCGGCGTGCATCAAGATGGGCTCGTACACATCTCCGAGCTTTCCGAACAGTTTGTAAAAGATCCAAGCACAATAGTGAAAACGGGCGATAAACTCACGGTAGAAGTACTAGATGTCGATATTGCCCGAAAGAGGATTGCTCTTAGTGCACGCACTGGAAAAAAACGGGGTGCCCAGGAAACCAAGCAACATGGACAAAAACCACAAGCGAAACCAAGACCAAATCCAAACATGACATTGGGAGCACTTATTGGTTTTAACAAGCTCAAGATTTAATAAGCAGGGACCCCATCTTCCTAGATAACGAGACTTTGTCATTCCAGGGCTGGACCGGCGTTGTTGCATAAATGTGGCGGGCTTTACCTCAACAACTCCTCGCCCGCTTGCGGGAGAGGCTAGGGAGAGGGTGGAGA
>CAYJDW010000079.1:0-12331 GCA_964368985.1 uncultured Myxococcales bacterium | reverse complement strand
GGCGGATGGGCATCCTCGACTTGCATGAGCTATCATCCTCGGCTGAGTTGTCTTAAAAAAAGATACTTGGTTTAATTATTTCTTAATCAAAGCCTGCGCCGGCTTTTCAACTCCACCGAGCGAAAGCTTTATGCCAAAAGCAAAGAATAGCGACGCAATCGCCAGCAATAAACCGTAGCGGCTTTTGTGGTAGAGGGATTTTATGCGGCTGTTGTTATGCGCTTTGGCATCGTTTTGTGCAAGAGTCAGCGCCTCGTCGATGGCGATCACCTTGTTTAATTCTGCCAAGAATATCTGGGCCGAGGAAAAACGTTCTTCCAAATTTCTTGCTAAGGCTTTGCTTAACAGCGGATCAAGGGACAAAGGAACGCCTTCAAGGCTGCCGCCCCGTTCGCTGGGCATTAAATAGCGGCCTAAGGGTAAATCGCCGGTGAGCATTTCGAATAATATAACGCCGCAGGAATATAAATCAGAACGGTGATCTACTCTTTTTGCATCGACATGCTGTTCCGGCGCCATATAATTTACGGTGCCCATGGTCACTTTGCTGCGCGTGAGGTTCGGATGGGGGTCAAAAGCTAAGCCACCGATTCCCACCAAACCAAAATCCACCAACACTACCCGTTCAGGCATTCGCGAAAAATCGCTATTTGGATAGGAAAGAAGCACATTCTCAGGCTTTAGGTCGCGGTGAATAATGCCGTGCTTGTGAGCTGCAATTAGGCCGTTTAACATTTGCGTGGTAATAAATGCAGCTTCTCGCCAATGAATGGGGCCGCGATTAATGCGAGTGCGCAAAGTAATGCCATCAATAAATTCCATGGCAAAATAATGTAAATCATCCACGTGGCCGGCATCGATCACCGTCACCACATTGGTATTGGAAAGGGATTTCAAGGCATAAGCCTCGCGTTCAAAGCGGGCTACCAAATCAGTCCGTTGAGCGAGCTCATAGCTTAAAACTTTAATGGCCACCAAACGGCCAGTTTTTATTTGCCGAGCCCGATAAACACTGCCCATGGCCCCCCGCCCCACTTGATAAGCAATATCAAAGCCAGGGATGCTTGGCATGGTGTTCATTTCTTTGATTTTATCAACATTATGACGGGTCGAGCGGGCTCCAAATTGCGTAGCTCTCAATACCAAGGTTGGCGCATGGCCTTTTGCTTCCGCAGGAGTCGCCATTTTTTTTTCCAAAGCAGGGTGAATGCCAAGCTTCGTGGATTGTTCCTTGGCGCGTCCCCGACAATTACTGCAAATAAAATCCTCGCCACTCACCCGATGTGAAGCAACGTAATCCTTATGGCAGCTATTGCAGCTTAGGAGCATTCGCAAACCTCATTAAACCTATACCAAAACCACATTCAATCTAACAAAATATATATTATAAATAAATTGATAATATTGATTTACTAATAAACACCAGCAATTATCGCTATCTATTTTGAAAGCGCACCCGGCCTTGACGTGCTTGGGTTTGAGCTGGAGAAAATTCGAGTTGAAACTGATACCATTGATCACCATAAGCCTTCATTTTCATCTTCTTATCATTTTGCAACGACAACAAGTTTTGCGCCAAATGTGGGTCTGCATCGCCTAAAATTTTCTTGCCTTGGGCCAATATACCAATAGCTTTTTCCAAATCGCCATTACGCCATACACAATATGCCCATAGACTCCACAATAAACCGGCTTTTTTAACATGCTTAGTGGTAGCCATAAAAACCTCATTCATTTTGGCCATTTTTTTCTCGCGATAATATATCATGGCTAACATCGCCTTAGCCACCCAGTGCCGAACAAAAGCTCGCTCCAAATATGGTTTGGCAACCGAAAACTGGCTTTTCATATAATAAATGGAACCAATCTGACCATCGATAGTTGAGCCCAAAAAGAATTGCCAACGCCCATAGCGCTTTTGTATATCTTTTAGCGTTCTAATAGCCTTATCGGTTTGCCCTTTCATCAAATCTTCTTGCAAACCCTTCATGGACTGCTCAAGCTTCTTCGCGAGCTTGCGTGAAATTAGGAAAAAAGCGGCTATCAACACAACAACGCTGGGCAAAATAGCGCCTATGGGTCCAAAGAAAAAGGCAACGGCTAAAAAGACGAGCGTCGCTAAAGAGAGGGATATGAGGGTTGTGAACATTTAAATCACCAATCGGTTATAGAATCTGTCGAAGCTGAGATTCCCGAAGTTTCGTGGGATCCCTTCGGGAAGGATTACTAATAAATCCTACCTACCAATCAATCAGCTCATGGGATTAATACTTGGCTTATTCACGTATGGCCACACCCGAACGGGCTTATTTTTTAAGGCAGTCTGCCGGTATCAATCCTCACCGCGAGCGTAGCGCTTTTCGCCTCAAAATAACCCAATCAAGAATAGCCAAGCCCCCTAAATCGTTAGCATCTGGTAAAGGTTCGCTCCCAGGATGAACGATGAAAAAGCTTTTCTCTTTAATAGGCGCCCTCGCCGTTTTGGTCTTGCTTCTTTCCATAACCAACACGGCCCCTAATAGCGTCGATGAAAAAGTGGCGATGATCGAAGACATTCCCTTCAAAGAGGCCTCGACTATTTTGTTTAACAAATGCAAAGATTGCCATTCCTCGCGAGGAAAGATGCCTTTTTATGCCAAGTTTCCTATCGCAAAAAAATTAATAGCGGCCGATATGATCCAAGGCATGGAACGCCTTAATATGGATGGAAAATTAGAGAACAATGGCGTGCCTTTTAGTGAGTTGGATTTGGCGAGACTAGAAGGGGTATTATATGCAGATAATATGGCCCCTTACCCCTACCGAATAATGCATTGGAATAGCGGTTTATCGCAGCCAGAAAAAGATAGTATAAAAAAATGGATTTATCAAACCCGGCGAGAGCGTCGAGCGCAGGAAGGTTTTGTTGGCATGCGCGCCGGCGAACCCATCCCACCGCTGCCTAAAGCAGTTCAACTTGATTCCCAAAAGGTGGCGCTCGGTAAAATTATGTTTCACGACCGACGACTTTCGGGAGATGAGACCATTTCGTGCGCGAATTGCCACAGTCTGAAAAAAGGAGGCTCTGACCAGGCCGTTACCAGCACGGGCATTCGCGGACAAATTGGCACTATCAATGCTCCTACGGTCTTTAACGCCGTTTATAATCATCGCCAATTTTGGGATGGACGCGCGGCCGACCTAGAGGAGCAAGCAGGAGGTCCGGTAACTAATCCCGTAGAAATGGGAGGAGATTGGGATATCATTCTCGCTAATTTAGAAAAGGATGAACAATTAATAAGTTCTTTTACTAGTGCTTATCAGGATGGATTAACTAAAAAGAATATTCTCAATGCTATTGCCACCTTTGAGCAATCTTTAATCACCCCCAATTCTCGCTTCGATAACTTTTTAAGGGGCGATGAAAATGCCCTGAGCGCCCATGAGAAAAAGGGCTATGAGCTTTTCAAAACCAACTGTATTTCCTGCCATGCGGGCCCAAACTTAGGCGGTCTTTCTTTTGAAAAGCTCGGCGTGAAAAAAGATTATTTTGCCACGCGCAAAAGATCCCCGAACGAAGCTGATATGGGCCTTTTCAATTTCACCAAAAATGACGGCGACAAATACAAATTTAAAGTACCGTCACTTCGCAATATTGCCCTCACCCACCCCTATTTACACGACGGCAGCGCAAACTCCTTGGAAGAAACAGTTTCTCTTATGGCCAAGCATCAGATTGGCAAAAATTTCACGACGACCCAAGTTGACCAGCTGGCGAGATTCTTGGAGACGCTGACCGGTGAATACGAGGGTAAATTGCTGGAATAGATTCCAAGACCAACTTCCTTCCTTGAAAAGTAGGCTTTTTGTCATACTCGATTTAACCTATTTTTTTCTCTATTTTTTTAAAAAATACTTAAAAGTTCTTTTTTGTGCCGTTCTCGCTCCAGACCCAGAAGATTTCTTATTTTCCTATGTTGCTACTTACTTAAAAGAAGAAGTCCTCGCTGAAGGAATACTGAGAAACCTAGGCGCCTTTGCTCGCTTCCTCGAATCAGCGAGTTTTTCTCAAGCATCTGAGCTTAACGTGGCTAAAGTAGCTGAGGATTGCGCGATCAATCGAAAGGTTGCTGCAGATTATTTTCAAATTCTTGAAGATCTTTTGCTGGCCGAGCGCTTACCAGTTTTTTCGAAGCGCGCAAAACGGAAATTATCCACTCATCCAAAGTTCTTCTTTTTTGACGTTGGCGTTTTTAGACATCTTCGCCCTAAAGGGCCTCTTGATACGAGCGAAGAAATTGATGGAGCGGCCTTGGAAACTCTTGTGTGGCAGGAACTTAAAGCCCTCAATGATTACCTCGATGCACGTTATCAAATTTCATTTTGGCGCACGCAAGGAAAACTTGAAGTTGACTTGGTTCTTTATGGGCCAACTGGTTTTTTCGCCATTGAAATTAAGCGAGCGGATCGTATTCGGCCAGGAGCTCTGGATGGTCTACAGGCCTTTCTCAGCGACTATCCGGAAGCACGCGCCATCGCTGTTTATACGGGAAGCCGTCGCTATCATGAGAATGGCATTGAGATTGTGCCGATTGAAAGCTGGTTTGGTGAACATGGCTTCGCGCGTACAACATTTTTTAGTCAGCCTGTGATGCCCTAAAACGTGCATATTAGAAACTCTCCCTGAAAATAAAGGGATCTAGGTCGCATAAAAGGCCTTTTTTACCCTCTAATAGTGTCATCTACTGCAGAAAGATAAAAATTGAGCTGGCCTGCATCCTTTGGCTCAGAGTATAGGAAGCATAAACGGCTTTTTTTCATTTTGCCCACCCTGCCGGAAGGCGTGAGCAAAACCCTAGCCCAATTCGTTTTAAGGCACATTGGCGCCAAAATCATGATGTTAGGCAAATTGCCGCCAGGGACCGGTGCTTTTGTGGGCATCGGCGTCCATCAGGATGGTTTGGTTCACGTTTCACAGTTGTCACACCAATTTGTTAGAGACCCAAGCCTCATCGTTCAGACCGGTGACAAACTTAAGGTTGAAGTATTGGATGTGGATATTGTCCGAAAACGCATCTCTCTGAGCGCATGCATCGGAAAAAAACAGGCTCAGCCAACATTAGGGAAAACGAGTGCTGAGAAAAAAGTTGTGAAAAGCTCCAAGGCAACCTTGGGTTCTCTTGCAAGCTTTGCGATACGTTTTGGGAAATGATGACCAAAGGATGATAGCTAATAAAGGCTAGTATAATGTCAATTTAGTTGTAACTGCACTCGACACTGTTAAGCGCGCCGCGGACAAAAATCCGCGGCGCCTTGGTATTATTTAATCTCAGGACAGGCCTTGGCATAAGTAATGCCAGATTCCTTGGCTGCAGAGCTTATTAGTTTCATAGCAACAATAGCACCAACCGGATCAATGCCTACAGCGCTTTCGCCGCTCAGCATAACCGCATCGCTTCCCTGCCAAATAGCATGAGCAATATTATCAGCCTCAGATCTGGTGGGGCGCGTAGAAGTAATCATTGATTCCAGCATTTGGGTCGCAGTTATGATGTCCTTTTTGTAGTGATTTGCTAAGCAAATAAGTCGTTGCTGCACGGAGGGGACTTTTTCGAAACCTATTTCAACTGCCAAATCGCCACGGGCTACCATGATGCCATCAGCGACTTTTACGATTTCTTCTAAATTTGCTACTGCCTCTGGGGTCTCAATTTTGGCAACTACCGGAATATTTGAGCCCTGAGCACGAATTTTAGCTTGAACTTTTTCAATATCGGCAGCAGTTCTCACAAAACTTAAGCCAATGGCGTCAGCTTTTTGAGCAATGGCGAAGAGCAGATCGAGCTCATCTTTTTTGGTAAGGCTGGGAGCAGATATATGTGAGCCAGGCAGATTAATTCCCTTGTTTGATTTAAGGAGTCCGCCTACCACAACGACGATTTTCAAAACGGTGCGATTATCTCTGGTGATTTTCTCAATGGCTTTAGCTTGAAGGAACCCGTCATCAAAAAAGATACTTTCTCCCACGGCCGCATCAGTAGCCAATTGTTTATACACGGTAGGAATAAAGGAGTTAGTATATTCGGGAAAAAGTTGCATATCCCGAGCTCGCCCGATCACCCATTCTTGGCCAGGTTTAAGAACTAAAGGTTCGGGTAATTTATCAACCCGGATTTTGGGCCCCTGTAAGTCAATCAGAATTTTCACAGGTTTGTTGGCTTCTTTGGAGGCCAAGCGAACATTTTCGATAAGCTTTTGGTTGGCTTCATTGCTGCCATGGCTGGCATTTATTCTAGCCATATTTAAGCCAGCATTAATCATTTTTACTAATACATCTACCTCTGAAGAGGATGGGCCTAAAGTTGCTACAATTTTTGGCTCAAATTTATCGTTATTAGCATCAAAGATGCTGATTTTATTGTTTAATTTAAGCGGCTGGCTTTTCGTGCATGAAAAAAAGGAAATGGCCAAAAAAACCGTTAGTGTTATTGATTTAAAGTTCTTCACTCTAATGCTCATTTTATTATTCCTGTTTAGTATATAACTATTATAACTAATGTCCTTTTTATCGTAGAAACGCAACTGAGGTTTAGTAAAAAATGATCTTTCTAAATTGTTTCTCGTGAGGCTGAATCCGCAATAACGATATCAATCGTTTAAGTCATCAACGAATATCATTATTTTTCCTTGTTTGACCTAATAAAAACGCTTATTATCTAGATAGAGTTCCATGAAATTTATACTTTAAACTACCTCATTGATGTTTAAACTCTTTTCATGCATTATTAATGCAATGTAAAGCGATTTACTTGAGGATAAATGAGATTTTTACGAACTATGTTTATTGGATTATTACAGCAAATTTATCTAGCTTTTCGATTAAGGCAGCACCTGCTTTTGATAGTATCAAAGATTTGTCTGGGCCTTTTCACAAAAAATATTCTCATCTATCTCCCGTTATAGGAGCTGATGAAACTGGCTTAAGAAATTTTAAATTTCAAGGAAGAAATTATGGCTCCCAACCTCAGGAGCAATTTCCCCGCTATGAAAAACGACCGGAATTGCTGTTGCCAAGCTTCCTTGATGGCAACCGCTCCTTATCCGCGTCGAAATTTTGCTAACAATGAGCGAGATTTTGGCTCACTCGTAGACGGGGAGGAGGATAGTGCTCTTCGTGTGTACGAGGGTGCCAACTAAAGATAGCAATCTCCAAAATCTCTCGGAATAAATTTCACAAAGGAGGTTGTGATGGTTGTTCGTAAATAGCATCACTCCTTCAATTACACTGGCGGTTCCCGAAGCTTTAAGGGCGATATTATCCCCAGTTATCTTGTCCAGTTTTTCGCTAAAAATATCTCTTGGACGAATTTCTACTGAGCCTCTGCTCTGATTTTAGCGCCCTACCCACCCTGGCTGTTTTGGTTCCCAATTATGAACCTTCCGGCATTTCGCTTGAACTATTATATTGTCGACAGATTGACGGATTTTTAGGGGTTTGATTTATCCCTTTTCTGACATTTCAAATGAGGGTTTTCTTCTAAGTCGGGAGATAGCGGATAATGATCATTTTCAATTGTACAGATAAGAGGTCCTACACCGGGCTGAAAATCCTTAAAACCGAAATTACTACTTGCCAATGCCTTTGAATAAAAATCCAAATATCGGGTTGAACTGGCATATGTAGTTGGGATATTAAGACTTGGGGGGAAGATTAGATTACTCCCTGGTAGAATATATAAGTATCCTTCGTCTGTAAGTTTTTTTCCCAATTTTTTCAAAGTTTTAAACGGATTGCTAATAAATTTTACTGTTGCGAAATCGAACGCTATGCTGGTGAATGTATTATCCGGAAGAGAGTCTAGATGCTCGTCATCATTAAAATCAAAAATTAAGTGGGGGTATTTACCATATTGTTGAGTATGTCTATTCAAATTAGCATAAACCCAGATATTATTATTATCACCCAGTGGTTCAGTCCAGTCACGAAAACCGCCAGGGAAGCCGTGTTTTATCTCATCTTTCTCCTTAACCTCCATCGTTCCCCGCCCAAGAACCATATGAAGTTTTTTTCCCTTTATTAGAAGATCCTTAATTTCTTGAATCCTATCCAAGTGATTATATACAATTAAATTTCCTTGTGTATCCTTATATTCAATATTATTCAAACTAGATATAGAGGCATAAAAAACTCGGCTATAGGCCAAAAAAATCAAACAGACCCAAGCTGCGAATTGAAGTTCTTTTTTCATACTATTCCGCCACTTAACAGATTTAACATATGTCTTACCATAGCGCTGTTGGAGGCTTTCAGCCGGAGAAATTTTGATTTTTTTGGCGAAATACTACGGGTAGATGGGGGAAATCCAAAAAGGCCTTTATTTTACTTATACCCTTACCTAGTGAGCTGTTTTTTAAATTTGTATTGAAAAAAATTAAAAGGAAGTTACATAAACGTATTATAATATATAATTAGGCAACTTTATTATGAATAATAAACTATTAAAATTTTTCGCATTTATTTTTCTGCTGTATGTTACTCATGCATCCTATGCTGCCCATGATGATCCTTCTGATTTGCATGAAATATTGGGTGATGATTGGCGCTTTCAAAATGTTTTCGTTGATAAAAGCCTCAAAAATATTATTAAGTCATTAGAAAATTTTGATATAAAATACAACATAATAAACCCTGCCCACAAAAAAAGGCTCTATATATATCATGCTTCCCCAAATGATTTTCAAAAACAAATAGATATTTTGAATACCCACAAAGAAGACCCAGATTATTATGAGGTAAAAACTTTAGTTAACGATATTTCAACTGCTACAGAGCCAACAGTAAAAAAGGAGAATTTTTATGTTACTTCTGAGACGACCATTGAAGAGCTATTAGGACCTCACTATAAAAAAAACAATATATTTGTAAGTGCAAAATTATCTAGCCTAATTGAAAAACTAAATAATGAAAATATTACTTCTGAGACGATTCATACTGTATCTCCAGGGCTTTATGCATTAGGGGATAAAAATAAAAAATTTATAATACTATTGGAAGAGTTTGAATATAATGATTATTTAAATACTTTTGAAGGGTGGTTTCAACATAATTTCAGAACATTCAAGGATGATTTTATTTTTAAAAAAATTATTCCTCAATCTATTTCACAAAATAAAATTACCTCAAAAGAAATGAGTTTAAATAGCTTTCTTACATCTGATTTAAACAATACAGAAATTTTTATAGACGGTATGAGTTTTTCTAGTAACCCACCCATGACTCAGCTTTTGAGGGAAAAACTTGGTGATAGGATAAAAGCTAATGGTAGAATAAAAACAGTATCTAACCTGGAATCTTTCGATTTAGTTGCTGAAAAAAAATATGTTTTTTTGTTTAAAAAAGGAGGTAATTTATCATATAAAAAATTCGTTTTTGATTATTTTGATAAACATAAAAAAGCGATAAAAAATGATTTTACTATTATTGAAATAAATAATTCTAATGAATCGACGCCTACTTTAACAGAGGAAGATGTTGATAACTCTTTTGTGGATAATTTAGACACTTTATTTGGTGACAATTGGCAAAATATTAATATATTTATTGATCTTAAATTTAGAAATCTCATAGAAAAAATAGAAACGAGTAATAAAAATACTTCACCTCCTTTTGTGAGTGAGCTAAAAAATCGCGATCCTCTTAAAAAAACTATTATTGTCTTGAGTAAAAATAATATTAAAGATCTGCAATCCATCAGAAAATTTTTCAACGATGCTATTTCAACTATCAAGCAGGATTTTGTTATAAAATTTTTGCTTAATGATATAAAGCGACCTGCATCGCTTATTATAGAAGACAGGCATTTCAACCAGTCGACAACAAAGGAGCAAATTCTCGGGAAAAATTTGGAAGATACTGAAATTTTTTATAGTTTTGCTGATCAAGAAATGTTTAAAGAGAGTGTGAAGAAAAAATTAGGTTCAAAAGCTAAGCCAATGCCACAAAATCCAAGGGCATTTAATACCGTATTTAAACCAGGAAAAGTAGTTATTTTAATTGGTGAAAATGAAAGAGAGTTACTGGGTAACATAACAACGTATTTTCATCATAATAAAAACTATATTGAATCTAATATTATTATCAAAAAGTTGGTGGGCAGAGAAGATGTAGTAGAACATAAATATATTTCAACCAACAATATTGAAGATATTTTAGATCATGTTGTTGATGATACCTACGTATTTTTTGATTATGATCAAACTTTATTTTTGCCTGAATTTGCGAGTGTAAATGGGTTAATAAATAAGACTGTAGACAACAAAATTAGTGGCCTTATGGAGCAAATAAAACAAAAAGGGGGCCAGACCATTGTTCTTACTAACAGAGGTAACGGGTCTGCTGATGTTAGCAGCATTGTAAAAAATAAGGATACTCTACGCTATGAGCGCTCCGCCCTCCCAATCAGTAACGCTATGAAAATGATGCTTGAGCTTAGAAACGCTAATATTAACCTTAGCAAAATACCTTATGACATACAAAATAATAATCAATTTCAAGATAGTGCAAGAGGTTACTTTAATGGTATATTATTTACTAATGCAAGTGTATTGGGGCAAAAAGCAAAAAATAGTGATTATTTTATAGAATTACGCACTAATACTAATATGCTAAAACCCTTTAAAGTAAATGCCAGTGATAGAGGAAACAAAGGTCTAACGACGTATTACGGCAAAGCTATAACTGCTTTAGAATTTTTACGAGCAGCAAATTTATATCCTCGCCGCATAATTTTTATTGATGATGGCCAAGAGCTTACTACGGC
Source organism: uncultured Myxococcales bacterium (assembly GCA_964368985.1). GTDB lineage: Bacteria > Myxococcota > UBA727 > UBA727 > JABDBI01. The sequence continues at coordinate 1,532 of CAYJDW010000079.1, read as the reverse complement.
TTTTCACAAAGTAATGGAAGAATTTGGTTATGACTCTGTAGTAATAGAATATAACAAGGTTTTTAGTGATGAAGTGGTGAATGATGTTCTTATACCTCGTTATGAGAGTATTAGCCGTATCGGAGAAATAATTAAAGATAAAAAAATTAATGCATTGACTGCAACTAACTTATTAAAAAATGCTCTTGAAAATAAAGAAATAGATATATATCAAGCTATCGGTGGTATTTTGGATCTTGACTTTTCTGCAGAAGATCAAAAGAAATCTTTGATAAGTGTCATTAATGAAGATATCTTTCAAAAATCTCCAGAAGATCAAGAAAAAATACTTGATGAAATTATGAGTTCAGGGGTAGCACCAGAAACTTTGGAAAAATATTTGAAAAATCCTTAATTGTCGATGCTTTTTTAAGGATATAAAATTAGTTTTCTGGATGGCTTCGCTTTTGCTTCTAATGACAAAGTGGAAACTAGCGTCTTTGCGAGGCGCGTGGCAATCTCATCATTGAGTCTGGATTGCTTCGTTGCCACGCGCCTCGCAAAGACAAGAAATTTTGACTGTTTAATTAGCAGAATTGCCATTGCTAAGCCTCCATCTTACCCAACCTGCGAATTGAAGTTCTTTTTTCATACTATTCCCCCACATAACAAATTTAACATATGTCTTACCGTAGCGCTTTTGGAGGCTTTAAATAGACAAGGCTTTCCTCTATTTTTATGCCTGCATTTAAGGGTAGCTAACCAGTGCATCCGCTTTGACAATAGTGGCCAGTTCCAGGTAGCAAATCGCCCAACATTATGATTTTGGAGCTAATGTGCTCTTAAAACGACTTGGGCTCTGATTTTACTCGCGAAGCTGAAGCCATATTCTCGCTTATGAAAACTAAACAGCCACCGACTGGGGGTTTGTGGCTCCAAATATTGGACCTGGGTAGCTAGGCATTTTCAAAAAAAAACCTTTATTTTACTTATACCCTAGATTTAGGTGGTGCGCTTTAGCCTTATTTAGGAGTAAAGACAGGACTTGCTTAGGAAACTAAAACCGAAGGGGTGAATTTTCTTCTCGGTGCCCCTTTAGCCATTCTCGTACCCCTCAAGCCTCACGTGGCCTTAGATGTCGGCGCACCCTTTAACTTTTAATTAATAAAAAAGGTATGCAGGTGCCTATATTCCGGTGGGCTATCTTGGTATTGCGGCTTTTTTTTAAATCAAATATCAATGCTCGATCCCCGAGTGCGCATAGTATTATTTTCGAATACCCAAATGACGGTTTTTCTCTAAGTCATGAAATTGTCTTGAGATTTTTATTGATAAAATAGGGTAGCAACGGCTTATAAGTGTCTGATTATTTTGAACTAAGCTTAGCAAGGAAAGTTAAATTGCATGGCATTAATAAGTTCTCGTGTTTACATTTTCAATAGAATAAGTAAAATATATTTACTAATAAAATATAAATGATTTACGTAGTGCTTTTCTCGGATCCTAAGATGCTAAAATATAATTCAATTTTAATATTTATCCTTTATAGTTTT
>CAYJDW010000078.1:0-12473 GCA_964368985.1 uncultured Myxococcales bacterium | reverse complement strand
CCACCACTTTCAAACGACGAATAATTTTCTTACGCTTCGCTTCCGAAGTAGATTAAGCAAGCTCACGACGAAGCTCAATTGCCAACCACGGAATACCGTTACCGTCGCCATTAGGACCGCGTTCGATTTGACGGAGCAATTCACGAACCGCTTCCGCGCCCATACCAGCTAAGAATGCATCTTCGCCATGTTCATCAAGTGCTTCTTGGTATTGCTCTTCGCTCAGCAAATCTCCGATGGCAAATGGTGAAACACCTGGATCCACCACCATGTAGGATTCGCAATAAAGAACTTTTTCCAAATCTTTTTGGGTCATGTCAAGCAAAGCACCAATACGGCTCGGCAAGCTCTTCAAAAACCAAATGTGCGCCACGGGAGTTGCAAGCAAAATGTGGCCCAAACGTTCACGACGAACTTTTGACTGAATAACTTCAACGCCGCATTTTTCGCATACCACGCCACGATGCTTCATGCGTTTGTATTTACCGCACAAGCATTCGTAATCTTTGATAGGTCCGAAAATCTTCGCACAAAACAGACCATCGCGCTCAGGCTTGAAGGTCCGGTAGTTGATGGTCTCAGGCTTTTTTACTTCACCATATGACCAGTCGCGAATCTTTTCTGGGCTCGCCAACTGAATCCTGATGGCATTAAAGCCTAAAGGGTCCTTTGGTTTCTCAAAAAAATTGAAAATATCTTTCATAATTATCTCGCCCTAAATACGGTTAATTCCTGGTGGGGTCAACTTCGTCTAACAGCTGAACGTCCAACGCTAAACTCTGCAATTCTTTAATAAGAACGTTGAAAGACTCTGGCACACCAGACTCCAGCACGTGCTCACCCTTAACAATGGCCTCGTACATGCGAGTACGACCAACCACGTCATCTGACTTCACCGTCAAAAATTCCTGCAACGCATAGGCAGCACCATAAGCTTTCATGGCCCAAACTTCCATTTCCCCTAAACGCTGACCACCAAACTGGGCTTTACCACCCAAAGGCTGTTGCGTGACCAAGGAATAAGGTCCGATGGAACGAGCGTGGATCTTCTCATCAACCAAGTGGTGAAGTTTCAGGATATACATCACCCCTACCGTCACATCTTGATCGAATGGTTCACCAGTTCGGCCGTCAAAAAGAATGCTTTGGCCGCTTTCATCTCTCAAACCTTTCTTCAACAATTCGCGAATCGCTGATTCAGGCGCGCCGTCAAATACCGGAGTTGCCATTGGCACCCCGCCTTTGAGTTTATCCACTAACTTGCCGAGTTCTTTTTCGTTCAGTCCGTCGATCATCGTAGCGTCGAGCGAATCCCCAAATACGTCTTTTAGCAAAGCGCGAACAGCAGGAGCATTTTGCTGCCATACCATTAATCGCTCAAGCTCAGAGCCAATACCCATTGCCGCCCATCCAAGATGTGCTTCAAGGATCTGCCCCACGTTCATACGACTGGGAACACCAAGAGGGTTAAGCACGAGATCTACTGGGGTACCATCGGCCAAATAAGGCATGTCTTCTTCAGGCAATACGCGGGAAATAACCCCTTTATTACCGTGTCGACCAGCCATTTTGTCGCCGGGCTGAAGCTTACGCTTCACTGCCACGAACACTTTAACCATTTTGATAACGCCAGGAGGAAGCTCATCGCCTTCTTTCAAACGTCTAATACGATCACTAAATGATTCACGTACGGCATCGATTTGTTCGGTGGTAGCCTGAACAATTTTTTGCACACGATCTTTCAAATCTTTATCGGAGATCGGAATGTCGCCATAATAGCGCCAATCGATTTCGCTTAACATTTGGTGACTCAGTTCATCACCTTTCTTAAGCAGAACCTTCCCTTTCTCATCGACCAATTTATTAACAGCCACGTTGCCAGAGAGCAAAGCAGTGACGCGTTCAACTGCTGAATTCCGAATGATGCGAATTTCATCATTCTGATCTTTCAAAAGCTGTGCTTCTTCTTCTTCCTCATTAGCTTTGGCACGGACGTCTTTTTCAATGCCTTTACGAGTAAATACTTTAGCATCGATTACGGTACCGCTTGAGCCTGGGCTCATACGCAAACTGGAATCTTTTACATCGCCCGCTTTTTCACCAAAGATTGCTCGCAAAAGCTTTTCTTCAGGGGAAAGCTGGGTTTCGCCTTTGGGAGTAATTTTACCCACCAAAATATCGCCCGCTTTCACTTCAGCGCCTACGCGAACCACACCGGCTTCATCGAGATCCTTGAGCATTTCTTCGCCAGCATTGGGAATATCTCTGGTGATCTCTTCAGGTCCGAGCTTGGTATCGCGTGCAATACATTCATGCTCTTCGATATGAATTGACGTGTAATGATCCTCTTTCAATAAGCGTTCGCTGATCAAAATCGAATCTTCAAAGTTATAGCCGCCCCATGGCATCAGTGCTGCCACAACGTTACGACCGAGCGCGAGCTCTCCGCAATCAGTTGACGGGCCGTCAGCCAAAACATCGCCTTTTTCGACAATGTCGCCAACTTGCACGATAGCTTTTTGATTAAAGCAGGTGCTGTGATTGGAACGCTGATATTTCGACAAACGATACATATCCACTTGTGAACCACTGTCGTCGATCTCTTCAGCATTTACCCGCACTACGATCCGCGATGCATCAACGTGATCAACACGACCCGATCGTCGAGCAACTTGGCAAACACCAGAATCACGAGCCACTACCGCTTCCATACCAGTGCCCACCAAAGGTGCATCGGAACGGATCAACGGTACTGCCTGACGCTGCATGTTCGAACCCATCAAGGCCCGGTTCGCATCGTCGTGTTCAAGGAAGGGAATGAGTCCTGCCGCTACTGAAACCAACTGATTCGGCGAAACGTCCATCAAGGACACTTCTTCCGCTGGTACCAGCGTTGTTTCTCCGCCCTTACGTACGGGAATAAACGCATCTGCAATTTTGCCGGTCTTTTTATCAAGTCGGGTATTCGCTTGCGCAATAACTTCGTTTTCTTCTTGAAGCGCTGAGAAATAAGCGATTTCATCACACGGCTTACCATCGGTTACACGACGATAAGGAGTTTCAACGAAACCGTATTCATTCACCCGAGCAAAGGTTGAGAGCGACGCAATCAAACCAATGTTCGGACCTTCAGGTGTTTCAATCGGACAAATACGACCATAGTGAGTCGGGTGTACGTCACGTACTTCGAAACCAGCGCGATCACGAGTCAAACCACCAGGTCCCAAAGCAGACAAACGACGTTTGTGCGTCACTTCGGAGAGTGGATTGGTTTGATCCATAAACTGCGACAACTGCGAGGAACCAAAAAATTCCTTCACCACTGCTGCAACCGGTTTATTATTGATCAAATCGTGCGGCATGAGGGTGTCAACTTCTTGCACACTCATACGTTCTTTGATCGCACGTTCCATACGCACGAGACCAACGCGATATTGATTTTCGATCAATTCGCCTACCGCTCTCACACGACGATTACCCAAGTGATCGATATCATCGACAACGCCGTCGCCATTTCTCAGATCAATTAAGTATTTAACTACTTCCAAAATATCGCGTTTGGTGAGCACTCGGTTTTCAAGTGATTCATCAATGCTAAATTTGTGGTTCAGCTTGAGACGCCCAACTTCCGACAAGTCATAGCGTTCAGGATTAAAAAATAGGTTATGAAAGAGATTTTCCGCAGTTTCTAAAGTCGGTGGCTCACCTGGGCGCATACGACGATAGATTTCAAAAATCGCTTCTTCTCTCGTGGAAACTTTATCTTGATTAAGTGTATCGGAGAAATATGAACCAACATTCAAGCCATCGATAAAGAGCACTTTAATTTTATCAAGACCACCAGCGCGCAAAGCTTCGAGCTTGAGGCCCGTTAAAACTTCATTGCACTCAAGCAACACTTCGCCGGTATCTTCATTTACAACATCTTCAGCTGAAATGAGGCCTTCAACTTGATCTTCCTCGACGGGAAGAACTTTCAAGCCTGCTTCATGCATTTTCTTGATGGATAGATTGGTAAACTTACGATTTTTGCGAACAAAAACATCGCCCGACTTAGGATCAACCACATCACGAGTGGAGCGTTGGCCAAGAAGTTTATCGTAGTCGATTACTTTTTCAAACACGCCTTTCGCGGGCATGAGCAAAGTATCAGCGTTATAAAAATATTTCAGCAGTTCTTCGGTACTATAACCGAGAGCTTTCAACAAAATCGTGGCGTGAAATTTACGACGACGATCAATACGGCAATAGATCAAATCTTTGTGATCAAATTCAAAATCGAGCCACGATCCGCGATACGGGATAACGCGGGCATTATAAAGAAGTTTTCCGGAAGCATGGGTACGGCCGCGATCACTGTCAAAAAACACACCGGGACTACGATGTAACTGACTTACAATTACACGTTCAGTGCCGTTTACCACGAAGGTACCAAAATCAGTCATCAACGGAATTTCGCCGAAATAAACTTCCTGCTCTTTCACGTCTCTAATTGATTGTTCTTGGGTATTTTCGTCTTTATCCCAAATCACCAATCGCACAACAACGCGAATGGGGGCGGCGAAGGTCATACCACGGGAGCGGCATTCATCAACGTCATATTTGGGCCGATCAAGATGATAGCTGACAAATTCAAGAGAAGCGCTTTCGTTGTAATCCTTTATCGGAAATACGGATTCAAAAACACCTTGCAATCCCAAAGACTCACGCTGGTCAATGGGTACATTGGCCTGCAGAAATTTGGCATAACTGCGTTTTTGAATGTCGATTAGGCTAGGGATCTCGAGCTTCGCTTTGATTTTGGCAAAATTCTTCCGGGCGGCGAAGTTTTGCTGTATTACGTGGGTCATGGAATTCCAATACTCCGCTTTCAACACTAAATCGGGTTAAGATCGCGATGCGGCCTACACAGCTAAATCTGTGCACCGAAAACATGCCATTCAATTAGGGCTCTGATAAAAAAAAGCAACCAGTACCTATTATTAAGGCAGAGGTCGTTAGGGCCAGCACCTTACATCATGACAAAAAAGAACCCCCGCCCGGTTAGGGGGGGCAAGGCCGGGCGGGGGTACCATGATGTATGACTGGTCTGTTAGGAAGTTTTAACTACCCTGTCAACCCCTTGGCTAAGTTTTTTTCTGAAGGATTTTCTTGACAAAAAAATAAAAATTGAAACCAAGACATTTAATCATGGCGTGGAACCTCAGGATGGTAGGGGCCGGCCTCTGTGCCGGCCCAGGAGCAGCACAAGGTTTAGGATATCAAAAAAACGTCGCTAGGACGGATTCTTACGAAGTCCGGGGAAGATTGAGGGCCGGCACGGAGGCCTACATAGGATTTAACTTAGATTTCCAAGTAACTGCATCTATTATTTTTTTTCTCTCCCTCCACTTTTTAATATTATAAATTATTTTTTCCCTCTAAATACTATCTGTAGTCCATTTTCAACGGTGAAACTAATGCTAAATAAATACCCATTATTCGCTCGCATCTACAGCATGCTCTACCGTCCTATGGATATAGCCGGTCTTGCCGTATTTCGTATATTTTTTGGTCTCATTATACTTTACGAATGCTGGCGTGGGACACGCCTTTTACCCATTGTGATGGAATATAACCGCCAATCAGTATATTTCAAGTTTCGCTTTTTCGAATGGGTAGAACCCATTTCACCAGCCGGCATGGAATGGCTGTTCATAGTCTATGCCATTGCGGGCTTAGCCATTGTTTTGGGTTTATTCTATCATGTCGCAACATTGGTCGCTGCTCTCTGTATTTCATATATATTTCTAGTAGATGTTACCAATTATTTAAATCACTTTTACCTGGTCATAATTATCTCTTTTATGATGATTTTTATTCCAGCCCACAAAGGTTGGTCCCTTTATGCCCTATTTCGCAAAAATAAAGCCCGCCTCACAGTGCCGGGCTGGGCGATTTGGGTTTTGCGTATTCAGATTGGTATCGTTTATTTTTATGGTGCCATTGCCAAAATGAACGTTGATTGGATCAACGGCATGCCGCTATATGACTGGCTCGGCGATCATGCACGGGCCTATCCTTCAGAAGCTTTTATGGGAAGCGCACTGGGGGTTTATTTCTTTGCTTATGCAGGGCTTTTATTTGATCTCTTGGTCGTGCCATTTTTACTTTATCGACCTACACGTGCTATCGCTTTTTGCTTCACCCTCTCCTTCCATCTTACCAACTTCCACCTTTTTAATATCGGCATATTCCCTTGGTTTATGATCGGAGCCACCACCATTTTCTTTGAAAGCTCATGGCCCAGGGATTTTTTGAGTTTCTTCTTCCAAAGACGTTTTCGACCCGTCTGGCCTTCGCCTTATCCTCCTTTTCGTCTGAACACTTGGCAAAAAGCCGGCCTGATCCTGATGTGCAGCCATATCGCTTTTCAGGGCATATTTCCCCTGCGTCATTTTTTCTACAACACCAATGGCAGCTGGACTGAGGAAGGACATAATTTTTCTTGGCATATGAAATTACGCGGAAAAAGTAGCACCCTCGATTTTACCCTGAGAGACCCAGAAACTGGCAAGACCCATTATGTCAATCCGAGGCGTTTACTCACCAAACGACAAGCCCGAAAAATGTCAGGCAAGCCTTCGCTTATTATCCAATTCGCTCATCACCTGCGGGATCTTTATACCCTACCCGGAGAAAAGCCGGTTGAGGTATATGCGGATGGCAAAGTCGCATTAAATGGCAGAAAATCCCAGCGTTTCGTTGATCCAGAGGTCAATCTTTCGGAAGTCACAGCCAAAGAGTGGGGCAATGAATGGGTTTTCCCCATTCGCCAGCCCGTATGGAACGCGACCCATAAAACCAACCGCTTTGGCCCAGCCCTCAAAAAAGACGACATTGCCATGCGCGCCATTCCTGCCCTGAGCGAGGCCAATAAAGCAGTGGCCGACAAAGTTAAGCGGCCTTAAAATTTAAATTGCCACGCTCCGCTCGCAATTGTAGAGTCAGGCGCGACAATGACAATCAGTCTCCTCCACCAAATTTTTTGAATTCTCTTATGCCTATTTAAGATTCATGGAAGCTTTAACGCGGCGCTTGTTCCTGGGAGTTAATACGCGCTTGGCCCTGCCCTTTAAACATAAATTCTCCCTCCTCCAGATACCTGGCCGCGCTTTTTCGAAGAATCTCCAAAACTGCCACCATTTGGGCGCGAACTTCATCAATGAACTTTATGGCCCTAACACGGGTCAATTGTGCGGGTGGCTCGATGTTAATATTGCCCATCTCAAGGAGCTTGCATGAATCTAAAGCGTTGCGATATTTATGAAACAAGGTGGGAATGATTACTGTTCTTTCCGAGCCTCTCTTAGTACTTACTTGCACATTAATAAATCTTTTAGTTCTCTTAATAAGACTGCTATTTAAATCCTCTTCAAGAAAACCCAGTTTCTCTAAAATCTGTTGGTCAGATAAGGCACAAGAACCATCATGGGGAGAAGTTTCCAAAAGCTCGGCACTATCCTCCCAAATACTATTGGATCCAAGCGCGCTTAAAGCCCCAATAACAAGGCTATTGGCAAATTCCATGGCACTCGCCCGTATATCAAATACCATAGGGTGCCAGATCGGAAATTCATGCGTCGCCAAAAATAAACCCAAAATAGCTTTCGACTTTTCCTCCTCATCGAGAGCTTCCAGCTGAGCTTTGAGGAGAATATGAAGAAAAAGATCCATGCTCATATAATAACTCAGCACTACCAGGGCTGCGTCCTGCTCAGTTAATGTGGGGGACAGGGCGCCATCACGCCGATTTTGAAAGTTATGCTCAGTGAGCGCGGCCACGGCTCCTCGCCGAGCGCTATCCAATTCGGCATGGACTTTATCATGGATACAAAAAGCCAAAGGAGAGAAATTCTTCAGCCCGTGAGCTGTCAAATTCTCATCCGGCGCCGGTGTTCCCAAAAGGTGACAATCTTTAAAAGTATAAAAAACCAGATCAAACAAAGGAAAATACCCGGCCCCAGGAACACAAATATCCATCGACTCTGGCAAATAAGGCTCAACTTTATAATTAATAAAATCCCCAACGTGACTACGCTCTTTGTGTGACTGCGCGATTCCGTAGCCTTTGAAATGAAAGCCGTTCCAAGCCGTTGAAAAGGCGGTGGGGTTTTTCCATAGATTTTCATCAGAGAGCGCTTCGAAATAATCGTAGCCACTTTCATGGATAACTGCTTTTAAGAGTTCTTTTTCCCCATCCCCTAAAGTTTTAGAAGAATGCACATAACGGGGGCCCAATAAGGAAATATAGTGATAGGTTATTTGCCCTAATTCAATCATATTTCCAAGCTCTTTTTGAAGAATAGCGGCGTTCTTATCCTCTTTTTTGCTGGCAAAAAATTTCAGCCAATTATTGGCGGTGGTGAGCAGGGCATCGTTATGCTTTCCCGCACTTAGCGCTCGCATAACCGGCGTCTGGCCAAAAAGCTGTCTACGCGTCGCCAAAATATCAGTCACAAATTCTTTTGTGCTGGCCTCGGGCATATTCTTTGATTCCAACTTAGCCAAAAGCCTCAAATTAGTGCGGCGTAAATCGGCATATTTCTTAAGCCTTTGCATCGCTTCATCATGAGCTTCAGGAAGTACTGGCAGCTGCTCTTCCTGTTCTGCGGTGGATAGTGCGAGCAACAACTCAATATATTGATTTTTGTCTTCGCCAAAAGCACCAGCAACAACAGAAAAGAACATAAATGCTATTAAAAAATACTTATACATAGAAACCTCCAACTCAATAAAAAATATAATCTCGCTCAACTTGCAACGGTTGTCCTCAATTGCGACAACCGCTTAAGCCATTTTACCAATACTAAATATTCCTGACGCCCCTATTAAGCGAGCCTCGCAGCCTCCACCAAAATTTCTTTAATGCGCTCAACATAATCGCTGTCCAAAGAAAGCATGATGGGACCATTGGCTTGCAAATGACGAGGAAGGATTTCGATCTCACGATTTTTGACCCCGCGCTTGCCGATAGCAATGCGCACCGGACAACCGAGAAGATCGGCATCATTGAGCTTCACCCCTGCCCGTTCATCGCGATCATCAAAGAGTACTTCTACGCCGGCCTGAACCAATCGCTCATAAAGATTCTTGGCCTCATTCATTACTTCTTCTTCAAAACCCAAAGAAACAATGTGCACATGATAAGGCGCAATCGATACCGGCCAAATAATGCCTTTCTCGTCGTGATTCTGCTCAATGGCAGCAGCAGCGGTTCGCCCCACACCAATGCCATAACAACCCATTTCCATGGTGACATTTTCACCATGCTCATTCTGCACCGAGGCGGACATAGCTTTGGAATACTTGGTTCCCAGGTAGAAAATGTGGCCCACTTCAATACCGCGAAGAATTTTAAAGGGCGCCCCGCATTCGCCACAAGGATCACCATTATTAGCTTGGCGAATATCTAAGAATTCAGGAGCGATATCATGGGCGATATTTACTCTCGACCAGTGAAATCCGAGTTTATTGGCGCCAGCAAACATTTCTTCAAGTGCCATGAGACCAGAATCCGCCACCACGCGAAGGCCGGTTTTGATGGGGCCCACGAAACCTAAGGGGCCGATCTCAGCAGCAACGCGAGCTTCAGGCGCCAAGTTTAGTTGATCTGCTTTCAGGGCCGATTTAAGTTTTGCTTCACTGACTTCTTGATCGCCCCGCACCAAGATGAGGCACAGATGGCTATCAATTTCATAGGCCAAAGTCTTAATAAATTTTTCAGGGCCCACTCCCAAATAGCGAGCTTGCTCCTCAATGGTTTTTTGTCCTGGCGTGCCTACTTCGGCCATTGAGCTCCCCTGCTCGGTAGCTTTCTCACCTTTCGAAGCCCCGATTTTCGCGAGCTCAACATTGGCAGCATAGGCACATTCATCGCAGCTGGCGATGGCATCTTCGCCCGATTGAGCGAGCACTTGAAACTCATGGCTTAAGTCACCGCCAATGGAACCCGTGGCGGCTCTGACTGCACGAAATTCCAGACCACAGCGTTCAAAAATGCGATGATAAGCATCCCACATGGTTTGATAGACCTGATCTTGGGTCTTTTTATCGGCACAAAATGAATAAGCATCTTTCATGATGAATTCACGCCCGCGCATGAGACCAAAACGAGGACGCACCTCATCACGAAACTTAGTTTGAATTTGAAAAAGCGTGAGAGGCAAACTTTTATAGCTTTTCACATGGTCACGCACCAAAGCACATACCACTTCTTCATGAGTTGGCCCGAGGCAAAACCACGTGTCTTTGCGATCTTTAAGCCGCAAAAGCTCAGGGCCATATTCATTGAAACGACCCGATTCACGCCATAAATCTGCGGGCTGCACCATGGGCATTAAAATTTCTTGCCCGCCCGCTTTCGTCATCTCTTGTTCAATAATTGAGGAGATTTTCTTTATTACTCGTAAACCCAGTGGTAAATATGTATAGATACCAGCCGCTACTTTGCGAATGAGCCCGGCACGCAGCATCAGCTGATGGCTTATAACAACCGCATCACCCGGCACTTCGCGCATGGTGGGCAAAAATAATTTAGAAAGCAGCATGTAGTCACCTTAAATTTTCGTGGTAAGTTCATGGGCTCAATACATGGGCCGAATGCTAGTCGCAATAAGCTTTAAACTACTCTTCAGATTTTGGACATATAATGATTCGCGTTTTACTCTTAGTTTCCCTAAGCCTGCTCTCCCATTTGGGCTGTAGCCCTAAAATTGCCCGACTTTCTCATCCGGCACCAGAAATTCGGATTAAGCATCACGGCAAAATCATCAGTGTTAACTTAGAAAAATATGTCGCAGCGGTGCTCGCCGGCGAGGTTCATGAAGCCTGGCCTATGGAAGCCCTTAAAGCTCAGGCAGTGGCCGCACGTACCTTTGCGCTTTTGCGCATGCGCGAGCGAGAAACCCGTCCCTTTCATACGGAAAGTTCGGTAATGGATCAGGTTTTTAAAAATCACGAAAGTGCAAAACTTACTCAAGCCGCCCGGGAAACCCAAGGTTTAGTTTTAGTCTACAAGGGCAAATTAGCCGAAACATCCTTTCATTCAACCTGCGGGGGCCACACCACCGATTCCAAAAGTGTATGGGGCCGTGCTTATGACTATCTCACAAGCGTGCCGTGTTCCTATTGCACCCGCTCTCCCAGTTATCGCTGGAAATTATCTTATCCCCTGGGCGATGCAGAGCAAAAACTCAGCCAAAAAATTAGTTCTATCGGTATTGCACGAAAAGGTGCAGATGGCCGAGCCATCAAGATTGCCCTTAATGGTAGCGCCAATAAAGAGCTTAGCGGACAAGAACTGCGCATGCTGATGGGCCCCATGCGCATCAAATCCACCATGCTCACGGAATTGAATCTCACGAAAGGTTCAATAAATATTGCCGGCCAAGGCTTTGGCCATGGCGTTGGGATGTGCCAATATGGAGCTCTTGGCATGGCTAAGGCAGGCAAGAATATGCGAGATATTCTTTATCATTATTATCCTGGAACGACGCTTTCTAAACTATATTAATTATTTTTACTTTGTTCTGATAGTACGGACCTGTCGTCGGTTTCTCGATCACGTCTTGCGGTGGTGCATGGGATAACGCCAAAAATACATCGAAGATGGTAATTTGGCAGGTAAAGGATTCGAAGCGAATAAAGCGGTGATAACCGGCAAACCATACTCACCTAGCAGGCGCTGCTATCAATCCGAGGAGAATATTATCCTCTCCAGGATGGAAAGGTTTTGTTGTGCCAGGGGAAGAAGGCTTTAGGTCCAGAAAGAAGTTTTACGCTTTGAAAAATCAACGATGCTATTTCCTTGCATAATTCCAAACGAGCTGGACCTACTTGGCTTCAACTATTTTGTTACCTTTTTGAATACTCGTTTTGGCCTATTGTCGTTCTGCTTTCTTAGCTTTTCTTGAATTTCTAGAAGAGGAACAAACTCCTCAAGAAATTCATCACTTAGCACTTTTCTGTCATTATCATCTACGCTCAGTCCTTCTGCGAAGGAAACATTAAAAATTGCCTTCAGAACCTTATTGCGGTGTTGCATTACGCAGAGAGCAGAGTCAAGCGCTTTATCTTTCATTCCATTATGGAAATCTTGCCCAAAGATGAGGCCTGTACCATATATAGAATAACTATCCATTTTTTTATTTTTTAAATTCCTGCTCATCCCTTCTTTAATCGCTTCAAACTCTTCTGAACCTAGCAAATCTATCTTTGCAATTATTAATGCAATAGTGCATTCTTCACTAAAAATATCTTCATTTAAGCTCTTTGTAAGAAATTGTAGTGATGAGAAATCTGCTTCAATCAGACCTCCTGCCACACTCCCGCCAACAATAGTTATTACTTGATCAATATTAATGCCCAAATCTTTAATACCCGCAATAATATGTCTAATAATCTCCTTATCTGAACGAGTAACCATTTCCGAG
>CAYJDW010000077.1:0-12692 GCA_964368985.1 uncultured Myxococcales bacterium | reverse complement strand
AATTAACTCACAGAGCTTCTTGTCGATCACCTTCATCTCTTCTTCGGTGGCAGGCTGCACATCCCATGGATTACGTATTGGCACTACTTCCCCTTTTTGATGACTAGTTCAAAAATCTTTGGGCATTTGGTGTACAAAGTCCCCAAAGTCTTTTTCAACCGCTTTAGGATCTAAGCTAAGCTTTTTGATAAAGTCGTCGGCAAAGGCATCGGTGGTGATATCTTCAATTCCTTGTTCCATTTCGTCGAAGATTCGAATAGCTGCATTTCGGGGAGTTTCTTTCTCAAAAGTCATGCCCTCGGTCATATCGGTGTCAATGGGTCCGGGATAAATGCCAAAAACTAAAACACCATGCGGAGCCAATTCTGCACGCACCGACTGGGTTAGCGAATGAGCTGCAGCTTTTGAGGCGCAGTAAGTCGCCTCCATTGGAAAAGTAGATAATCCGCCAATAGAGATAACGTTTGCTATTGCTCCGTTCTTATTTTGGATAAGCGGTTTACTAAAAGCGCGAATGAGATTGACCAACCCAAAAAAGTTAACTTCAAATTCTCGTTTTGCGGTTTCTTCACGATAGTTAAAGCAAATACCGGAATGTCCAGCAACTCCTGAATTGTTTATTAAAATCTGAGTATCTTTGGCCTTTTGCGCGGCTTGATCAATTTCACTTCTATTTGTTACATCCAAACTTAGCGGAACGACGATTCCCGGGTATTTAGAAGCTAGATCATCGAGTTCGGAAAGATTTCTTGCTGTCGCATAAACCTTCTTGGCCCCTCTTTTAATAGCCTCTTCTACCACGGCCCGCCCGATGCCTTTCTTGCGATTAGCACCCGTTACAAAAACAACTGCGTCTTTCACCACAATGTTGGTCATCGCTCTCCTTTTCACTATTAAAAATTGCTCAAAATAATAATTTGTTTGGACCATGCCATGACAGCGGCTCTATTGCGCCAAAAACGCTTGGTCAAATAGGCTTCGGGATTGATAATTTCATTGCTTCTAGCTACCAACATAGGGTTTTTATGAATATTGCAATAGTTTTTCATTCTAGAAATGGACACACGCGAAAGCTAGCTGAGGCCATCTATCAAGGTGCCACATTAGTCGATTCAGCGAAGTGTTCTCTCATTGAGATTGATGAAACAAAAAAAGTCCCATGGGACATAATCAACAATGCCGACGCTATCATCTTTGGAACGCCAACTTTTATGGGCAATGTGGCAGCGCCCTTTAAAAGCTTCATGGATATGAGCGGCGACTTTTGGCTCGATCAACCGTGGAGAAACAAGATTGCCGCTGGTTTTACTATAGCAACTTCACCCAGCGGCGATAAGTCAGGAACCCTAATAGCCCTGATGACCTTTGCCATGCAGCACGGCATGATTTGGGTGGGGCAAGATCAGCTTGGCAGTATTTATGCCGAAGATGGATTGAGCATCAATGAATCAGGCTCATGGATCGGCCTGATGGCCACATCAAATTCCGATAAACCCAAGCTGATATATGAAGGCGATAAAGAAACAGCGATTATTTTTGGCAAACGTATAGCAAATATTGCAAAACACTTAGCAATGCGTTCTGGAGAACTTTGATGACCATTCGCAATTTAGGCCTGCCATTAGAATATAAAAAACTCCCTCAATATTTTGATATTTGGAACATAAATGAAGATACTTGTGCAAAAAATTCAGTCATCGAGAAGTTACTCAAACGACACGATGTAAAAACAGTCTTAGATCTCACCTGTGGAACAGGATCACAGGTATTCTTCCTACTCGAGCATGGTTATCAGGTGGTTGGCGCTGACTTCAGTCCTGAGCTGTTAAAAATCGCTCGTAAGCGTGGCTTAGCTCAGAAACTCAAAGTCAAATTTATCGATGGCGATATGCGCACGCTGCAAGTAGGTCAATTTGATGCCGTGATAAGTATTTTTAATGCAGTGGGACACCTAAGCAAGGCTGGATTTACCAAAGCCATAAAAAACGCTGCCGGTAATCTCAAAAATGGCGGTATTTTCGTCTTTGATATTTTCAATCTCGAAGCCATGACCGACAAGGTGGTTGCCGAGTTTGCCTGTTATGTCCATAGAAAAATTAACAATATACAAATTCTATCGACACAGTGTTCAACCATAGACAGAGAAAACGGCATTTTAACATCGTATGATAGTTATATGATTCAAAAAGATGTTCTTAAACCTGAAATATTTAGCAATAAGTTTTCACTGCAAATATATAGCGCAAAAGAACTCAGTGACATCTTGGCGCAGAATGGCTTTGCAACGCTTGGTCAATACGACATGGATGGTTCAAAGTTTCAGCGGCTTAAGAGCTTGAATATTTTGACGGTGGCGAGAAAAATATGAAAACCCTCAACGCACACTTACAAGAAGCCAAGCTCAGCGACTATCCTACAATCCAAAACATGGCACGTTTTTATGTTTATGACATGTCGCGCTATTGCGGCCATCTGCCTGGTTGGGAATGCCCCGCTGACGGCTTGTTTGAGAATTTCGACCTAAAAAGCTACTTCACCGAGGCCCACAATCACGCCTTTTTCATCAAGGTTGGCGATGAAATTGCGGGCTTCGCGCTTATCAATAAAATGGGCTCAAGCGCTGATGTTGATTGGAATATGGGAGAGTTTTTCGTACTCGCTAAATTTCAATCCTCAGGCATTGGCCAATACATTGCCGAAAAGGTTTTTGATCGCGTTCCTGGCACCTGGGAAGTAGCCACCATTCCTGAAAATACGGGCGCGCTTCATTTTTGGAGAAAGGTGGTTGGGCAATATAGCAAGGGTATTTTTACCGAGGCACAAAAAACCATCCAATACCCTGAACCGCATCAGATGGTTGTTTTGAGGTTTAATACCTAAGAATAGCTAATAAAGTCCACCCCAAGATATCTTACTGAATTCAATCTGAGCTCCCGCAGAAGAAAACTTCACCTCCCCAAGTAGGTCCAGCTGAACATTTTTATGATCAGAAAATCCATTTGAAGGTGCGCGGCTTGAGAATTTAACGTCCGAAACCTTTGAACGCGTACTCAAAACTAATCTCACCGGAGCGTTTTATGCGGTTAAGAGTTCACTTTCGGAGTTGGTGGCGCATGGCTCTATGCGTGTAATTTTTATCTCCTCAATTTCTGGTCCGCGCGTCGGCTATCCGGGACTTGCGGCGTATACTGCATCAAAAGCAGGTCTCAATGGGTTCATGAAGACAGTCGCCATTGAAGTTGCAAAAAAAGGCATCACGGTAAACGCAATCGAACCTGGTAGTATCGCGACAGAAGTGCTGCAATCACTGCCTGAAAGCAAAAAAGCGGCCATGATTAAGGCCATTCCCATGAATAGCTTAGGTTTAAGTCGCGAGATTGCGGATGTAGCGCTCTTTTTGGCGTCACCAATGGCCAGTTTCATTACCGGCCAATCGATTATGTCGATGGAGGACAGACTCTGCCCGAATCCCATCACTTTGTCTATTGAGCGTGTGCAAAACAACTATTGGCTGTAAGGAAAAGTAAACATAAGGCCTCGAGGCTCGCTTATGCCTGTACCAGCAAGGCTCGATAGTGCATCAGGGGAAAGTGGCTTTTGCTCAAGGTTTTGGTGTCAAAGCAGAAGGCTTTAGCCAACCAATAGAGGTGGATACGCTCTTTCAAGCCTGTTCTATCTCGAAGCCTTTTTCTGCCCTCGTAGCGCTGGAGCAAGTAAAAGAGGGGAGACTGCAGCTAGACCGTGAATGTCAATCACTATTTGACTACTTGGAAGGTGCCCGAAAATGAGTTCACTAAAATACAGCCGGTCACCCTAGAAAATTTTGAACATCTAGTTAATATCAAAACACTAAAGCCTCGCTGATTTTTTGAAAGCCAAGAACTTAAGCGGATTATTTAATGCGGTTTAGAAAGCTTCTTTCTTTGTTGTGTTTAACATCACTCTGTGCGTGTAGTTTGAGTAAAAATATGAAAACTCATCAAAAAAATAAATATGTTGTTATTAACGATGAGAGCCAGAGTGAAATGATACGGCAAATTCTTAAGACTCAGGCTGAGGCTTATAGCTTTCCTTTGAGTAAAGAAGATTTAGAGAGCATAGGAGTGCTCGAACAGGCTTTTGATAATGAGGAAAAAATCGCTGGGCTCGCAGCTCCCCAGATTGGGATAAAAAAACAAGCAATTATTTTTCATGCTCCTCAGGAAATAGCCAAATGGCGTGCCGACCTCACGGAAGTAGTGCCAAAAACAATTTGGCTTAACCCACGTTATGAGGGCATCGGTGATGAGCATACTGAAGATTATGAGGGCTGTTTTTCGGTCAACGATTTAGCGGGAGAAGTGCCGCGTTTTCGCAAGGTCAAATATGAAGCTTATTTGATTGATGGCACGAGAGTTCAAGGTATCGCTGAAGGCTATTTTGCTAGAGTAATTCAGCATGAAGTAGACCATATTAGAGGCATTTTATTTATTGATAAAATTAGCGAAGAGCGATTATTCAGTATGAAAGAATATTATCGCATGCGTGATGCGAAAATTGACGCTGCGGGTAAATAGGCTGCTCTTTGGAGGACCATCGTGAATGAATTATTGGAAAAACCTATTCAAGTTTATTATCAAAATTGGCGAGGCGAAAGTGCGTGGCGCACGATAATTCCGCGCGGTATTTATTTTGGAGTGACAGAATACCATCAAGAACCTCAGTGGTTGCTGGAAGTATGGGACCTGGAGAAAGAGGCGGTTCGTGTCTATTCCTTGGCGGATATCAGAGAATGGAATTTTAATTAGCAACCATTGTTTATTATTGCCGATGCCACTTTGATGTTTTTAAATGGTGGCCATCATGGCGAAATTAGCGTTTTTTTTTTAACCATCATGCTCTTCCCCGAACATGTGAATGCTGACCTATGGTGCTCATTGGAAAGGAAGATGGCGCCTTATGGGCAAGAGTACAAAAGGCGTCAGCTGTTATCTTATAAGAAGGAACTTCGCGCCAAAAATCATAGCAAAGAAATTGATATCGGGCCTTTTCGAATCGTCAAAGATTTTGATGGAGATTGGATAATAAGAATATTAAAAATATCTGGACATAAACGCCAAATTGTTGGTGGTACTGTGCTTAGAGAAAAGAAAAAGACAGTATTTAGGCCCGTTCTTTTTAGTTCTGAAGAATATACTATAGATTTTAGTTGTGAAATAGTTGATGAGCAGGAATTTGAAAATTTTGGCGAGACAATTTTCTCCGAAGATATTGAAGAAGTTTTTATCAAGCGTCGCAAAAAAAAGAAGAAGACACTGCGAAAGGGGTTTACTCGCTCGGGGGCTGGCTTTTTAAACTGCGAATCGAGCGATGAGTAATACCGGTTATGCTTTTTTCTTCTTTTTGATATTGTAGATATAATGCTCCATATCGCTGAGAACTTGTAATTTTTTTTGCCCTTCTTCCGGACCAATATAAGTTCAGGGCACATAAGTTAATGATTAGTAAGTTCAAAGACAAGCTGAATATTAAAATTATGCGAATATTCTCATCCGCCCCGATACAGCGAATCCCGCTGAATTTTTAATGCGTTTGCCCTGTTGAAAGGCGGCTACTTAAGCCGGTCCTTGGCGGCAATTTGCCTAACATCATGATTTTGGCACCAATGTGCCTTAAAACGACTTGGGCTAGGGTTTTGCGCTAATGTTAAGCCTTTGAGCAACCGATGGCTGTTCTGGCTCCAAATTATGGGCCTTCCGGTAGGGTGGGCAAAATGAAAAAAAGCCGTTTATGGTTCCTATATTCGAACAACAGGAACTGAAACAAATTATTAAAAACTGGCTCCAAAGCGTATAGTATTAAAAGCAAAACTTTGGATCCAGGAGGCGGTCTGGTGCCGCCTTTTATCAGCTATTTTACATTATTGTGCAAGGCGCATTGGCGCCAGGGTTATAGGAATTAGCCTCAATAGATTGAGCTTTTTTCCTTTCATGGTTTTCTTTTTCAGTTTTTAAACTCTGGTAATAAGCCTCAGCCGCTTTAATTCCATAGGTATGAAATTTATCTAAATAATTGCCAATAGTTTCTCTGTTTGCAATTACTTTAAAATCATTGTGAGATTGCGGAATATTTTCTGCAAAAAAATCAAATAATGCCTTTAACTGCTCAGCATTATTATCATAGCTTCCAGGGGAAGAAATATTTAAAGCCGAAAGTTCGTGAAGCATGTCCCAATCCTTTTCAAGAAAGACAAAATCTTGCGTACTATTTATTGGTAAAAGTAATTTAAGAGCTGGTAGCTTGCTCGCTTTAAAACGAAAGTGATCAAAGCAAGCAAAAGCGGTGTATCCCTTTTTATTTCTTTGATTTAAATCGACACCTTCATTAATTAACAATTCAATGGTGTTTTTTAGTAAATAAGTGGCGGCAAAATGCAGGCCTGTTGAGTCATTTTGGTTTTTACTATTCGCATCGACACCTGCTGCTAGGAGTTCTTTAATGCTTTCATTAAATCCAAAGGTGCAGGCTAGAAAAAATAAATTTTTTCTTTCTTCTTGATTGAATTTTATACCTATTTGAAAGAGGGCGTTTTTGAAGACTAATTCATAGTATTCTTTCTCGTTATTAGCGAATTCTCTCGGTAGATCTACCATCAAAAATTTTAAAAACTGAGCATATTGAGGGGGAGTAACTATCTCAAGTTTTCTCATAAGTAATGTAAATTTTTCCGTCTTTATTATTTCTTGAATTATTTCAGAATCGGTTTTTTGAGGTGATTGGCGAGAATAATAACTGCTTGCTTGGTTGTTCTTAAAACTAATTAAAGTTTTATGAAGCCAGTAAGAATCTATGTCATGAATGCTGTATAGTCCTTGCTGTTTTAATGCGAAAAATAATTGAGATTTATCGTGCATAAGAGCGGATTGAACGAGTGATTTAATCTCTTCTTTGTTGAATTGATATAGAGTATTTTTGATCATTTCTATGAATAGATCTTGATCGAAATTATTAAGAACAATTTTTTTATAAGCATCTACCAGAGATCGTCTTAAGGACTCATCAGAATTGGCAAAATTATTAGCAAAGGGAAGGCTTAACCACCTGGATTCTTTAATATAGGCAATGATATTTTTTTTGACAGGTGTTAGAGCTTTAGTAGTGATGTGGATGTAGTCGCTAATATTAATTGGACATAAATTATAGGAGAGAATTTTACGCAGCAAAGAAAGGTCATCTTTTTCTAGTGCGATATCAATAAAAAGAGTCATGAAAGAATTTTTATCTTCCAAAGAAAAATCTTTTAAAGAAACAACAAAATTATCGCTGAGTAATAAAGTTGTTATTTTTTGTTGTATCTTATCATTTTTACAGTTTTTAGCGGTTTCTAATAGTTGTGAAAAAATATTGCCATTTAAGCGCTGAAGCGGTTTATTGAGCAATAATTGTAGAATGTCTGGTTCGTCATGCTTGATCGCTGAATTTAGATAACCCAACATAAGTTGTTGTTTGGCTTTTTCAGGAAAATCTTTGAAAGTTGCAGCGGATTGTTTTAAGAACCATCGAGCAAGCTGTTCGGAGGTGTTATTTGCCAGTGTGACTCCTTCTGGAGCTTCTTTCTTGTTTGAAATGGCTAGGTCAAAAGATTCTTTATAATGTTGCAATAATTTTTCTGGCTCAACCGATTTTTCGAATGCGCTAAATTTGTCCAAGCATTCAATATTTCGACAAATTCCGGCAATGTGAAAAGGTGTAATAAAAGTAGTTGTTAGGATATTGGATTTGTTCTTACTGATAGAATTAAATGGGCTCAATTTGCATGATAAAAGATAATCAACCACCAGCGGATGATTACCCAAAATTGCCTGGTAAAAACATTTTTTATCGACGCAAGATACTTGCTCATTAAGATATTCAAGTACTAATACCCAGTTTTTATTGATAGCCTCTATAACTGGTTCACTAGGTCCACCATTAATAGCTGCACCTTTCTCCACCATCAATTGTATGAGTTCCAAACATTCTTGTTCGGAGTTGCTATATTTTACTGCATAGGTGAGCGGAAGTGTTGCATCTGTGTTTTCAGTGTTAATGCTAAATCTATTACTCTTGGAAATAATAAATTTGGCGATATCCATGAAGCCATTTCTTAATGCAATATGCAGAGCCGTATCGCCATCCTCAGATAATTCGTCGAGCGGACATGACTCGTTTAGGATTGTTTGAACTAGGGGCGCATTGTTTTCTAAGACCGCTTTGATTAATTCTGTTTCAGAAAGAGCACTTTCGGAGAAGAAGACGAAGCTTAAGAATGAAAGTCGAAGACAAAAATAAGTGGTTTTTCCCATGCTAAATCCTTTATTAAATGATCGCTTGAGAAATTTTTAGAGATATTCTTTGTGCTTCACAATAGCGAAGATCGTCGACAAATTTCTAGAATGTGTATAAAATTTTTGAAAAATACTATTCGCTATTTGTTATACCAAATCCAACTGATTAGGCCGGTATAAAAATTTCTTCGCTAAGTCCTCGCTTGCGCTGCGGGATCGCTCGGAAATTTTATACCGGCCTAATCAGTTGGATTTTGTATTAGACCCTCTGCGCGGCTGTCTAATAAATTTCGACCATTTTGAGGCGTTAGCAAGGAGCATAGCCGCAGCGATTGGTTGAAATTCTTTGGTGGGTTTTTCTAGTAAGAGCACAAGCGTGGCCAAGGTCGCAATCACGGCAAGCACCATAGCTCCAGCGCTGATAATATTGCCCAAACGGTTCAACGAGTCACCTATAAAAATTAGTGACCACCGTCAATCAATATAGCGTGGATTTATTATAAGTATTTTAATTATATATTATACAAACGAATTGATTTTTAGGCCAAAATGCTCGTGAACTTGGAATAACTCCTGAGATAAAAAAAGGAGCTCCACCCATGAAGAATCTATGCGCAAGCTTAATTATACTCAGCTTTTCCCTGTACAGCCAAGCAGGAATTGATTCATTATATATTATTCGCATTTTAGCAGAATCACTATACAATCTTGGTGACGATAATAATTATCTTGATACAGCAACTATTAATGCAGAGTATTTTCGCTATAATGAATCACAAGAATTAACCTCACAGGATGAAATTATTTCAACAATAAAACAATGTGTCTTTATGCAAAAAGGCGCCTATGGCGAGCACATGAGCGATGATTTGCAAGATCGTATTGCACAGCAAATGGCCTTCGATATTAAAAACAACATCAAGCACCGGGCCATTTATAAAACCCCTATGGCTCAAGTTGAAATGGGATCAGGCCTTTTCAACGCTCCCTGTGTTATGGCGATTGAGGACCTTGACTTAAGCAAAGTTTTGTTAGTGCAGGGTGCTGCTATGGACTGAGTAGTAAGAGTGCTGGTGCCGGGAGATTAAACTAGTAACAAGTTATCCTTCTTGTGATAGCATTTTATATTCATTGGGAGGGAACGATGTTTTTAAAACTATACTTTATTGCTTTGCCAGTCTTTTTTGCCATTGACATGCTTTGGCTTGGACTCATAGCAAAGAATTTCTATGCCAATCAAATTGGTTTCTTAATGAGACCGGATATCAACTGGACTGCTGCCATTCTTTTTTATTTACTATTCATAGCTGGGCTCGTGCAGTTTGTTATCGTACCTGCCCTAGAGAAAGGCTCCTTCCTCCACGCACTCTTCCTTGGCGCATTTTTTGGCCTTATCACCTACGCGACTTATGATCTCACCAATCTTGCAACGATAAAAAATTGGCCTCTTTTGGTCACCATCGTTGATTTGGCTTGGGGGGCTACACTAGCTGCTACGGTCTCTACTGCAAGCTATTTTATCGCTGGCAGAATTTTTGCAATAAACCACTAGCGTCCCTTGCACTAATTCAGGCCTTCCTTTGCAGGAAAAAAAGGGCGTTAGCATCTTTTTGCCTGTGCCCAAAGAACAATTTCAGAGATGAACTAAGCGCGCCTACCGGAGAGTGCTGAAGATGACCGCCAAATAAAAAGATGGCGAGCTATTCGTCGACATATCGCCCAGCTCAGCAAGCATTGCCCCAAGGGCGCCGGGGCGCATGATTCATATAGTTAAAAATTTGTCGCCCGAAGTTATTTTTCCAAAAATTTAACAACGGTATATCACGCTCAAACATTAGATAAATTCAAAGGAAACTTCTATCATGATGCGGGCCAAATTAATACTGACAGTATGTTCAACGTCAATATCGATTTTGATTCATCATATGGATTGAGAGTAAGTATTTTCGGCATGAGCCTCTTTTGTAATGACGACATTTGCGAATCTATATTCATTGAAGGCGGGCGTACGAATAATTATTTTGCCCCAATAGGCTTAGCACCTGGAGAAGAACCTGTTCTCTCGATCCCAGCAGATGTGATTGAATAAGTATGTAAATGTTGGCCAGAACTGGCCTCGGATTCCGCATCTTCTATAACGCGGTCACTCGGGCTTTAATTATCTAGTAGCCGCTCCTGGTAGCCCTCGAGCGGCTACTAGATAATTAAAGCAAAAGCCTTCTGTGTGGGATAAAAATAGTACGTCTCTTTAGGCGATGATGGTTTCCTTTCTCTGGGTCTCGCAAAGTTAAGCTTGCAAATGAGATAATTTAAATCGATGAGCGCACCATGGCGTTTGGCTTTTGCTGTTGCCAGATCTGAAAACGAAAACTCATCGAGGCAATCTGTCATAAGCAACAATGCCAAATCGTTCTGCACCCCAGTAAGCAAGGGAAGATAGCTTATAGCATAGAGGTCTGTATTCAGCTTGGTCTTATATGCATTGCCATATACAGCCGTATAACCGTAATCATTAATGCGCTGAATTTTCTCTTTTATAATGGACTCAAAAAACAATACTGTTGCAAATAAACAACTGTAGAAATCTTTTTGTAGGGAAAGTCTAACATTAATCGGAGTAATAAGATGCCGAATATCTTTATCATTGAGCAACTGCATTACCCTCTTCAAATTTGCATCTTCATAATACCTCAGTCCACATGGTCGAGCGGGCAAATTAAGACCCATCGTATCAAACATGAAAGCTTCTATTTCTCCAGATTGCTTGGCTTTCAAAAATAATCCAGTTGAGTGTCTTTGGCTTTTATCGAGCTGGAGTATTATAGCTATTGGTTTTTCAAGTGCTTGTTCTGCTAAAGTGTCCAGTTCTTTTTTAAACTCATCACAGTTTATAAAAACCTTAGCATATATATTTTTGGCCTGAGCGTAGAAGTTCATAAATTCCTTTAAACCTTGTTCGCTAAGGGTGGTATGTAGTTTGTTATTATCTTCATCTTCAGTATCCAGGCGGAGATATATTATCTGATATTTGTTTTTGATTCAAAAATAATGAGGCAGGGAGCGACAACTTTTGAGCATTGAGAGCACCGAAAATATCAAAGGTATTACTTTGTTCGGTTTGCAATGAAGGAATAAACTTTTTAAAAAATCTCAATTCAAATTCTTGAAAGGTCATAGGATATGCATTACCAAAAGTGTTTTTTAATAGCTTGCTTTGTGGCCACAAGACTTCCGAGTGCGCCACCGACTGGATTTTCTGAATTTAGCGATAAACTGCCAAGGAATTAGTATCCGAGAACCTGGATTTCATTTTGACTATGGCACTTGCATCCTCGAACCCAATTAACTAAGTAGTCTCTTTGTTGCAGGATGAGAAATAAAACAATATCAATAACGAGGCTCGAAATTGCGAAATTTAATAATGTATTTTATAGGGCTAATGCTTGTTTGTTTTTCCCTGCTCATGGCGATGTGGACTGAACCAAAATCCTTGGGAGAAGACCTAAAATCCATCTTGAGCTTGCTCGATGAGGAAAACCAAGAAGCCGCGCGCGCAATAACAAAAAAATATGATGATGGAGAAATTTTTCTTCTCTTTGGCGAAGGAATAAAGACATTGGGCCTTGCTCAAAGGGGAAAAATTGATCGATTGGGACGATTATTAAATATTCCAGAACCAAAAATAAAGGATAGTGTATTGGTTAAAGATATTTCTGAACTGCCTGAAGCATTGAAAAATGCAAAACTCGTATCGCAGGAAGGTAGTGATGAGTATTTTATGATCGAGCCTGACCCTAAAAAGGAGCCAAGTGCTGTCCCATTTGAAAACCACTGTGCAGAAAGGTCTTTTGTAGCGAAGGAACAGGACCCTGTTCGCAATAAATACATTTATTGGGACTTCCAAGGTTCTGGACCCAAGGGCTATAGCAGTTGGAAATACTTAGCAAACAAAGTAGAGCGAGGCTTCGGAGTTTTGGGTTTACCCAAAAATTTTCCCTTAGATGGACCGACGATAAACACGATTATTTTTCATCCCAAAGCCCGAAAAACGGCATTCTATTTCTTTAACAAGTTAAAAAATAACAAGCTAAGTTCTTATGAAAAGGGTTTGCTGCTCGGCTATTACGAGCCCAATGTTTATGCTTTTTGTTTCGGAACTGAAGCAGCCCGCAGAGCATATCCAGATTTGACCTTCGTTGAAGAACGGGAACCTCCTGCATTCTTTTCTGAGCCCTTTTTGCCCAGTGATAGAGAGGAATTTGATGCATTGGGCGAAGAAAGAAAAGAAGTTTTATTCGAAAAAATACCTGGAGCCTCGGCTGCGAGCCTGAGCACGCCCTAAGTATACAAAATATTCTGGCGAAACTCTCGGCTCAGGCCCACCCC
>CAYJDW010000076.1:0-12772 GCA_964368985.1 uncultured Myxococcales bacterium | reverse complement strand
GCCCAAATGAACGAATAAAATTTTTAACTTTTCTCGCATCAGCCCTGTGAACTGCCACGTTATTATCGAGCAAAAAATTTAAGCACGCACTTTCATGGCCTCCGGTTGTTTCTAGAACGACCAAAGAATTGGCTAAATGAGGCTTATGGTCACTGAAGAATTTTTGGAAACCTTTGTGATTATTCTTATAACTATTTATTTTATCATGCTTATTTAAAGAAGAAACAAATTCAGATTTGCCAATATCAATACCGATAAAATTATTATATACGTTCTGCACAGTGTCCTCGATAGTTTCAATAAAAAGATCATTTAAGATCGTAAACGGACGTGAAGTCCAAGCAACTATTCAAACATATCGAAGGCAGGGATGAGGACCTGGATAAGCTCGGTTATAAAAAACCTATGTTAACACGGTCGCTCAAGCCCGCGACATGATGCGCCCGGCCGGGTGCGTCATGTCTTCCTTCTTGAGCTTCCCATAGCAGAAAAAAATCTTACGATGTTAACCCTTGAGCAACCGACGGCTGTTTTGGCTCCAAATTATAGGCCTTGGGTAGATGGGTAAAATGAAAAAAAGCGGTTTATGTTACTTATCCTCCACTAGCTCCCAAGGACGGTAGCTAAATCTAGTTTTAATTTGTCTAAAACATTTAGTCGTGAGGGGGAATTTTTGATAATCAATTGAACTGGCTATAGTTCTGCATGATAGGTGCTACCCACAATTTTTATCGACATTCTCGTTCAGTTTACTATTGATTATTTTAGCCTCGACAAAAGAGAAATAATTTCTGATTTTCTCGTGCATTTTAATTTATTTTTAATATTAGCTAAATAAAATTCAACCGTTCGATTAGAGAGATTAAGACTTTGAGCGGTTTCTTTGGCCGTATGCCCGAGTGATAAATGATAAACACATTCCATTTCTCTAGGGCTCAGCTTCCCATTATTTAGATGCATAAGATTGTGAAAAGAACTCGGGTAAGAAAGTGGTATATCGCTTTTTAATCGGCTGATATTGGGAAGCATTTCATGAGGCAGAATGATTTTTTTATGCTCGCAATAAGAAATCAAGGTTTTATATTCTTGTTTAAAATAATGTGAAAATTTTTCAAATTCTTCTTTAAAATTCATAAAATAGGCACTTGCAATTTCTGCTTCGCAATAAGAACCAAAATAAGTGACCTCGTAAAAATTTTCATAGCATTCTATAAAATCAAAAATTATTTTACAGTCAAACATCTCTTTGAAATCAAATAATAATTTTTGATAAATGCTGTTTGGCGGAATTATATACCAAAATTTTTCTTTTAATGGTGCATCTTGAATGTGCGGTATTAAATGAATTTTATTGTTAAAAACATATTCCAAACTTGCGTTATCTGAGCTTAAGAGAATGCAAGTACCATCATCATAAATGCGATAAAAACAGAAGAGAGAAATCTGATGAAGCTTGAAAAAATTATAGCAATGGTTCTTAATTTTT
Source organism: uncultured Myxococcales bacterium (assembly GCA_964368985.1). GTDB lineage: Bacteria > Myxococcota > UBA727 > UBA727 > JABDBI01. The sequence goes on along the minus strand of CAYJDW010000076.1, from coordinate 11,286 downwards.
TGTGAAACATCAACACCTAAAAAACAAGCTAAATCTTTGTTTTTGTCATTATTATTATGATTATTCATTTAAAATTTTTCCAATGCATTTCATTAAAAGAACCAGGCCAACCTATAAACTTGCATCTTATACTGCATTTTTTGCAGTATTGAAGACTCTGGATTATTGAAGATAATGAAGTCGATTTTGCTTTCCCTAAGGAAGATTCGTAATCCTAACATTATAAAATTTTTTAAGGATATTTTTATGCGTTTATTGTGTGGTTTATTTATAGTTATTTTTTCTCACTATATCAATGCCATGGATCGAGAAGAAGAAGCTGATCATTTGCTCATTGATTTTTCTACTCCCATAGAAATGGATGTTAAGCCCGATAAGGCTCTATTTGCTCTGAATCACTATTATTGTGGAAAAGCCCATAATTTTATGAGTTGGCAGGAAAAAATAGAAAAATCTGCTTCCGCGGCAGTGGCCTCAACAGGCATGATTTGTCTTTATTTCCTGGGGGCTGAGTTGGTTAATGATGCTCTTGGAAGAAACGACATAGGCTATATTTTGGGGCCATTATTTGAGCTTCCTGCTGCGTGTATTGCTTATCAAGCGCAAAACGCTTTAGTGGAACAGGTGAAACAAAGCTGTAATGCTGATTGGCGCTCTCTCAAGACAAAAGATAGAAATTGTCTGAAAAATCTGGCTAAAAAAGGGTGTGGGGGGGTAGCGGGAGGGCTTGGTTTTATTAGCTCATTCGTAGCAATTTATTATACAGATTATTATTTGGAACCTATGATTGGTGATTATGTGTGGTTTTTTATTGTACCAGCATGTATTACTAATACATTAATAGCGAGTCTTGGCTCCTTAAGTTTATTAGATTTCTTTTCCAGCAATTTAACTCGTTATGTTTTTAAGGGATGTGCGGGAGAAACATTTTCTCAAAAAGAAGAAATCAAAAGAGTCTTGACAGCAATAATAGCTCGGATGGAAAAAGGTGAAGAAATAGAGGCCCGCGCAGATGTGCAGGATATTCAAGAGCATAATCTCGTTGCGATGATAGCGGAAAAAAATATTTCTCTTCAAAAAGTGCATGATCTAAAACATTCCTCTAGGTGCGGTGAAAAAGCTAAAGTAGCTTTTGGAGGGCTAGGTGCTCTTATCGCTTCCATAGGTTCCATTGCTATGGTTCCAGCCACTCTTAGTGCTACTCAATTTATTTTAGAATCATGGTGCGGCGTTGATTCTTCTACTGCTCTGCCTATTTCAGCGGCATGTGGTCTTTTGGGTGGCATTACCGTTGCAGGCTATCGAGGAAATAGTAATAAAACTACTTTTCAGCGAATGTACGATCTTATTGGTGGCTGTAGGAAAAAAACTCCTTCCGAAGCTTCCAGTGCATGCACTGGAATAAAAACGCTTGCCAGTGAAACGCTAACATGGGCAACCAGTATTGCAGCGGTCGCCCCCCGCGTACAGATTATTTTGTATAGTATGGAACAAGGTCCATTAAGAGATGTAATAGTTGGATGCAATATTATTGCTACTGCATGTAATGATTATTTTGGTTGGAAAAAGTTTCCTGACAACATCAAAGATTACTTCTTTATTAAGAATGATAAAGATAAAGTTTTATCAATTTTAAAAGCCCTAAATAATGATATTGATAGTCTTAGTGAAGAAGTAATTAATAGTTTATATGTTAAACTATGCCATAAAAGTGAAGACCTATCGCCTATAGAGTCTGTACCTGATGATATAGGCATGCTCAAAAAGAGTATAATTGATGAGCTTCAAACTGTATTAAATGATGGGTGAGTAAGCATAGAACAGCTTAAATTCATTTGGCCTATGCTTTTTAAGTCTTTAATTTCTCACATATTACATTTTACAAAAAGGCAGTGAAATAATTAAGCATCAGCCTGCCCAGCGATGGCAGAAGGGGATATCTGTAACTGAAATAGCCTTCTCGTCATCGCCATAGAATGGCTGGAGAAAATCTAGGTCTTTTTCCGTTATCGGCATCTGGTTAGCTTTTTCTTGAGGATGATCAATTTTATAGTCATTGGATAATATAATATCCCGGTAATATAAACTTATCATATCCTTTGGAAATAAATGCCATTCTTGTAACCTCGTCGACAAAAATAAATAGCCAAAAAATAAGATGGTTATTACTGACAGATCGGCCAGTGGATGACGTTAACGAGATAAAGAATCTGGTTCGCTACTACACGATGCGTTGGCACATCGAAATATTTTTTAAGACCCTTAAATCTGGTTGCACTATTGAGGAATGTCGCCTTTCCACAATAGCTAAATTAAGTACCTACGTCATGATGCAGTGCATCAATGCTATTCGTGTAATGATGCTTACCTATTGCGGACAAAATATGCCCAATACTCAAATAACCACGGTGATACCAAAAAGCGAATGGGAAAAGATAAAAAGAATCATTTATCCCCGCCCCGAAGTTACCACTATCTGGCGAGGTTGGCAAAAGGTTCAAATCATATTAACTGGGTTTAAACATCCATCTTATGCGCCTTGAACCACTTGTGGGGAGCAGATAGCCGGCCTCGGTGGCAATTCGCCTGAGATCATGATTTTGGCACTTGTTGCGCCTTTAAACGGTTGAACTATGGTTTTATTCGATGTGGCGGACCCATAAGTAGGGCTATGTTTACTTTTTCAGCAACCGATTTATGTTTTGGCTTCACATTTTAGGCTTGGGTAGATGCGTATTTTGGAAAAAGGGCGTTTATAGTTCCTATCCCCAGTGCCCCGTGTTGTCATCTAAAAACACGGCTTTAAACTGCAATTTAATAAAGTTTAAATCGGTGTAGAATATGATAATTTTTTCATTGTTAAATTCCTTTAAAAGCATAAAAATTCTAATATTTATAAGTATGCTATTGTGCCGTTTTTCAATAGGTGGATATAGCTTTAATGACCATTTTGAAAAACCTCCTGAGCTTTTAGAGGCATTTCAGGCAGAAAACCTAGAGGATGCCACGAGATTGCTTGAACAAGGCGCCGACCTTAATGAAATATTCTATTCGTTCGACTGCTACAAACGTGGACAATGCAATGACACTACTGTGCTCCACTATCTTATGCGTCATTGCGGGCAGCAATTTAGGGCAGACCTAATAAATAGTATCATCACAAGTCAAGGAGGCTCTCTGCGAGATGAGTGTCTTAGGCTGCTTTTGCCCCAAGCAATAGATAGAGCTGATGCTGATTTGGTGAAGGTGCTTCTAGATAATGATGTGGACCCACATGTTTCTTTTGGTACAACGCCCTTTCAACAAAACAACATTCTACTCGAGGCATATCATCGCAGATATCAGGTCGACAAACATCGTGAAATTGACCAGGAACTCAAAAAATATATTCGTGACCTGCCATCTTTTTATGGCCTTAACTTTCATTTTAATGATGGAACAAATCCAGTGGCAAGGCCATCATCCACAGGGCTTGAACTTCTTGATAAAAACATGGATGAAGTGCATTTTTATATATCGATTATTAATGAATACAAAAACACTAAAAAGCTGAGTCGTGAGACAATTGATGCTTTAAATAATAAACTTGATGAAGCTGCTGTATTGTTTACATCAACTATTGAAAATGGTCCTAATTTTGCGGTAGCACAACCATTTTGGCTTGCTCTTCAACAAGAAATGAGCGATATAAAATCATCTGGTCTTATAAATATAGCGATTATACATATTATTGGATTGAAACTTAGTCTCATCGCTGATGTGAGTCGAATCAGCAATGAAGAAGCAAGCAATTTATTTTTGGCTATGCGCGCCCCAAGGATGAGAGACCTCTGTGCGCATTATACGCCTAGGGCTAAAACTGCCACTCTTGCCGAATTGTTGGCAATGCATTCGATCCACGACTTTGCTCAATTCGACTACGAAAGTTTATTAAAGATGGTGCCAATCATTAAAAACAACCCTATTTTTGGCATCCAAAGCTTCTTTTATGCGGCCCTCAATCGAAATCGTCTCCTGGCATATAGCCCCTTGGGCTCTTTTGATGCTCATGGAGGTTTTATAAGAAGTTTTTATACAGACCTACAATGGTCAACCACAATGCCCATGGAGTTCCATAATAGAGCGGCGTTTGAAGATTTTGATAGTAGCTCTATGCTTCTGCAGCACGATTGGATGCATATCAAAATTTATGAAGAATTATTTTATAGCTTTGAAAAAGATTCATTTAATTTATATGCCACACTGTTTTCAGAGGCGACTAAAGAATATCTGAAAAATAAAGACAATTTACTGGATTTTGCTTTATTAATAATCCTTTTTCATGAGCATGGTTCTATTATATGTTCTGATCATAAAAAACACTTCGTTCCACTTGAATACAATACACAGTCTAAGAAAAGCGCTGCTGAAGTATACGGTTGCAAAACAGAATTGGAATTTATTATTGCCACTGCTTATCCGGCCTTTGAATATTTCACTGCGAGCTTAGAAAAAGAATATGAAACGAGTCATCCGGGTGAATTCGAGCTGGGAAGAAAAAATCGAGCGAGCTTTGAGAATATCGATATTGCTCTACTTCTGCAAGCATGTGGTGCCAAAATGGAGTTGGATCCCCAAGCGCCGTCGACATATGGTCCTGAGATTGTTCGAGTATTGCTTGAACGCCTGCGCAATTATCCAATGGGACAAACTCTGCTCAAGCACGCGACTGAAATTCGTTTAGAATAGAAGATAGAATTCTATTTTATTCTTAATCGTGCCGGGGGTTATGCCCAGGGCTGAGATGAATCGGTGCCGGGTGTCCGGTAGCCGGTAGCCGAGCCTTGGTAATACTTTGCCCAAAATCCTGATTTTGGAGCCAATTGAGCCCCCAGACAACGCCTTAGCATCTAAGTTATCAGTTTTGGCATTTTGCCCAAATGAACGAATAAAATTTTTAACTTTTCTCGCATCAGCCCTGTGAACTGCTACGTTATTATCGAGCAAAAAATTTAAGCACGCACTTTCATGGCCTATGGTTGTTTCTAGAACGACCAAAGAATTGGCTAAATGAGGCTTATGAGTGAAGATATTTATTAGTGTGTTGTTTTTCTTGATTTTCAGTGGAATAGGCTTGGGACTTGCCCCAGTGACCCATGGAAAGGTGCCCCAAATATTAAATCAATCGATATCTTCGGGCCCGTTCAACTTTTCTATGGACCCTTACGAGCTTCCAAAGACCGGCCCCTGGTAGTAATTTGTCAAAAACTCGTGATTTGAGAGCTGATAGCCGCAAAAACGGCTAGGGTAGGGGATTGGGTATCATAAAAAATATTAATTTTGCTTAATTAGAGACCAGGTATATCTATTTGTATGATATTGATTTTTTGCCCTATTCGCGGCATATTTGTGTTGAATTAGTAATAAAAAATATTGGTAAAAAAATGAATAAAACTATAATTTTATTTGCGCTTATTTCTTCTCTAACCTTATGTGCTTCTGACAGGGTAGAGCCTGCAGGAACTGAAGAGAGCCTGGCTGAAAATAATTTAGGCAAACGGAAGAATAAGAATAGGAAAGAAAAATCTCCACGTGCTAAAAAGTCTAAATTGAAAAATAGCGGTGAGCTTTGGGATTTAGAGATGGTGAAGGATTTTTCAAGCATCCTTCCAGATGTAGATTTGGATACAGGTTTTTTGGCGCCCGCATCTGTTATTGTAGTTAAAGATGCGCCCGTTGTTGTGGTTAAGGATGAAGAAACGCGTTGGCAGATTTTTCAGGAACTCTTATCAAAGCTTCCAGATAATCCTCTCGATAGTGCGCTAGATACTATAGCGAATGAACTTCTTGAGCGCTTCGGTTTGACCAGCATTAATAGCCTGCGCTCAATCGTGCAAAAGTTTGCTAAAAAAGGCAGACGAATTAATCATGATGATGCCCTGCAAAAATATCTACGCAGTGAGCCTCGCCAAAGGGCGGTGAAAACTCGACTATCCGAGATTTCTAATGCTCCCAGCTCGCCAGAAGTTGCAATAGTGAGAGATGAGGTCACACGTGTGGAAATTCTTAAGAATGAGCTTGCAGCATTAACTGAAGATTTTGACGATAAGGCTTTGGATCAAATAGCCCGTTCAGTGTCGCAACGTTTTGGTCTAAAGTTTGGGGGCCTTTGTAAAATGTTGGAAAGCTTGAAGCGAAAGGATCGAGAAAAATATAAAGCTATCCCTTATGGTGAAGAACTGAGAACTTATGTGAAAAGCGAGCCTCGCCAAAATGCGGTGATTGCAAATATTCCGAAACAAAAAATCTCAGAGATTGACCGCTTAGCAATGATTATTGAGGCCTTAAATGCACTCGAAGTGCCATTAGATCAAGCCCCGGATAGAGAAGCTGAACTGAAGAAAATTGCCGATTCACTCATCGATAAAACGGGTTTGAAACTCAATGGATTGCGGGGTGTTTTGGAAATTATTAAGAAGAAAGACCCAGATAGATATGCAGAAGTAAAACATATTGATGAGCTCTATCGTTATATTTGTCGGGCACGTTCTAAAAGAATAAAATAAGTAGTAGATTATATTTTTTTGCTCACAGGAAAGACATTGTTTCCATTGCTTGGCAAGTTAGGTCGCTGGTGGCACTAAATGAGTGGGAATAATTGCCCGGGCCCTGGTGGTAATTTGTCAAAAACTCATGATTTGAGAGCTGATAGCCGCAAAAACGGCTAGGGTCAGGTTCTTTTAAAAAAAAGGCCTTTATTCTACTCATAACTTATGAACGCATCAGGCGAAAATAGTTAGGGATTAATTAGGAGGGCCAGTTGTTTGCTAAGATAAAGATGAGGACCTACCTATGAAGGGCAGGCGTAGTATTGCAGCTCAATGTTCAATAGTATTTTGTATTTTTGTCGCCTGTTATCATTATCAAGTACAGGCTCTAGACGAAGATAGGGCGGCGGCTTGTGCTGGGCCAAGTCAAAACAGCGAAAGAGAAATTAGGCTGAGCATACGTTCTAAAAATGGATCTATCTCAACAATTATTTCTTATGCTGGAAACACCGTTCTCCACATGCAAAAAGAAGTAGAAAAAATAGTTGGCGTTCCACCAGGCGAGCAAATATTTAGTCATATGGGCTCCACGGAGTATTTTGATTGGCCACAAGATACTTTATTGGGAGACATTGAGGAGCTAGGACGCTTGACTAAAGATAGTCATATATTTGTAATAAAACGAGAAGATTGGGATACAAGTTCATTTGATGGGCTACTGCAGAATTTCTTCGAATCAAGAGGAAAGAATACAACAATTATTAGATTCTTAAAAAAAAATGGCATAACCCAATTCGAAGAGATACGTGATTTTACCGAGAAAAATCTTATCGGTGCTGGGCTTAAACTCATAACGGCGCGGAAATTTTTGCAAAACTATTACGAGTACCTAGAAGAAGCTCAAGGGTGGTTGCGGGTTAAGAGCACCAAACCTGATCCGGTACCAGACGTGGCAGGTCTGAGACTTTCCGAACCGAACAACTAAAAACAGATAGTGGAAATTTTCTCAATAAAATTACGGATCTTTATGGAGTTGATACAAGTCCAGGAAACTATTATTGGTTTAGGTTCTCTAATAAATAAGCTTCTTTAGAAAATAAATCGAGGAGCATGCCAGCTAGGGATTTTTCTCCTCGTCGATTTTTTGCCTCCACCATTTCCCTTAAATTTTATTAAGGTCACGCATTCTCGATCGCTTTCATTTCCGTGAGAGCATCATCCAAATTTTGCATACCCTCGCAAGGCCAAAAATTAGGCAGTTTTTCTGCCTTTATGGTTTGAATATTTTTTAGCGTCGCATAAGCCAGCAGTGTTTCATAAAAGCACCGACGATATCCTGAAATATATAGACTCATAAAAAATTCTAATGCCTCTTTTAAATGGTATTCAGCTTCTCGTAGCATCTCTTGAGGAGCTGTTTCGATTTGCTCTAGGAATTTATGTTTCAACACTACTGCTTGAAAAAAATGCCACATCGCATCGGAGAATTGGCATGGGATGTTTCGATTAGGATTACTATCATCGAGCATTTGCTGATATCGAGTAGCTAAGAATATGATAGGTGACGCTTTTTCGTGATTTTGCTCAGCGCATTTCTCAGCATGTTTAATGGCATTTTGAAAATGTATTTTTATCACGCCACTATTTGCGTCTTTCTTTAGCTCAGAAAATCCCGCCACTAAATGCTCTAAAGCTGTTTCATAATAAGCCTCCGCTAAGAGAGGTCCTTCTTGAACGCGAGGAAGCGATCCGCTCATAACATCTACTTATTCTTAGTATGAGGACGGAGTTTTTTGATTCTTTTGAGCTGTTGCCACTTTCAGTTCAAAATAGCTTGTCTATGTTGGAGCCAGATTTCTGCTTGGTCGTATACGATTCTATAGAAAATTTTTTGAATATTTAATGGAGATTTTATGAAGATTTTTCATGCATCAAGTACAGCTGTCGCAATTGCTGCAAAATTGATTATTGTTAGCGCAATCATTAGTTCTTGGGGCCTGGTTGCTGCAGATTTTGTGACGGAAACGTGCGAATTTTTTTCTAATATTAGTCAAGAGGAAATTGATAATCTGAAATTTGATCAACTCCTCGCCAATAATGTCGAAAGTAAAGCAGAAATAATAGAGATTCTAAAGAGCAAAAGTCACTCCAGCGTGCACAGAAAACTTGCTGATGGAACCAAGTTGGATTATGGCTTTACATTTGCACATGGTTTTCCATGGACTAAACTTACAGCACAAGCAATTAAAGACATGTTTGATAGGACAGGAGAAAGGGTAACAGTTGGCAGTTGGGGATGCGGCTATGGTTATTCCGAGGCTTTGCTTCTTTTAGCTGGTGCGGATCTTAAGGCCTTAGATTTGAACGAAGATGCCGCCAACTCTGCAAATAGGTACTTATTTAGTTTAGTGCGTTTATCAAAAATCGGAGATATGAAGAGCCCTAAATACACAGTTGCTCACGCTTCTGTTGAGAATCCTCCTCGTCCATTTATGGATAGAAAAAATCAAATTAATGTGTGTTTTAATGTAATGCACTACTTAAGGCCTGAACAAAACGAAAGGCTGTTAGATAACCTCTACAATAATACGCTCGATGGCGGTTTTGTCGTGATTTCTTGTATGGCTTTGGATGAGGAATTAGTCAGAGCTTATAATATGTTAGGTGACTATCCTGGATATAAATTATATTCCGAGGTTTACATTTGCGATAATCAAAAACGGCCTCGTTTTACGTTAACCCAAATTTCTGAAGTTACCGATGAAAATGAAAATGCTATGTGGGCGTCTATATTAGAGCCGGTCGTTATGGTTAAGAATAGAGCGGGATCTCGATTTGAAGCCGCTGCAGAAGATTTAAGCCTGTCGTCATATAGCTATCTAATTCATCATCGGGTTGTTAATAAGTTTACGATTGAAGCACTTGAAAAATTACTTGCCAAGCATGGTTTTGTTTTTGTTAAGGGTTTTGAAGCTGATGAATTTGTTTATGTGATTGTGCAGAAACCTATCCAGTCTCTTTGATTGTCTCTTCATAGCAAAGCTAATCCGTTTGGGATTTTTAAAAGATTGTCGAGAAGTTTTTTCACCGTCGGCAAAATCGTCTTGTCAGTATAGAACCCGTGCTAAGCAGGAATATTGCATTGGGTAAAAAATTGCATGACGTGGGGATTGATAGCCAAAGGCGACGGCAGTTTCCGAAAATGCGGGGCCATTTGAGGAACCGAAAAAAATGCGATGCTGCTTAGTCATTTTTATAGGCCCTATCAAACCTCCTAACGCTTGCAGGATTTCGCGAATGGCGAGCACGAGATTTGCCGGTGAATGATTAAATTGGAACATTACTCTCATTACACCGGAGGGACGGCGCTTAAGAGCGATATTCATTGACCTGCAGATGCCGTAATCACTCTGTGCAAAAAGCCCATCAAAAAATCGTCCTACGCCCCATTTTACTTATACTCGGTTGGAGAAAGCTTTGCGGCATATCCCTAATAATTTTTTAAGGCAGGAATTTGAGACCAATCAGGATAAGACACTTCCCATAATCGATCGATCTTCCCATCTTTAAAACGCGCGATAAGCATGAGTTCAAGTTTGTGAACTTCTTTATTAGGCAAGGCAATATTTATCCACATTCTCACACTAACGCGATTATCTTGCTCGACAAAGGTCTCTTCATCGTAGGACACATCAAAAACAATTGGTGATGCGCAGCTTTTTTGGTGACCCGTTAAGAAGGTTTGGTAGTCCATCACCTGCTCATTAGTAAAGAGCATAAGGTCTTCATGATAATGTTCGGGGATGAGATCAACTTTTTTATCAACGCTTACGTCCTGAAACATTTGTTTTAGTTTTTCTTTATACATTTTCTACCTTTTTTAATTGATATTATTAGCTGTGCTCATAATGTATAAAGGGGAAAATGAAAAGCGAGTATGAATGTCTGATCCCTTTTGTGGTTGTGGCTGGGTAGATGGATAAAATGAAAAAAAGCGGTTTATGTTACTTATCCTCAAGGATTTCGGAGAATTAGTATGCGATGGGATTATCACCCAGAAAATTTTCTCTCTTGGATATTTTTAGCTGCTTCAATGATTTTATTTTTTTAGATTTTAAAACAAATAAATGCGTTATATTTTTCTTGCTGATTTAGTCGTTTTAGTAGGTGATTTTTTCTTGGATTTGCTTATTAAAAAATTATAAATATTTTTATTGTCTAATCTGTTAGAAATATCGATTAAAAAGTCTCCTGTATGAGTCTTGACATCTATCCATAGATTGCCGCCTTCAGCTATTAACTGCTGTACAGTCTGTAGATCACCGCTTACTACGGCCTCATACAAAGCGGATTTCTGTTCCAACTTGATCCTAATATAGGCATTATTGAAGTCATTCGGCACGGTGCAGCCACCAGCGAGTAATAAATCGATTATAGTATAATCAGGACCAGTGGAACATGCTATACTTAATGCAGTTTCGGACTTCCCTCTGTTAAATCTCCTATGATCGAGATTAGCGTCGTGCTCTATCAACCATTTTACTAGCTCTTCCTTGCTGTGTCTGCAGGCGTACATAAGAGCATTTTCATTATCCACATCGAAGGCATTAATATCAGCGCCAAGGCCAAATAAATACTCTAGGAGCTCAATAGCTATAGTTTTTTCACTCGAAAAGAAAAAACATAGATCCAAAAAAAGTGTGCGCCCCTTAGCTTGGGTTGTTTGACTTGCTAAATCTGCCCCCTGGTCTCGCCAAAA
>CAYJDW010000075.1:0-12942 GCA_964368985.1 uncultured Myxococcales bacterium | reverse complement strand
ATGAAAATGAGAACCGATTTTTTCACAGGGGAATTGATTGAACAAGCAAAAAACCTTTAGAAAAGGTTGGGCAACTTTTACCGTTATGATGCTTATCGGTTTGCCTAGCCTGGAGTTTTTTGGTAAAATAATCTTTCTCAATCAGACTGCTAGTATGCCTATTGGCCTATATATAAAATCATCGTCAGACAAATTTGATATAGGAAATAGTATTATTTTTTATTCAGAAGCTAAAAAATCCAATTTATTAAAATACGTTGCCGGCTACGAAGGGCATGAATATTGTTTTGATTTCGAAAATACGCTTTGGGTCAATGGTTTTCCAATGGCGCAAAAAAATGTACCAAAATACCCAGAGAAAGTACCAGATCAAACACTTTGTCAAACCTTAAAAAAAGACGAGCTACTGGTTTTGGGAGAACATCCTGATTCATACGATAGTCGGTACTTTGGTCCAATAAAAAGGCAGCAGGTAATTGCTCAAGTCGAACTCGCCTTAGAATGGAAAAACGATTAAAGACAAACCCGCAACTAACAAATAGATGAGAAACATCTAAGCAAGATAAAGCAAAGCTATTCTAGCCTTGCACTGGCCCAATTAAACGCAAAAAAAAGTGATATGGAAATAAAATAATGCTAGTAGTTCAGGCGACATATCATGTTAGTATAAGTCGATTGGATGCTAAAGCCAGGGCTGGTATCAATGCCGTCGACAATCATGGAAAAGCTCGCTCTCCGAGTGCCGCTAAAAGTGGATACTGAAGAGTCACGTTTAGCCAGTAAGATGCGAAAAGCAGTATCTAAAATCAGAGGCCGTCAGAAAAGCCATAAAAGAATACAAGAAGCTCGAGGTGGTTTGTACTCGATGGGCGCTCGTGGCGTTTATGTAAAGGATGGAGATTTATATAGTAGAAGCGTGGTAGTTAAAGCCCGTTATGTAAAAAATAATGGCAATGGATTTAAGGAAAAAATAAAAGACCACCTTGAATATATAACCCGTGATCACGCTGGCAAGGATGCCAATAAACCCGAGCTATTCTCAGAAAATGAATCAAAAGACCTTGCTAAAAATGCGATAACTGATTTCAGTGAATCACCTCATAATTTTAGATTTATTATTTCCCCAGAAGACGGCGAAAAAATAGAGCTTAAAGATTTCACAAAAAATCTCATAAAAACTATAGAAAAAGACTTAGGTACAAAGCTTAGTTGGGTAGCATCGTGCCATTACGATACCAACGAGCCCCATGTTCACTTGGTGGTCAATGGCAAGAACGATGCTGGTGAAAAATTATTGATGACGAGGGACTACATTAGCCGAGGTATCAGAAATAGAGCATCACAGATAATAAATAATAAATTAGGATTAAAAACGAGCGATGACGTTGCAAGGCAGCTTGAACTTAGCGCATCAAAAAATACAAAATCTTCTCTAGATGACGTGATAAAAAATAATATTAATGGCAATGAAATAAATCTTAAAAAAATAGATAATACAAATTTTGACGATGTAAGCGCAGGACTGCTCGAAAGAAGGCTTTCTTATTTAGGAACAAAAGGTTTAGCTCAAAAAAGTGGTGAGCAAAGCTGGAGCGTTAAAGAAAATTATCTTGACCAACTGCGCGAGCTGAGCCGAACGAGCTCTATTATTGAGGTACTATCGAGCAAGCTAGCAATAAGCCAAGAGCGATGTGAGCTGATAACACCCACATCTTTATCAGATAAGAGCCAAATAGGCCAGGTTGTTGCTCGTGGCTACGTGAATGAGATCGATGACCAGCAATATTTGGTAGTAAAAACAAAGCAGGCTAAGCACCTTTATGTCGAGCTCGAAAAGTATTCAGAGAAAAGCCCGACTAAGGTTGGTGATTGGGTTCGAGTTGACGCGACCAAATCCTTTGAAGGACCAAAAGCCTCTGATCGTAGTATTGCTCAACTGGCTGAAGGAAATGGCGGTATTTATGATGCCCGTAGCCATGAAGAGCATGCCGGCCAACAAAAAAAACTGCCGCCGGGCGTGAGTACTCAAGAATATGTGCAAGTGCATCTCAAGCGTTTAGAGGTTTTGGCGAAAATTGGTTTAGCCACCAAGCTCACAGATAAAAAGTTTGTCATTCCTCATAATTTCCTCGAAAATATTGCTGCTCAAGCCCACAGCAGTGCTCAAAAGTACCAACCGCATATCAAAGTCACTCAGGTTTCTAGCCCCACTATAAGCTCGCCGAAGTTGAGCCAGGGGCTAAAAAGATGAGATTAAGGATTGGCATATTTAGCTTATGTTTAATCATCGGCTGCTGGGCTTCGACTATTTTGTTGACACTTAAGCTTAAGATTGGCGCATTGCCGGCAGGGGAGTGGTTTAGTTTTCAAGGATGCAAAGTTTTTCCGCCATGGAGCTGGATTAAGTGGTTTTATCTTTATGGTGATCGTTTTGAAACTGCATTTGCCACAACAGTGTGGCCCATCTATTTAGCAACTATTATCGGTATTGCTTTGGCATGGTTAACAAGGCTTTTGCACAGGTCGAATAAGCCATCAACAGCTCACGGGAGCGCTCAGTGGGCCGAAGAATGCGATTTAAATAAAGCAGGTCTCACGACAGAGCATGGTGTTGTCTTAGGTCAAAGCAAAGATAGCCCACAAATATTTCGCCATAATGGCCCCGAACATGTTTTGGTAGTTGCACCTACGAGAGGCGGTAAAGGTGTGGGCTTGGTAATCCCTACGCTTTTGAGCTGGGAAGAAAGCGTAATTGTTTTTGACCCTAAGGGGGAGAACTGGCAAATAAGCAGCGGATTTAGAGCAACCTTAGGCAACTGTTTATATTTTGACCCAACCTCACGCAATACAGTTTGTTTCAACCCATTAATGGAAATCCGCAAAGGCGATTTAGAAGTCAAAGATGCCCAAAACATCGCCGATATTATCGTGGATCCAGATGGCAGGCTAGATACGAGAAACCACTGGCAAAATGCCGCCCATTCCCTGTTAGTGGGCACAGTCCTCTATGTGATTTATGATTGGCCGAGAAAAAGCCTTGCGGGTGTAGTGGAGTTTTTGACCAGACCTAATCACACATTTGAACAAGCCCTTGAGATGATGGCAGCAAGCAATCACGAAGTTGTGAAAAGCGTCGCTCAAGAGATGCTCAATAAGCATGTAGAGGAAAGGTCGGGGGTGTTATCAACGGCCATTTCTCTGTTGTCGATTTTTCGAGACCCTTTGGTTGCTCATGCTACAGATTTTCATGATTTTAGTGCTTCATCATTAAAAAGCTCAGAGTTGAAAACTTCGCTCTATTTGGTGCTGCCGCCTTCGGATCTTTCGCGCCTGCGGGTCTTACTCAGAATTATCCTTAACCAAATCGGCAGAGTCTTAACCGAGCGGCCTAATGATGGCCGCACAGGAAGTCGGCGTGTGTTGTTTTTACTCGATGAGTTTCCCGCTTTGGGACGCTTAGAATTTTTTGAAAGTGCACTTGCCTACATGGCAGGCTATGGCCTTAAAGCTTTTTTGATTTGCCAGTCTCTCAATCAGCTCCAAAAAGCCTATGGCGAGCGCAACTCAATTCTCGATAACTGCCATGTGCGAGTGGCTTTTGCCAACAATGATGATCAAACAGCGAGACGCATAAGCGATCTTTTGGGCGAAGCAACTGCTACCAAAGACCAGATATCCATGTCGGGCGACCGCTTTGCCATGGTTCTTAAAAATACGTCGGTATCACAAGTACAGTATGCCAGACCATTGTTGTTGCCATCAGAGATAAATCGTCTCCCAGCAGATCAAGAGCTTATTCTTGTGAATGGTGTGTTGCCCATTCTAGCTCGTAAAATTCGCTATTACCAAGATGCGCGCTTTAAAGACCGCCTCTATCCGCCGATTATCCTTGCATCGAGAGTGCACTCAGCAGTAGTAACTAAAGGGCCAAGTCATCTTGAGCTAGCACCTGACGCTAAGACTGTCGCTAGCGCTCAACCAGAACCAATAGGAAGTGCCCTATGAAAAAGATCTTGAACAGTAAGCAGGTCAACACCAGGTTGCCACTTCATATGGTGCAACAAATTAAATTTGTCGCTCAAGAGCGAGGGGTGACTGACGGATCCATCATTGAAGCCGCACTGCGAGAGTTTTTAGGCAAAACTGAGCAAGAAGAAATTTTACTTAAAAAGATAGACCGCCTATCACGTCAGCTTGAGAATATGCGGCGTGAGCAAAAGGCGATGCTTGAAGTGATGTCTTCCTTCATTCGTGTCTATCTCACTCATGAGGGTGAAATCCCTGAGCATGAAAAAACCACGGCCGAGCTCAAAGGCGCTCGCCGCTTTGCTCGTTTCATGGATTTGGTTGCAGTTGAGTTGGATAAAAACAAGCCCTTCCTTGATGAGCTTGAGCAAAAGCAGTTTAAGAGCGAGGATTTTGCCTCATGCAACTAGTGGAATCTCGCATATATGATGCCATTAAACATTCCTTGGGCGCAGATGTAGTGGCCCTGCTCGAGGATGACAGCGTCATTGAAATTTTAAGAAATGCTAATGGTTCCCTATGCGTTGAGCGCTTAGGGCGCGATATCGAAAAAGTTGAAAATTCTTTGACTGACCGTCATGTCGAATCGCTAATTCGCTTACTGGCATCGAGTGCTAGTGAAATTTGTAACGACAAACATCCAAGCCTGGCCATCAAGTTACCCTATTGGCAAGCCCGTTTTCAGGGCCTTTTACCGCCCGTGGTTGATGCTCCAAGTTTCTCCATTAGAAAGCATGCTAAACACATATTTTCCTTAGAGCACTATTTAAAAAGCGGATCTATTACCAAGGCGCAATACGAAGTTTTGCTGGAAGCAGTAACTAATCGAGAAAATATCATTATATCCGGCGGTACTGGCAGCGGCAAAACCACCATAGCCAACGCCATTTTAGCTAAAATGATTGAAACGGGCGACCGCATTATCACGGTAGAAGATACTCCCGAGCTTCGCCTTTCATCAGACACTGGCCTACAGATTTTTACGAAGAGCAACATTGGCTACGGTTCACAGCAAGCTTTAAAGGATATTTTACGCCTGCGCCCTGACCGCATCGTACTCGGTGAGCTTCGTGATGGCGCTTGTCTCGACTTGATCAAGGCATGGAATACCGGCCACTCTGGTGGTTTGACCACCATTCACGCCAACTCTTGTGAGCTCGCCATGAAGCGAGTTGAGTCACTAATTGCTGAAGTATCGGTCAACGTTCCACGGGAATTAATTGCACAAACAGTGAATCTCGTCATTCAAGTAAAGCGCCAAGGTCCTAGGCGAATCGTCTCAGAAATTATCAAGATTAGAGGCTTAAAGAACAAGGATTATATCTTTGAGCCCATTAGGGGGGAATATGCACAATATAAAACCGATGGTGGTGTTAACCACGATTGTGATGTCGTTTATCTGTCCTGAACTCTTTGCGTCTTTAGGCGGCGGGATGCCGTGGGAAGATCCACTTACTCAAATTACCGATTCGTTGACTGGCCCAGTGGCTCGCTCAGTTGGTCTTATTGCTTTGGCCGCTACGGGCTTAGCACTGGCCATGGGTGAAGCAGGCGGCTTATTTAAACGTTTGGTACAAGTGGTTTTTGGCTTGTCCATTGCCTTCTCGGCAGCGTCTTGGGGCATGGGCTTGTTTGGTACTTCATCGGGAGCATTGCTTTAATGAATGGCCTGCCAGAGGGTTTTCATGTGCCAATTCATCGATCGCTTACCACGAAGGTGATGCTTGGTGGGATTCCGAGGAAAATCGCCATTATCAATGGCACCATGATCATCTCTTTGGTGGTGGGCGCTCACAACCTGTGGGTCTTGCCCATAGGAATTTTGAGCCATCTAGTTTTAGTGGCGCTTCATCGGCGGGACCCAGAAATTTTGACGGTGATTAAGCGCAACCTAAACCGACCGTCGATTTTGAGGCCATAAGCATGATGTCATTGAAGGAATATGCGCCCATCAACCAAGCTTGCTTAGCTGACTATCTGCCCTGGGCATTAATGCTTGCTCCAGGCGTGATCGAGCACAAAGATGGCGCTTTACAAAAGACCTTTGGCTTTCGTGGCCATGATCTTGATAGCGCCACACCGCGCGATCTCATGGCTACTTCCGCTTTGTTTAACAATGCGATTCGACGCTTGGGCGATGGCTGGACTATATTTGTTGAAGCTCAGCGCAATGCTCTCAATGATTATCCCAAATCATCTTGGCCTAACCAGGCAGCTCAGGCCATCGACGAAGAGCGAAAGATTAGTTTTAATCGAGCTGGCCAATATTTTAAAAACGACTATTTTCTGACGCTGGTTTTTAAGCAGCCAGAAAAAATAAGCAGGCGGGGAGCTGGATGGTTTTTAAATAAAGCCCCAGAACAACAGTCTGAAAACGATAATTTAGAAATTTTTCAAAAAGCTATTCAAGAAACGACAGGCCTGTTGAGTGGGCTTTTGCCACTCTTTCGTGAGTTAGATGATGATGAGACGCTGAGTTACCTTCACTCAACCATTTCAAGCAAACGCCACAAAATC
Organism: uncultured Myxococcales bacterium; assembly: GCA_964368985.1. Taxonomy (GTDB): domain Bacteria; phylum Myxococcota; class UBA727; order UBA727; family JABDBI01. The sequence continues at coordinate 6,399 of CAYJDW010000075.1, read as the reverse complement.
ACTACTCCTGATATCCCCATGTACCTTGATCATATTCTCAGCGATGAAGGCATTGAGCATGGTTTAGAGCTTAAAGTCGGCGATAACTTTGTACGAACTCTCTCCATTAAGGGTTTTCCCAGTGAGTCATTTCCCGGCATGCTTGATTCCATCAACGACCTTAACTTTCCTTTTCGTTGGTCAACGCGTTTCATCAGCATGGGGCCTGATACAGGCAAGGCTCACATCGATACTATTCGTCGGGTTTGGTATGCTGGCCGAAAACGCATCGGCACTATTTTAAAAGAAGTCGCGAGCCAGTCAGAGAGCGGTCTTGGAGAAAGTTCCTCGATCAGAAAAAGTGAGGATGCTGACGAAGCATGTCAGCTCCTAGATGAAGGCGTGGTCTCGTTTGGCTTTTTTACTGCCACCATCAGCGTGTGGTCACCTGATTCCAAAAGTGCTGACGATAAAATTCATCAAGTGGCCAGCGTTATCAATCGCCTTGGTTTTAGTTGCCATTTAGAAACACTCAACTCTTTTGAGGCATGGCTATCGAGTATTCCTGGTCATCTCTATGCCAACGTAAGAAAGCCAGTGGTTCATACCCTCAATCTGTCCCACATGGTGCCGTTGTCAGCGATTTGGGCCGGTGAGGAGAGTAATGCTCACTTAAAGGGCCCGCCTCATTTTGTGGCTCAATGCCGTGGCCGCACACCCTTTAGATTTTCCACTAATGTTGGTGATGTTGGCCACACTCTAATTTTTGGTCCGACGGGTGCCGGCAAAAGTACATTGCTTTCGTTTATGGCCGTGCAATGGCTGCGCTATAAGCGAGCCCAGGTTTTTATTTTCGATAAAGGTTCGTCTTCGAGAGTGATTACCGAATGTGTGGGTGGTTCCTTTTTTAGTGTCGGTGCTAAGAGTACGGGTTTATGCTTTCAGCCTCTCAAAAACATCCACAATGAAGCCGAACGTATATGGGCTAGTGAATGGTTAGGAGAGCTTTTGGAAGGCCAAGGCTGTCAACTAAGCACAGAAATCCGTTTAGAACTATGGCAAGCTTTGCTTAGTTTATCTGAGCATGAGCCTCAGATGCGAACCTTATCGGTGCTTAAGTCTCTGGTGCAAGAAGATAAAATACGCCAGGCGCTCGAGCCTTTCACGCTGGCAGGACCCTATGGTTATTTATTCGATGCCAGCGAAGAGTTGTCCGATAACAATTACTGGCAGGTTTTCGAAACGGGCGAGCTCTTTGAGCAAAAGACAGCTATTAAGCCTGCCCTGTCCTATCTTTTTCATCGACTGGCGAAATGCTTTGACGGTAGGCCTACGCTGCTGGTTCTTGATGAGGCATGGCTTTTCTTAGAAGATTCGAGCTTTGCCAAAAAAATCAAACAGTGGCTTAAGGAGCTTAGAAAATCCAATGTCTATGTGATTTTTGCTACCCAAAGTCTTGCCGATGCCATGCAATCATCTATTGCCATGGCTCTTAAAGAATCGTGCCTCACTAAAATCTTCTTGCCCAATGCAAGCGCTCAAGATGAAAGTTCAGCAGAGTTTTACCGCGCCATCGGCTTAAACGAACGGCAAATCAATATCATCGCTCGCGCCATACCGAAGCGGGAATATTATTTATCATCGCCGGTAGGAAACCGATTATTCGATCTCGCACTAGGTCCAGTAGCCTTGGCCCTATGTGCCAGTAGCTCGATCAATGATCAAAAGCTGGTTTCGAATATAAAGCATAATCACGGCCATCAAAATTTTTGGCACCAGTTTTTACAAACTAAGGGGATCGTCCATGAAACGAGCAATAGTCTTATTTAGCGTGAGTGTATGGCTATGTTCTACCAATGCATTAGCCATGCTTCCGGTTCATGATTTGCCAGGATGGACGGCAAAATTTGTATCCATTTATAAACAAATAGAAGAACTTAACATTCTAAAAAATCGAGTCACCTATGAAATCGAGTCGACAACACGTCTATATAATAAATTAAAAAAGTGGAAAACCGGCGATATTAGCAATATTAGTAGCATCATCAGCCATATCAATAGTTTTAGATCTAGAGCCCGCTCCATCGGCTATGCCTACGACGGTATCGCTGATCAATTTGAAAAAGTTTATGGTTCGAAGGGATCTTATAAAAAGAACTATAAGGCCTGGGAAAAACAATCAGATGATAGCGTTAGGGAGGCTATGGTATCCCAAGGTCTCCTAGAAAAATCGAAAAGTCATATGGATGACTTAGATAAAATAGTGAAGGAAAAAAGGGAAGATCAAGATCCTGGCGCTACCTTGCAAGCCATTGGAGAAATCAATGCTATCCAATCAAAACAACTTGCTAATCTTTCCGAGATTATTGCTACCGATGCTCGAGCTAAACAAAGCTTAGCGATGGAAGATCGTGCCAAACAAAAAGATCAGCAAAATTATGAAAACCATCTGATGAAGGATTTCAATAAACCACAAAAATCTCACCCGCTTACCCATTTTCCTTCCTTGGGAACTACTGCGCCACGGCGTTAGAATCAGCAAATTTATGGGGGTAAATAATGTCTGATTCAACTATGCTCACGGATATATTGGGTGCCTTCGTAAATGGCTCGTCCCAAGGTTTTTTGGTCATCAAGGGTTATGCCGAAAGCGTATTTGTTAAACTCTTACTTATTGAATTGGTTTTATTTGGCATTGGCATCGCGTTACATCGCATCGATTTTAAAGCTGAGATTGTCGCTAAAGTTCTCGCCATCGGTTTTATCCAATTCCTACTCTTTCGCTATGTCTGGCTGGTTGATGGTTTAAGAGATGGATTCGTGCAGGCTGGCTTGGCCGCCGGCGGTGGTCATCTCAATACTGCCGAGTTTTTGGACCCATCGGCTTATATTTCATCGGGATTAGACAAAGTTTACTCGGTGCTTGAAGGCAGATTCAGCGACAATGGATGGCAATTTTTATCCATGCTCAACATGATAGGGCACATGAATCTGATAATCCTGCTCATTATGTTTTTTGCTTTTGTTGCCATGGGATTTCAAATTTTTCTGGCCGTGCTTGAGTTTTATATCGTGACTTCCTTGGCCATCATCATGATTCCCTTTCTGGTTCTTCAAAAAACCAGCTTTTTAGGCTCCCGGGCTTTAAATGGCATTTTATCAAACTGCATCAAGCTCATGGTCTTGGCTTTTATTGCCAGTCTGGCAGCTCCGGTGTTGCAAGAAATTAACTTTGCCAGTGCTGAACCAACCTTGAGGGAATCCATCAATTTAACGGTGGGAGCACTGGCCATCGCTCTCATCATGTGGCGAGCTCCGAGCATAGCCATGTCATTTATATCGGGCTCCAGTGGCCTCGATTTTAATACTGCGGTTATGCAGCCCATTACCACAGCAGTGAGCAGTTTTTCAGGCACAGTATCAACAGCCACGAGCACTGGCGGCTCGGCATTACGTTCGGTGGTTCAAGCTGCCAAAGCAGGAGCACAAAGTGTCCAAAATCATCTCAAGAAATGAAGAACTCTCTTCACCTTATCAGCGAGCCAAATACGCTTGGGATGAGCGTATCGGTTCTGCTCGTGTGCAAGCGTACAATTGGCGAGCAATGGCATTTATTTTGTCTGTTTTGCTGGCTCTATCGCTTATTGGCAACATCTACCTCGGCTCGCAGAGCAAGGTTATTCCCTATGTAGTGGAACTCAAACCCACGGGTGAAGCCGGCGTCTTAGGCAGCGCCAATAGCTTGAGTGCAAAAGCTAACGATAACGCGGTTAAGTTCTTTATCAGTCGCTTCATCATGCTGGCCCGAGAAATTCCCGCTGATGCCGTTTTACTCAAACGCAACATGCAAAACCTCTTTCAACTGGTGAGCATGCAGGGCAAAACCTTGCTATCTGAAAAATTCAACGAAACCAGCCCAGCTAAAGAATTTCAAGAAAAGAACCGCGCATTAAAAATAGCCAGCACCTTGGCCGTTTCGGATGGCGTGTATCAAGTTGATTGGTTTGAGGCTGAGTACGACAAAAATGGCCAAAAAGTCGCTGAATACCCCATGCGGGGAACCTTTAAAGTAGCGTGGCTTGAGCCTAAAAATAGCGAACAATTGCAAGAAAATCCGCTCGGCATTTTTATAGATTATTTTTCGTGGACAAGATTAGGGGGCTAATCGTGAAAAAGACAATAGTATTATGGACAGTAGCTTTATCATCGTTAACCAGTCATGGCACTCCAGAAGAAGTTATTGCAAAAGCACACAAAGCGGCTTCTAAACAACCAGAGAGTAATCACTTTTTTAATGCCGCCATGGTTTTCGACTGGGAAGCCAATCGTCTCTATCAAATTTATACCAAGCCAGAACGCATCACCGATATTGCTCTTGAGACAGGAGAAAACCTGCTGTCCGTGGCCGGTGGCGATTCTCAACGCTGGACTATTAGCGAAAGCCAAAGCGGCAAAGACCAAACGGTAAAAAGGCATATTTTAGTTAAACCACATCAGCTGGGTATCTCCAATAACCTGGTCGTCACCACTGACAAGCGCACCTATCACATCGAAATGCATTCCTTGGAACATGTTCCCTATCAGGCTTCAGTGACATGGAAATATCCTGCCTCATCTTTGATTATCGACAATGGTGTAGCTCCTAACACTAAAGAGACAAAGCCACTGACACCTATGAGCGGGGTTGGCTTAAAGCAACTCAACTTTAATTATCATTTTGTTGCATCAGATCGTCCGGCCTGGATGCCCCGTCGAGTATTCGATGATGGCCATAAAACTTATATTGAGTTTCCCGAAAGTATGCAGGATACCGAAGCACCCATTCTCTATGGTCTTTCTCGCTCCAAAGACCAGGAGATCGTCAACTATCGCCGTTATCGCAATTTCTATATCATCGACCATCTTGTGGACTTGGCTGAACTCACGGTAGGCGGCAAAGTCACTATGAAGGTGGGTGTTGAACGGGAGCATGGCTAATGTCGACCCAACCTATTCGCAAGCTCAACAAACGCGCCATTTATTGGTGCTTAGTTGGCGTAGCAGCACTATCAGTGCCCGCCCTTGTTTCCCTCGCCTCATCGAAGGAAAAACACGGGTCTTCTGAGCAAAAACAGCCTAATCCGCAAGCCAATCTCAATAGCAAAGATGGTGCGATTATTTCAGGTATGGAGCGTTTTCCGGAAAACTATGCTGGAGTCAAAGAGTTTGAAGCGGAGCTTGCTTTAGCAAAACCCGAAGAGGTGAAATTTGAGGATGCTCTTGCCGGCTTGGATGCTAAAAATGACCTTAAGCAGCCACGGCAGGGATCAGGAGGCTATCATTCTGGTGGTGCTCGAGACGACCCGTGGCGCGAAGCTTCTGAGCGCGAACATAAGCAACGAGCCAATGACCATTATGATGCAAAACGCTCAGGCATCATGTTTATCGACAATCGCCGCGGCAATAATAAGCAAGCCAGTGAAAATGCTGATGAGGACCCAGCCCTAAAGATGCTAGAACGCTCGCTGGCAATGGCGGAAAAATCTATGGGCCAGCCCAGTCCTGAAGCTAATGAGATGTTTTTCATGAAGAAAGAAGAAAAAGTCGACAGCGCCAGAGGCTTTTTGGGTAAAGGAAAAGGAGCGGGCAGTCTAAAAGATCCAGCCCCCTTCATGGTTAGCGAAGGAACACTCATACACGCAATCTTATTATCTGAAATCAACACTGATTTGCCAGGCCCAATCTTAGCTCGCGTGTCCCATAATATTTGGGATTCAAAAACCGGCAAAGCGCTGTTGATACCCCAAAACAGCAAGCTCATTGGTGAATATAACTCTAGCGTCGGTCACGGACAAAGTCGGGCCCAGATTGTGTGGACGAGAATAATTTACCCCAATCAACAATCTGTCGATCTCGCCCGCATGGTAGGAGTTGATGGCAAAGGCACCAGCGGCACTGCCGGAACCATCGATAACCATTACGACAAAGTAGCAATAGGATTATTCATGAGCACGGCGCTTGGTGCAGGTGTGCGTATGACCCAAGGCAAATATGATTCCAACACAGCAAGTATAGGCCAAGAGCTTGGCAATTCCTTGGCTCATGAAACCACAAGTCTAGGCAACAAGATCGCCGACAAAATGCTTGCTATCAAACCCACTATTACAGTACCAATGGGCGAGAAGCTCAATGTTTTTGTTGAGGCGGATTTAAACTTAAAACCGTATGATGGCTAAGATTTTTTTCGGGGAGTTATGAAAAGGCTATTGGTCATTTGGTGTGCAATAATCACAAGTTTTTTATGTTCATGTGGCCCAAACGGGACTCATGGGGGGCCTCACTTAAGTTCCAAAGAGACTGAGGGATTATGCCTAAGTGAATGCACAAATTCCTATATGAAAGCCGATAATAAATGCTCTCTTGATTTTCCAGATGATTACG
>CAYJDW010000074.1:0-12995 GCA_964368985.1 uncultured Myxococcales bacterium | reverse complement strand
TAAGACAACTCAGCCGAGGATGATAGCTCATGCAAGTCGAGGATGCCCATCCGCCAAACTTTCCTCCTTCAGCCTAAAGCCAGAAAGTTTCCGTCGTCGTGATTCCTTAATCAAATAAATCAGCTTGTCCGAAGCTTCTTCATAACCCAAACCATGAGGGGGGCGAATGTTGGAGATGCAGTTACGTTCCGCATCGCTACGACCTTTTTTAGGCGCATAAGTCAAATAAAGCGCGAGACTGTCGGGAGCTGAAAGCCCAGGGCGCTCGCCAATGATCACGATGCCCATTTTTGCTTTGAGCACATCGCCTATGTCGTCGATCAAGGCGACTCGACCATTTTCAGCAAGTAAAATGGGGGCCTCGTTCCAAAGAGATTCAGATTTTAATTTTCTCCTTAGCACGTCGAGAAATTTGTCGGCGTGATTGTTTATCGCCGAACTTGATAAGCCATTAGACATCAAGATAACCATGTCATTTTTTGGTTTCCCGACTTTTTTCAGAGCCTTCTTCGATGAAACATCTAAGAGTCGACCAAGATCTGGCCTTACTAAATATTCTTGTCGCGTGGTGATTCGCGTTTTCAAAATTTCATTGTCATAGCCCCGCTCCCGAAGACTTAGAGCGTGTTCATTAATATCCCACGGCGCATAAATGGCGTCGACCGCGCAGGCGTGATGATAGGAAAACTCGAGCCACGCCTTGGTCGGCAAGGCTGCTCCTGCATTGCCAAGACCAATCCTTGCTTGGGTATAGCGACGATAATTATCAAAACTCATTTTCCACCATCTTTAGGAGTTTAAGATTGTGTTCTTTAATACTGAGCCGCTCATCCATAATGTTCATGCTGATAAGCCATGCCAAAAATTCCGGCGCAGGTTTTAATCCCAAGGTTGAGCGTAAATAAAGAGCATCGTGAAAAGAGGTGCTTTGATAGTTGAGCATAATGTCGTCACCACCAGGCACACCCATAATGAAGGAACAGCCTGCTACTCCTAAAAGGGTGAGCAAAGTATCCATGTCGTTTTGGTCGGCTTCTGCATGATTGGTGTAGCAAATATCAGAGCCCATGGGCACGCCCAAAAGTTTAGCGCAAAAATGATCCTCAAGACCTGCTCGAATGATTTGTTTGCCGTCGTAAAGATATTCAGGACCAATAAATCCCACCACGGAATTCACGATAAAGGGAGAAAATTCTCGCGCCACTGCATAGGCTCTCGTCTCACAAGTTTGTGCGTCGACGCCATGGTGAGCGTCGGCGGAAAGGGCGCTGCCCTGGCCGCTTTCGAAATACATGACATTGGTGCCCAAAGTTCCTCGTTTCAAATCCAGGGCCATTTCGTAGGCTTCTTTTAGCATGGAGAGATTTATGCCAAAACTTCGGTTGGTTTTCTCAGTGCCCCCGATGGATTGAAAAACTAAATCCACCATCGATCCCTTTTTCATCAAGCTCATTTGCGTGGTGAGATGAGCTAAAACCGAAGACTGAGTCGGGATTTCAAGCCTTTCCCGCAGCTCATCGACGAGGCCAAGCAGATCATGAATGTTCGCGGGATTATCCGAAGCTGGATTAATGCCAATGACCGCATCCCCGGCACCAAGCACTAAGCCATCTAAAATACTCACTGCAATGCCTTTTTTGTCGTCGGTAGGGTGGTTTGGTTGAAGCCGGACCCCTAAATGGCCTCTTAGCCCCATAGTATTGCGAAATTTTGTCACCACTTCACATTTTTTAGCGACGGCAATTAGATCTTGGTTACGCATGATCTTTGACGTGGCTGCAACCATTTCAGGAGTGAGAGCCCAGCGGATGGATGCGAGTTCACGAGAGTCCGTAGAATAGGAGACTAACCAATCGCGAAAAGATCCAACGGTGTGGTGAGCAATGAGTTTAAATACTTCGGCATCAAATTGTTTTTCAATGAGCCTTGTCACCTCGTCGATGGAGGCGGGAATCAAGGCTTCATTTAAGAAAGTGCTGAGTGATAAATCTGCCAAACACATTTGAGCCGCTACACGCTCAGTTTGATTGGGAGCCGTAAGCATTGCCAATTGATCGGCTGATCGGAAAGGTGAGGCCTTGGCCATCAACTCTTTCAGGTTTTTGAATTTATAAGTCAGTGTTCCAAGAACGATCTTATACGCCATTGCTTATCCAATCTTTGCTAAACCTAGATCTTTGGTTCTATAGATGAGAAGGTGAAATTGTTCGATAAAATTTTGTTAAATAGCGATAAGGATCCCCATGAAAAAACAACAAGACTCTGACGTTGATCTTAAAGAACAAGAATATAAAGATTCTTTAAGAGCTCTTCAAATTGAACTGGTTAAGTTTCAGCGCCATTTAATTAAAAACCAGTTACAAATTCTCATTATTTTTGAAGGCCGCGATACGGCTGGAAAGGATGGGGTGATTAAACGCATGAGTGAATATCTCAGTCCTCGAGAAACTCGCGTGATCGCTCTCGGCCCACCCTCTGATCACGATCGTCGATCGTGGTATTTTAAACGCTATGTTTCGCGTTTGCCGTCGAGCGAAGAAATGGTGTTGATGAATCGGAGTTGGTACAATCGTGCAGGTGTTGAGCGCGTCATGGGATTTTGTAACGAGTTTGAATATGAAAATTTTATGGAATCCGTGGTGCCCTTTGAATCGATGCTGGTGAATTCAGGGATGCAGCTTTTTAAATATTATCTTGATATTTCCAAACATGAGCAGGAGAAGCGTTTGGAAGAACGACGCGTCGATCCGCTTACTCAATGGAAGAGGAGCCCGATTGATGAAGTAGCCTCGAAACATTGGAATGATTATAGTGCTGCGCGCAATCAAATGTTTAAGCGCACCCACCACGAAATGGCTCCATGGTACATCGTCAAGGCCGACGACAAGAGAGCTGCGCGCCTTAACCTTATTAGGCATTTTTTATCGCGCGTGGAATGCGAGGATAAGGATGAGCATCAAGCTCGGCCCGACTCAAAATTGGTTTTTACTTATGCCGATAAATTTATAAAAAATGGCGCCATCGCATCCTAAATTAAATTTTTGGTTCGCTGGGGTATCAAAGAGAGTGGAGGATTTTTTAAACGCTGCAAAAAAAACTGCATGAGTGGGCCGAGGATGAGAGCAAAAATAATCGTTCCTATTCCTACGGGCCCTCCTAGGAAATAGCCAAAAATAAGGACCGTAATCTCCATGCCCATCCGGGTAGAGCGAATGCTCAGCCCTAAAGCTAAAGAGAGTCCCAATAAGACGCTATCACGCGGGCCCGCCCCCAAATCGGCAGTAATGTAAAGCGCAATAGCAAAGCTCAGAATTAATATGCCGAGCATGAGTTGCGGCAAAGCCAAGAACCATAATGTTTGCTCAGGCACTATTTTTATAAAAAATTCCAACCAAGGTCCCAGCAAAAACATATTAAAGAGACTTCCGATGCCAATAGGCTGTCTTAATAGCCACCCGAGCCCCAAAAAAATGGTGCCGCTGAGCTGAATAAAAGTGCCAATGCCCATGTTCAACTGATTGCTTGCACCTATGTGAAAAACCGTCCACGGATCGGATCCTAAGTGTGAGTTCACCATCAAGCCCATTCCTAGGCCCACGAGCAGGAGCCCGAGCTGCAACTTTAGAAAACGCTTCGAAAAGGAAGTCATTCCTTCTTTTATGGCTCGAGAAGCTGTCACTTAAGTATCCGTGGTTTCAGGAAGTTTGCGAGCGAGAAATTATGAAACTCCTTGGCGCTATCTTCATAGTAGAGACTTCGCGTGAGTGCCTCAACTATTTAAAAACAATATCAAATTGAATTTATTAATAAAAATTGAACTTTTTAAAACTTGATAGCTGTGTCACTTGCAGAGGTGATGCGGCGCCTAACTTCACTTAAAGCAAAATTCTATAATCAATCTTGAGTATCTCAGCGATGCGTTGAGCTAGTTTTTTTCCTATGGGCCGCTTTCCATGCTCCATTTTAGAGAGATCGCTTTGAGTAAATTTAAGTTTTTTGGCCAAATCAACTTGGGTCATATTTTCTTTATAGCGAGCCCCCCTGAGAATGCTCGCTGTTCTCAGGAAGGGGTCTTTCATTTTGGGCTCTATATCTTCAATAACAACTCCTCGCCCGCTTGCGGGAGAGGCTAGGGAGGCATAAACGGGAATGTTATTCGAAGAAACATCCTTCGTATTTGTTTCTCCACCCTCTCCCCGAGCCCTCTCCCGCAAGTGGGCGAGCGAGTGTAAGTGCAGGGCCTTAGCCTCAAATATGCGCCAGCGCATTTAAAAAGTGGGCATAGCGTGGGCTCTCGCTCTCTAAGGTGCCAGATAGCTAACGCGAATAAATTTGCTCAATAATCTTTTCAAGCGCGCTCGCAAACCGAGTCGCCACTTTCGCATTATTTTCCATCACTTCTTCGTGGGTGATGAGGCTCGAGCTTAAACCTGCGGCTTTATTGGTGAGACACGAGATCCCGAGGACCTTTAGGCCCATGTGACGGGCAACAATTGTTTCAAGGACAGTGCTCATGCCGACCGCATCGGCGCCCAGGGTTTTTAGCATACGGATTTCGGCGGGAGTTTCATAGCATGGACCGAGTAATCCTGCATAAACGCCGCGATGCATGGTGATGCCCGATTCGCGAGCGGCATGCAGAGCATATTCGATGAACTGAGGATCATAAGCGACACTCATGTCGACGAAGCGGGGGCCAAGTTCGGGGTTATTTTTTCCTACTAGGGGATTTGCGCCGGTGAGATTTAAATGGTCGGTCAGAGCCATCAATTCGCCGGGTTCAAAATCATCGCCGATGGCGCCGGCGGCATTGGTGAGAATGAGATTTTTTATACCTAAGCAAGCCAGCACGCGGATGGGCAGAGTGAGGGTAGAGGCATCATAGCCTTCATAAAAATGCAAACGCCCGCTCATGGCCATGATCGGCCAGCGATCATTAACTTTCGCAATGATCAACTCGCCATTATGCCCTTCGACCGTCGACGAAGCAAAATAAGGGATTTGATTAAAAGCGATGGTTTTGGCACCAGGACTTTTTTTAAGCACATTGGCAAAGTGGGATAAGCCGGAACCAAGCACCACTGCAGTGTGGGCACCTAAGTCATGAGTCGAGGCCACTTTGTTAATATAATCTCGGGCCTGATGAAGGTGGCTAAGATCTGGTTGGGTCATTGAGGATCTCCTTAAAGCAGCATGCCTGCGATGGCGGCGGTTTGAAAACAGGCCAAAGTCCCAGCAATCATTGCCCTAAACCCAATCTTGGCAAAATCTTGCCGACGGGAAGGAGCGAGAGCGGAGAGGCCGCCAATTTGTATTCCGATCGAGGCAAAGTTGGCAAAGCCGCACAAAGCATAAGTGGCGATCACGATACTTTTGGTGTTTTTCAGGACGCCGTTGTGCACCAAATCAGAGAGTTGAAGATAGGCAACGAACTCATTAATAGCAGTTTTCATGCCTAATAAATTTCCTACTTCAGGTGCATCTTCCCAAGGCACGCCCAGCAAATAGGCGAAGGGGGAAAAGAGGAAGGAGAAAATCTGATCCAAAGATAAGCTCGGCATGGCGAACATTGAGCCAATACCGCCCAAAATCCAGTTTAAAAAGGCAATCAAGGCCACGAAGGCAATGAGCATGGCGCCGACATTCAAGGCCAAATGAAGACCATCTGAGGTGCCGCGAGATGATGCGTCAAAAACGTTGGCATCATTGATTTCAACTTTTATTGAGGTGGTCGACATGGTGAAGGGTATTTCAGTTTCCGGCAAAATCATTTTCGCCAAAACTAATGAGGCTGGTGCACTCATCACGCTGGCAGCCAATAAGTGGCCAGCGATATCGGGGAAATCCGCGACGAGCATGCCGACGAAGGCTGCGAGCACGCCGCCCGATACTGTGGCAAAACCGCCGGTCATTATGGCCATGATTTCTGATTTGGTCATGTCTTTAAGAAAGGGTTTTACAAGGAGAGGGGCTTCGGTTTGGCCTACGAAAATATTGGCGGCAGCTGAAAAGCTTTCAGCTCCTGAGCATTTGAGAGTGTTTTGCATCAAGCGTGCAATGCCGCGTACAACTAATTGTAAAATTCCAAAATAATAAAGAATAGCGGTGAGGGCCGAAAAGAAAATCACCGTAGGCAAAATGGAAAACGCAAAGAAAGCGCCGGTATTGGCATAAGAACCGTTCATGACCAAACTGGCCATGTGTTCCGGCGCCCCGCCTTGAGGAATGCCAACCGGGACATTTAAGCCCACCAAGTTGCCAAACACGAAGCGCGCGCCTTCATTAGAGAAGCTTAAGATTTTAATGACGACATTATTGGCACCATCAAAGAGCATGCGGCCAAAATTGGTTTTTAAAACTATTAAGGCCAAGATAAACTGCGCAGCAGTTCCTAAAAATACCAAGCGCCACGAAATGGCGCGCCGATTATTGGAGAGAGCAAAGGCCAGGAGGAAAATGAGCATCAAGCCCATTAGACCGGTGAGACGCTCTGGTATCGTTTGCTGAATATCTTTGGTCGCCACCGTGCTTAGCTGGCGGATACTTTCAGGTGGTTTTTCAGTGGGCTCTGCAACAACAGAGTCCACTGTTTCAACCAAAGCTTCAGTATCGCCCGCAAGCGCTGTCGTATTAGCGAAGTGAAATACTAAAAAAAATACTATTAACAACCGACTCATTAAAATATTCAACGACATTATTCTCTCTTAAGGTTGACGAACTAATTAGTAGAAATACGATCTTTACATAGAGTAGGTTTGGTTACTGATTGAGAAACGATATTAATCGCGCTTTCAATCCTCAAAGTAGCTTCTTCAACGCCTTTTTGATCAGCATGCAAGGTGCATAGTGGTTGCCCCTTTGCGACGCGATCCCCAATTTTAACGTGCATTTCCACGCCGACACTGGGATTAATTTCATCGCTCAGCTTTCCACGGCCGCCACCTAAAAGACCTGCGGCAAGACCAATAGAGCGGCTATCGACACCAAAAATATAACCGGAATTTTTTGATTCAACGACAATTTTTTGCTGAGCGGAGCGGAACAAACCAGGATCGATGACATATTTAGTATCGCCACCTTGGGCTCTCACCATGTCGACAAATTTATCAAAGGCACGCCCCGAAGAGAGCGAATCTTTTACCTGCAAGCGTCCATCCTCAAGCGACTTTGCTTTTTTGGCGAGAAGCAGCATTTCGGCGCCTAGTTCAACCGTAAGCTCAACGCTATCTTCAGGGCCACGGCCATGAAGGATTTCAATACTCTCAATGATTTCCAAAGAATTACCAATCATGGTGCCTAAAGGCTGATCCATGTTAGTGAGGCAGGCTGTCACTTTTTTGCCCATATGAGCGCCGATAGCGACCATTGTTGTGGCGAGAGTGCGAGCTTTGTCGATGTCTTTCATGAAGGCGCCCGAACCAAATTTCACATCGAGCACCAAACCATCAATGCCTTCTGCCAATTTTTTGGACATGATCGACGAGGAAATCAGTGGAATCGATTCCACGGTGCCCGTAACATCTCTGAGCGCATAAATCATTTTATCCGCAGGGGCGATATCTTTGGTTTGGCCCATGATGACGCAACCTATTTCCGCCACTTGATCCTGATATTGTTTAGAGCTTAAATCGCAACGAAAACCGGGAATACTTTCTAGTTTATCCAGTGTTCCGCCTGTGTGACCTAGACCGCGCCCGGCAATCATAGGAACTTTGATGCCGCACGCCGCGATAGCGGGAGCGAGAGGAATGCTGATTTTGTCGCCGACACCACCGGTAGAATGCTTGTCAATTATGGGCATGCCGTCACTTTTGTGGGAAATAACTTCGCCAGAGAAGAGCATAGCGTCGGTGAGCCAGGAGATTTCTTCTTCGGCCATTCCGTTAATGCAGGTGGCCATTAAAAAAGCTGACATTTGATAGTTGGGAATATCGCCTCGCACATAATTTTCAATCAAGAAATTGATTTCTTTTTTCAATAGTGGCCGTCGATCGCGTTTTTTTTGAATTATCTCAATAACCTGCATAGTACCCTCTATGTTAACAACCCTGCAAAATATCGCGCGATTTGGATGCGCCAATCCTCGTAGCTCCCGCCTTAATCATGGCCAAGGCGCTGTGATAATCTTTAACGCCACCTGAAGCTTTAATCGCCACCTGGGGAGGCAGCATTTGCCGCATTAGAGCAATGTCTTCGGCTCTTGCGCCCGCTTTATGAAAGCCGGTGGAAGTTTTGATAAATTGTGCTTTGGAGAGTGCCACTAAGGTAATGGCAGAAGCGAGTTGTTCACGATTTAAAGCGCTGGTTTCCACAATCACTTTGACCGGGATGGGAGCTGAAGCCTCAACCACCGCTATTAAATCATCGAGAGCTTTTTGATAATCATGATTAATCAGCGCTTGATAATCGAGCACCATGTCAATTTCATCCGCTCCGAGAGCCACGGCAACTTTGGCTTCCTGCGCTTTCTTAGCGGCACTTTTTTCCCCGAGAGGGAAATCTATGACCGTCACTATTTTAATGTTAGTATCAGCCAGATTTTTCTTCGCCAATGGCACAAAAGCCAGAGGAATGCACACGCCAAAGACCTGCAAATCTCGCGCTTCCTTAAGATGCGTCATGATGCGTTCTTCGCTGAGGTCATTGCCTAAGACGGTATGCTCAATCATAGCTGAGAGTTGGTGGCGGGATAAATCACTCGGTAAGGATGAAGTCGTCATAATAATGTCAAACTTTTTCTTATATTGCATAGTTTTGCAGTGAGCGAGCCGGACAGTTTTAGATTCAGATAGGTTGGTCAATACCGGTGTCTGAAGTTTTGAGGAATTTGCGGGTATTTAATGGTGTATTAATAGGTTTTAAATTCGATGTTAATATGCATCGTGTTAATGCGCTACCTCTCGCCTAAGCTCCCCCTTTGAAAAGGCGTTGTTGCACATATTGCTGTGAGGCTAAAGCACGCACCACGCTCCCTCTCCCGCAAGCGGGCGAGGAGTTGTTGAGCTAAAACGGTCGGCAGTTATGCAACAACGCCTTTTCAAAGGGGGAGTAAGTGGCGAATCCTTACCAGCCTTTCATCAAAATAATCGCCTCACTGCTATAATCTTTAGGAACCGTACCCGGGAATCCCATGTCCAAAACAAATGCTCCTCAACCCACGGCCTATGGTATCGCCCTGACTCATCAAGGCGTAACTTTTATTTCGCTCCTGCGGCCCTACCGTTTAAAGATGGCCCTCGGTGCGGCGGTTTTGTTGCTGACCAATCTCATTATGGTCCTGCTCCCTTCGCTGGTGAATTTGGGAGTTAATCTAATCGGAAGCGAGAAAGCCCATAGCCTTGATTTAGGATTTATGCGCTGGTCATTTGATCAAGTGATGAGTGTGATTGGGCTCTTGATTATTTTAGCCCTGGTTGGCGCTGCTATTCGCACCCTCAGTCGAATACTCATTTTTGACGTGGGACGTTTGGTGGAACGGGATTTGAGAGCTCACCTATTGTCTCACGTGAGTGCGCTCGACGATGGCTTTTTTGCCAAGCATCAAGTGGGTGACATCATGAGTCACTTAACCAACGATATTAGCAATATTCGCATGGTGACAGGTTTTGCGATTTTAAATATATTAAATATTATTTTAATTTTTCTCTTCAGCATACCTTTGCTCATGAAAATCGATCCTCTTTTAGCACTTTGCGCTCTGCTGCCTTTTCCTCTCGTGATTATCGCCACCAGAGGGCTCACCAAACGCATGTTTGAAGCTACCAAGAATTATCAAGAGCGTCTGAGTTTGATGGTGAATCACGTGCAGGAAAATTTGAGTGGTGCCCATGTGGTGCGACTCTTTCATCAGCAAGAGGCTGAAGGAGTGCGCTTTTCTAAAACCAATCGACAAACTTTTCATGCGGGTATCAAGCTTGCTCGCCTCAGAGTGTTGATGTTTCCCACAATGCGGCTCGTTATTGGTTTCGCTTTGACACTGGTTTTATGGGTGGGTGGGCAAGCTGTTTTGAATGGACACATTAGTGTAGGCGATTTTGTGGAAATCAATGCGCGGATCATGCAGCTTAGCTGGCCCGCCATGGCGGTGGGTTTTGTCATTTCGATTATGAATCGAGGCAAGGCAAGCTTGTCGAGGCTGAACCGTATTCTTTTCATGACGCCTCAGATTGCTGATGGTAAGGATGAGATTGGGAGCGTGAAAAAAATCGATGTGATTGCTCTGCCTCTTAAATCTCAGGGGCAGCCCGGGCTAAGTTTTTGCCTCGAGAAGGGGCAAATGCTAGGGCTGGTTGGGCCAAGTGGTTCCTATAAATCAACCCTCCTAAAAATGCTCTATCGACGTAATGTCGTCGAGCCAGGCACTATATTTTTTAACGAACACGACATCGTAAATATTAAACTTTCCTCTTTGTATCAGCAGATTGCGGTGGTGAATCAGGAGCCTTTTTTGTTTCATAAGAGCATTAGAGACAATATTATTTTGCTAAAACCAGAAGCTTCGCCAAGCGAAATCGATCAGGTGATTAACATGGTGAAGCTCGACAAGGACATCAATAATTTTAATGAGGGCCTCAATACTCTAATCGGTGAGAGGGGCATTACTTTATCCGGCGGGCAGCGCCAGCGCGTGGCTTTGGCAAGGGCGCTATTGGCGAAGAGGTCGATTCTCATCCTCGATGATGCCTTATCGGCCGTGGATGCGGATACGGAAAAACATATTATTGCCAGCATTAAAGCATCACTCTCGAGTTCGATGGTGATTATTGCCACCCATCGCTTAAGTGCCATCAAAAAGGCTGATCAAATAATTGTCTTGGAAAAGGGGCAGGTGAGTGCGTGCGCTTCCCATGATGAGCTTATTAAAATTAGTCCGCTCTACGTCGAGCTATGGGGTAGCAGTTATGAATGAGCATCATTTAATTAAAAAATTGCTCGGCGATTTGCGCCCACAAAAATTGATGTTGACTTTAGGCTTAGTGCTTTATGCGCCCTTGACACTTTTAAGCATTATTCAGCCGCTCATTATTGGCTACGCCGTTTCCCATGCCATGGTACAAGGTGCCACTACCAAGGTTATCACTTTTGCCACCCTCTTTTTCGGCACCGTGACTCTTTTGGCGGCGGTAGAGCTTGGGCAGGGTATTTGTTTGCAATGGTCGGGCCAAAAATTTGTTGAGCGCTTAAGGCAGCGAGCTTTCGATAAAGTTCAGCGTCTACATTTGGGTTTTCTCGATGCCACTCCCATGGGCAAGCTCTTGACGCGCCTCACCAACGACGCCGAATCGGTGGCCGAACTTTTTTCCATGGGCGCTATTCAAATCGTGGGAGATTTGCTGTTTTTGTTCGGCACTTTTGTCATGCTCTTTTTCGTCGATATCAAGCTCACCCTCTATTCCATGATGATATTGCCACTTCTGTTGGTAGGAATTTTCTTTTTTCGCATTTGGACTAAACGCGCCTTTGTCCTCGTGCGCGGCATGCTCTCAAACTTAAATGGTTTCTTGCAAGAATATTTATCGGGTATGGCGACGGTGCAGTGGTCGGGACGTCTTGCTGCTACTCGCCAAGAATTTTCCAAGCTCAATCAAGAATATTTGGTTGCCAATCGTCAAGCAGTATTTTTAGAAGCAGCCATTTATTCTTTTGTCGATGCCTTAAGTTATTGCGCAAGTGCAGCCGTCTTATGGGGAGCTTTTAATCTCAAGCTTGAGCAGGCCTTGACCCTCGGCGTGGTGGTGGCCTTTTTGGAGGCGCTCTCGCGATTTTTCCAGCCCATTCGAGAACTTTCTAACCGCTACACCATTTTTCAAAGCGCCTTGGTTTCTTTGGAGCGTATTTATGAGCTTTTAGAATGGCCCGAAGAAGACGATCAGCCTGCCAGTAGTCCCATGAAATTTGTTTCGGGCATCGAATTTCGGGATGTCAATTTTTCCTATCAAAATGGCGAGCAGGTTTTAAATCGCATTTCCTTCAACGTGAAAAAAGGTGAACATGTTGCTTTGGTGGGGCATACGGGGGCGGGAAAATCCACGGTAATCAAATTATTGAATCGCTTTTATCACGTGAGTCACGGCGAGATTTTGATTGACGCCAAAAATATCAACGATTTTTCTCTCGGCGAAGTGCGTAAACTCGTATCGGTAGTGCCGCAAGAAGTGTTTTTATTTAACGGCACGATTAAAGAAAATCTAAGCTTCGGTAACGAAAAAGCCACCGACGAAGAGATTTGGCATGCCCTAAAAGTGGTGCAAATGGAAGAAGCAATCAAGGATCGAGGAGGACTCTCCGCCATAATAGAAACCAAGGGTCTAAACCTCTCCTTAGGCGAAAGACAATTGCTCGCTTTTGCCCGGGCCCTCATCGCCAATCCCCCCATCATCGTTTTAGATGAAGCCACTGCCAGCGTCGATGCTCGCACAGAACTCCGTTTGCAAAAGGCCACCAAAGAGCTGCTGAAAAACCGCACGGCATTAATGATTGCTCATCGTTTATCCACCATTATCGACGCTGATCGAATTTTAGTCTTTGAAAAAGGCTCAGTGGTGGAAGAGGGCAATCATCGTGATTTGCTAAAACAAGCGGGAATTTATGCTCGCTACATTCGTTTGCAAAAACAGGTGAATCACTAAGCACCTAAATAACTTTAAAAGTGCCTGTGAAAATAGAATAGAGGATAAAAAAGCCTTCATAGGAGAATTTTCCTAGATCTTAAGCTGAATTTAACTATCTTTATTAGTAGTTTTATATAGCTAGAATAATATTATTTTGGGGAGCTATTAAATGAAGGTATTAAAAGTATTCATATGTATTTCAGTGCTTTGCGCGAGTTATCTGGCTTTCGCCTCTAACGATAACGATTCTAATGCTGAGCAATATCTTGAATCCGAGGATGCCTCTTTACCGGAATTTAATGATTGGACCGCCGAAGATCTTCGACTGAATAACTCCGGTGGCGGCAGTGGCGGTGGCTACGGTGGTGGCGGTGGAGGCTACGG
>CAYJDW010000073.1:0-13086 GCA_964368985.1 uncultured Myxococcales bacterium | reverse complement strand
TTTGAGCAGCTAAGATTAGATTTGATCACATTATTAGATACTGTTATTTGCCCCCCTGAAATCCTTGCTCCTGCTTCAGTAACACCTTGGTACCCCTGCCCTGAATAAGTAATACAAAGTCATCTCCCTTCACAAAGGTCCACGGGCTTGAAAGGGTAGTCGACTGCGGGTTGTTGCCAAAAATTTTATATTCAGCAAAGAGCTTTGCAATCTCTATTTCTCTTTTGGACCAGGTCGAGGTCATGGATCCCAAATTGGGCAAATCTGGAAAGGCTGGAAAAGGTGTGATGGGTGGTGCCACAGGTTGGGATGGGATTGGAAAACTAGGGTGCTTTGCCGGTTTTTGAATCGGCACCATTCTAGTCACACTGGGAGCACCATCATTTGTTTAGTGGGCATTTATCTCTTATAAAACGCTCAATAAATTCTTCGAAATTCTTGGGGTTTTTATCATTCGGTTGCCAGTTTTTGGCCTGCTCTTCAGCAATCTTACTTATTATTTTATCGTTGGCATCGGTCCGGCCACAAATGAGCGTAGGCGGTGTCATAGGATAAGATCGATCAAATGTAGCCACCACCACAATTTTTTGAGGAAAATTAAGGAAGAAAAGCCAATCATCTTTTAAAGAGGAAAGGATTGTTTTTTGCCCTAACTTGGTCAGGCCGAGACTTTCAATAGCATCAGCAATATGAGCCCTAGCACTCACAAAAGAATGCATTTTCTTGTAAGACTCAGGATTGCCATCATATTTTCTAAGCACCCGGATAGCTTTGGTCGGCTTGCCCCTTTCCTTGACAAAAAAACTTATTTTCGCATTATCACTGAGTTTCATCTCATGCGGCTCTATTTTTTGCATGGTAGAGCTTCCCATAGTTACGATGGGAATTATATAATT
The DNA here is from genome assembly GCA_964368985.1 of uncultured Myxococcales bacterium. Lineage (GTDB taxonomy): Bacteria > Myxococcota > UBA727 > UBA727 > JABDBI01. The sequence continues at coordinate 12,190 of CAYJDW010000073.1, read as the reverse complement.
TTGCTCCTTTTCATTAAGACTAAAATATTTCTCAATCGTCGCTTCGTTTTGCGCCAAGACATAATTCATGGAGCCAGGCTTGGAGTGAACGTGACCGAGATAGGAACTAAGGGCTCTCTTCTTTGGTTCATCTTCATATTGTAAAGCTATAGCAATATTTTGATTCGCGTTCTCGCCCGGCCCATAAGAACCAGCCCCTGGGGAGGCAGCATAATCGTAGAGGAAATATTGGATATCTGCCTCACCGTTTTTAATGACCCCAAAGAGATTTCCACCTCGCATGGGTGGATGATCGGCAATTTGCTCCTTGATGGCGCTTAATACGTGCGAATCGATTCTAATCTTATCTACCGATTGCGAACCTTTGGGTTCTGGGTCAATAGGAATAACGCTTGGTTCTTCTCTATCAAGCTCAGGGATACACCCAGTCATTGAGACTAATAAAAACCACAAACACACAGTATTAACGCACTTAAAAGCTTTCATTGTATTCCCAAAAACAACAATATGATGACAATTATGATAGGTGTTCTTCTTTTTTTCATGAATGTCAATACTTATTGCTCATCCCTTCTGGAAGAGTATAAATAGCATCCATCTATACCCGAGCAACCTTAACAGATATGTCTAAAAATAGGCCATGCACGTTTCCCAAGAGACTATCCGTAATATCTTTCATAATACTGTAAATACTCTGAACAACGAGATGTGAATAGGTTAGATATAAACTTGCAAGTTGTCGTTGGCACTATTTATAGCCCATCTGCTCCAGGTGGATTTTTTGATTATTGAGTAAGTAGTCGATAGTTATGCCTGCTTTTCTAAACTCTGGATCACTATTATTCCAAGCGTTTATGAGCTCTTCAGCAATCAAATATTCCCGCTTCATGCTTGGGGAATGCTCCACACCGGCCCCATCGCTTCCCAAGGTGGTGGGCACTCGGTTTAAGAGAAGCCACTTTAATCCGTGACCATCAAAGATTTCTGGATAGGTGGCCCCATTATCTTTTAAAGCCACGAGTAAACTTCGCACATTGATAGCATTTATGCCTTTTTTCACGAGATATTTATCTATAATAGACTGATCCACCGTCCAAGCTTGAGTGGCAATATTACTGCTCAAGTTCACGTCTGCGCTAATGCCCAATGTCTTAGCAAATTCGGCTTGGCTTTTGCTAATGTGGGTAAGATGGCCTAGGCGAAAGACTACGAAGTCATCGAGATCTCTATGTTGCTTTTTTAGATCACTGATAGCATTTAAAATATATCCTATGTTCTTTCTCGCTTCGTACTGATGAACATACATCATCCCTTCTCGATTATTGATTTGTTTGATTTTTGGAAACACTTTCATGGCTTCACAGGATTCCGCGCGAACCTCGTCCGAAAGGGTTTTTATGGACTCACCGTCTTCAATTGGTGCTCCCTCTCCTACGTGCGCACGAACCACTAATTTCTTGTGGTTGGGATATTTTTTTGCGCGATCTTTGGAGGCCCTATAGGTAGCTGCAGCGAGTTTCTTAAATTCAGCCATCCCTTCTTTGGCGAAACACGTATATTCTGGACCCGCGACATCCATCCCCACTACATCTTCGAACTTCAAAAAGGCATTGTAGAGCCCGGTGCCGGCATCAATGCTCGGAGCTTTAACCGGACTGACAGCTAAGGCCTGGCACTGACCAGAAATATAGCTCAAGGTTTGGGTTTCAGAGATTTTTCCCAAATTGCTCGCGGGCGTCAAAAGCAACCATTTTATCTGAGGCACATTGAGACCTAACTTTGTAAAACGCTCTTTGAGCTCTTGGTTTTTAGCAGAGGTTTTGGCCGCGCTGAGGTCTTTTAATAGGTCGCGATAATAAAGAACAGAGCTTGCCAATTTCTTTTCCCCATCCACTGCCCTGGCATCAAAGGGTAGTGACATTTCGACCAAGGAAATTCCGGCCAGAGCTAACTCCAGCACGGTTGCTTGCTGTTGAACATGAATCCCTAAGAGTCCAGGTAAATCGGGGATATTCATCAAAGCCCGTCGCACAGCATAGGCGCCCGAAAAGCTCGTCAGCGGAGTTGCAGCGAGAATATTGGTTATATTTCTTAAAAGGGAATTCATGCATTGCTCGCCCATTTCCTCAGAGCTCGAGCAATAAAGAGCAGGCTCATCGCAATTTAGAACAAGCTTGGTGCCATTTGATAGTTGATTACTGCTCTTCAGTTTATTGACCTTAACGCATTTTTCCCTGGTAAAAGAATCTTCGTCACAAGTTGGGTCAAGGCTACATGTGGTCTTTGCTTTGAGGAAAGCGTCTTCATCACAGGTGGTGTCGTTATAATATTTCAAAAATTTGAACCAAAAATCGCTCAATTCGGCTTCGCTAGGTTGCTCGCCTTTAATAAATTTCTGAGCATTAACTACTGCCAACGGATTCAACACCCCGCTTGTATGGTTATGGGGATCAAAAAAACTCCCATCTTTAGCTGTAGCATTCAAGGCCGCTGCGCTAGTAGGCGGAGCTGCCTGCAATAAGTTTCCGGCAAAAAAAACAACTAACAATAATTTCATAACTCACCAAAATTATGGATAATTACATAACAAACACTGTTTACTTAACAAAAAAACCAGACTGCAACAATAGAATAATTCGATAATAATAACAGCTATTAAAATCCATATAATTTAAAGAATTTAACGCCTCTAATATGTTATGATAACAACGCTTTAAATAGATGGAAAAAATACGGATCAATAATCTGCTGTTAAATCAATTAACTCCTATTAATATGTATTGAATTTAATGTTTTCCATTGCAGCAAGGAAATGAATCATATGAAAAGAATAAGATTATTGTTGAGTGCGGGCTTGTTAATCGGTATCGTAGCGATAGCCGCCGGCTGCGGGGGCGCTGAAGATGATTCCTCGGCCAGCTCTTCCACTTCACCTGCCCCACCCCTAAAAAATCCCCCTGTACCTCCGGGCAACGAGCCAGGGGCAGAAAATCCTCCCATTGATCCTACAAAACCATCCTTTTTTGAACTTAGTTTCGATGGCAAAGTAGACGCAGCCAAAGCCAGCGATAACAGTGTGAATATTTCGGCCGTCGGGACCAATGGTGATGGATCTTTCCTTTATTTTGCTACCGACTCAAAGATCAACGAAATTTATGCCCTTGATGCAGCAACGATGACAAAAGTGACGCCACGATTCACCAGGGCCAGAATTTTAAAAACTGGTCGCGCGCCCGGACCTGATGGCTTCGTTGATTTGGCAAGAACTGACCCCACAACCAAAGCCGCAATTGACAGCACAAAAACCATTAAAATAATAGCCGCATCAACCGATAAGGCCGTGGCCATCGTGACTGGAGTCGATACGCTAAAAGGCGGAATTCTTCAGCTTAAAGCAGACGATGTGATTGGGTCTTGGGGAAGTACTAATGCCTCCTTGCATACCGGAGTTGATAACAAAGAAATAAGCGCCCTCACGATGCTACAAGATAAAACGCTTATTTTTGTCAATGAAAGTGGTGCCAACGGTTCCCATATCGTTTTTTCCGATTTGGCCTACAATGATTTAATGAAGGACCCCGTCACGGGCACCTTCCCCGCCTTGCCCACTGCAGTTGCTGGACCAAAGGGAGCTCCAGGTCCAGCCTTGGGTGCGGGGATAAGTGCCGCTGCAACTTCTCAGGCTGGGGATCTCTATCTTGCCGCCGCTGGCACTGTCAGCAAATTTCCTCAACCGGTGGATTTAGCGGGCGGTACCTTCTCAATGACCACGAATAAGGTGCTTGAGGCCGCCGATCTGACTTTTGACGGCAGCACGACGGCCAATAATAAAATAACCGATTTGGCGGTAGTCGACGGCTATGTACTGGTGGGACTCGCTAGTAGCGGCGCAAAAACTGGTGGGCTAGCCCTGATTAAACCTGATGGCACCAAAATCCGCCCTAGCCATGAGGGATGGGGAGTCAAACATATCGCCGTCAGTCAAAACAAAAAAACTGCTTTGATATCCACCGATAAGGGCTTGCTCTTTTTCTATTATGGAAGTCTCACCCCCATCGAAAATGCCAATGTGAATGCTCTCACAGCGGCAGCCATTACCGATCAGGTGCCGGTAGGATTTCTAAATCCCGCCGCCAAATCACCCGATTTGGATTTTACTCATACTAAAGTTGGCGCTGTTCATTTAGGGCAGGCTTGGTACGTGGCTACCGATAATGCCGGCATTTACAAAATTACTATGACGGAAAAGCAAAAATAACAATTTTTATGAATAAAAAAAGATTAAAAATGAGGCAATAAAATGAAAAAAATCTCAACTCTAGTAACGCCAATCTTAGCATTATTTTTAATGAATGCCTGCGCCGATACTAGTGCTATAAATAGCAATTCAACGGTTGATATGGTGGCCATCGATGCCAACAGCAGGGTCGATGACAGTAGGCTCGATGATTTAGGGCCCTTACGCAATTCTCCCAGCCGCATCTGCCCACTTCCTCCTACCGCAGATGACATCGTTACTATGGCGAAAGACGCACCCGATACTCCTTTCGTCGATGATCATAAGCCCGTTAAGAACTTTGGTACCGATTTCGTGGTGGAGCAGGTTTTTGGCTCCCCGGAGACCCTCTATAACTTTTTGGACAAGGTATACACAACGATGGACGATGCTTTAAAGGAATACCGCAAGAATAATAAGTTGGAAGATCGGGCTATTTTCCTTCTCTTTAAGGGCGGCAACGTTCTTCGCATGATAGCCAATACCCTCTTTTCACAACTCCCCGTCGAGGCCAGTGACCTCTTAAAAAATAAATACAGCCCGGACTTTAAACGTTCTGATGCAGATTTTATCGTCTATATAGATGCGCAAAAACTTGGAAACCAAACTTATGATAAAACCTATGTCGAGGTCACCGACCTTCTTTTTAAACAACTCAATATAATAAGGACTGAGTTTAAGGATCATCCCGAAAAATATTTCACGTTCACCCAGCTGCCGCCGGCAGTAGCAAATCCGATCATGCACAAATATTTTGAGAAACTAAATGGAAAAACTGGCGGTGGAGTTCCTGATGTAGACCCCCTTTTTGCCGTCAAAGATGCTACAAATAAGAGTTGGTATCAGGCGGTATTTCGTCAATTTCAGTTCCGAAATGTTCGCGCCGAAGAGTGGCCTAAATGTACTTATTTTGGTCAATATGATCAAAGAATTGAGGCACTCAGTAATACCCTTCTTAGCAGGCGTTTAACGGATAAACCTGACTGGATTGTAAATACTGATAATCGAACCCTTGGCTGGACTTGGGGCTCAGATCCAAGCAAGACAGTTAAATTTACCCTTGTGAGATCAAAAATTTATTTTGAATATATTTATGAACACAACAATGAGCTCAAGCGAAAAGCTGTTGGAGGCGAGCTCATCGACGTCGGTATTCCTCATCGCGATGATGATAGATTGCGCCCCTTTCTTGATGGTTATGATAATAACGTGGCGGAATATACTATCTATAAAAATGCCACTGAAAAACTCACCTTAAAAGCCTATTCTTTATTAGATCTGGCTGAAGATTTGCAGTTTATTATATTTGATTCCTTTAAGCGACCTTGGAAGGATCCAGGTGGGAAATATACCAAGCGAGTAAGTCGCCTTTTCTTCCTCTTCAACGCGGAATCTTTAGGTGCTTATGGCTTGGGCGCAGAGGAAGCGAGGGAATACATAAAAGAAGTGAGAGAAACTATTCTTCTTCCCGTGAAATATATCTATCCCAGTACCCCAGAGACTCCTGAAATCGTCAAATATATAATTGACAATGCCGATGCCCTGGCTCAAAAATATCGTGGCATGCCCATGGCTAATCACTTCTGGCAGGCATTTGCCAAATTTATCGCGGGTCCCATTACACAAGATCCTCAAGATGGCGACCAAAAGGGGCTGGAGGAATTGACCGCTGCCATTGAAAATAATCTGGATATTGCCATGAAGCTCGCTGAAATGAGCCCCGTGGAAATAGATTTGGGAACTATTTATCATGCGGATTTAAAAACGCTGTTTTAGAGTCTTTTCAAAAGACCCTTAATAAATTGACTGACCCTACGTAGCGCGCGCTACTTGGGGATTCAGGCTTAGAACGGCATGCGGCCAAAACGTTTTTCGCCGCATTGATATATCGGCGGTTTCGAACTCAATGAATCACGGTCGCGTCTCTTCACTAGCAATATCAATAATAGTTTTTGATTTATAAATATGAATAGATATATTATAAAGTACCAACTATTAATGTTTGTAGATCAAATAAAGATGGCAAGAAAACATGAATAAGAATTTTTGTATCGCCAACCAAGCATACCAATACACCATATTTTTTTTGCTCTGCAATGTCGGTGCGCTTCAAGCAGAACCAGCTTTTAATGAGTTCTCGCCACCTTCAACTCAAGAGTGCTGTTCTGCCTGCCCCCCCGGACCTCGTGGACCGTCAGGGCCTCCGGGCCCGCCAGGGCCGCGAGGTTTGCAAGGTCTACAAGGGCCGCAGGGTTCTGCGGGCCCCCAAGGCGCGCCAGGCCCAGCAGGCCCGCAAGGAATTGCGGGTCCGCCTGGTGCAACGGGCCCGCAAGGCCCAGCTGGTGCTGTGGGTGCGGCAGAATATATACGCATTATTCAATCGCCCAATGATTCCGTAACACCGGGAACAGCTTTTACCATCGATACCGAAGTATTTAACAATGTTCCCTCAGCTATTATCCCTTCGTTTGGAGCGGGAGGCAGTGTTTTCACTCTCAACGCGGGTACCTATGTAATAGACTATGAAATGAGTTTGGGGGCTGCGGGATCGGTTGGTATTTATTCAGGAGCAACGGCGGGAAGCTTAAGTTTAGATGTCACTACCGTCGCAGGATCAACGACTGCAACCACCTGGATTCATGGGCGTGCCATTGAGGACGTAGTAACGTCAACCATCATCGCCATTAGTTCTGTGGTGGGCACTGCTTCCGTTGTGACCGCAGGAACTGCCGCTGGCACCTATATGATTCGCCTCACTATTTTGAAAATTTCATAGAGCCGCATACGATGGCTGTTCTGGCTTCATCGAGCAGGGTTTTATTTCGCTGAAGATTGCCAACTGCATCCCAATCAATGGCGGATGCTCCTTTGTACTTAATGCTTCTATTTCTGCTCTATGTTAGCCATCATTGATTCCCGGCGCGGCCGCCATTATGAACACGATTCCGGCCATCTTCAAATAGAGACCAAAGATATTTGGCGACGACGCAAAAAAGCAGCTCCTGGGCTGCTTTTTTGTTAACCTTAAATATTAAGTAGTTCTGCGGTTTCTGAGACTAAAGCGGCTCATTTAGATTAGGTCCATAAGTTCATGGATTGAAGAAATTAATGTGGATAATAAGAGGGTTAAACGCTTTCAAAAAATAATTAATAAAGTGTTTTAATTTGTATTGTTTTTAATGTGTTTTTTGTGGTGTTGACATGTAGATATAATTGATTATATTTTCGCTGAAGGATATAAAACATGAATAATAAAAGAAAAATCTTCGCGTCTTTGGTGATTGTGGCTTTGACCGCTTCTTGTGGTCCGAATTCTTCGACCCCAAATCAAGACACAAAGCCCCGCACAATTGCGGGCACCGGTTCTCAAACGAATAGCCCCGTTAACTTTCTCGTTCAGCCGCATGAAAAGCGAGTAGATGATCATCATCTTGAAAACTATAATTGTAAGGGTGTAAAGGGATTTTGTATTGCTAGTTTGACCTGGGGACAAATCAAGGTTCAGAAGGAAGATGGCAGCGAGGCAAGTTTTAAAGATGCCATCGTCTGGTGGTCAGGTGCTGAAGAATGGAATTGGAAAGTTGATGGTACCACGCACCCTAAAGGAATCACGGTTCAAGCCTTGGATCACCTTCTTAAATACTCCGAAATCACCGACCTGATTCTGACTCGCGGTATGGAAGGCGTGCTCACGGTGCCGAATGAAACTATCGAAGCTGCTCAAAAAGCCGGCGTGCGAGTGCATATTGCTTTTACCCGCGATGCGGTTGAGCTGTTTAATAAGCTCATCAAGGAAGGCAAAAAGGTTGGCGGCCTGATGCATTCGACCTGCTAAGAAGGTTTTTGTTATGGCGATAAGTCACAATGAAGATGGGCAGGATTATTATTAAAGATAGTTATTTGTTGCCCTGTCCCGAATTATCGAAATTGACAAGAATTTCGTAAACCTTGTCCGCAATTTCTTGGTTGCTGAGACGAGCGTTCTCGACGCTACTATCCACCTGGTCATCGCCATCAATTGCCATGTTGCTATGCGTATCAATAAGCATTCGATCGAGAAATTCGAACATGCCGCAATTGCCAAAGAAATTGCTAAAGTTGCTGTTTTTTAACTTGTTCAGAGCCGTTTTGATGATGAGTTCTTCAAATAAGTAATTTAGAAAAGCTTTTATCTTTTTAAGATTGTAGCCGATAGCAAAAAATATCCACCAGACCTTGAACAGCGAAAATTGGGGCCAAATCTGTTCTGAGGCTTGCGCGTCATTCAAACATGGCGTTCAATTTTCTCAGCATAACCGTTCCTTTAAAAGCGGAGGAGCTATTTAATTTTTCGCGAAGCTCGCCAAAATGGGCAACATTTGGCTCCCCATGTTGTTCTCCGGGTTTTCCTATCGTATCCACAAACTTGATGCATATTTCATCTAATGCGTTCCATTCGTCATTACTCAAGATCCAGTGAAGTGTGGCTATGGCTCTCACTTTTCCTTCGGGATTTTTATCGTCAATGATCAAGGACCAGAAGGCCTGAGAGGGGTCATTGCTTCCTAATTTGACCATACTGGTGGCCGTGCGAGGTGAAAATAAGCCATGGTGGACTTGAATAAGGCTTGGTGTCATATTTCCCACTTTAAAGACCGGGGTAGAAATATCGTGTTCCGCATCAAAGATACCTAAGCGAAACTCTCGATTGATCCGATAATTGTCATAAGAGGGCGGTGCATCGGGGTCAGCCCAGCCATGAGGTTTTAGGCGTGTGGTGGTGGGAATATTGGCATGATCGGTTTTTTCACCAAGATTAGCCGAATTTTGTACAACCCAAAAAATATCCAAATTTCCTTTTTCTCTCTTTATTTTAGTGAGTTCATTTTTTAGTTCTTGAGGGAGTTTCCCTTCAAAAGAATCCCCCAAGTTAGCTACTATTAGTATCCAGGGGAGCACTGCCTGACCGCTGCTTGGGTAATCATCTAAAATAGGCGCCTTGGGAATTTGACCATCATAATGACGAGTAAAATCAGTATTAAAGCTAAGCGAAATGACACCAGGAACCGAAGGGAACGATACCAAGCGGGGCTTAATTGAAGCAAAGTCAGTTTTTGACTCTGGATAGTGAGGGGAATTTTGAGGAATAACATCAGGTGCCGGAATAGTATTTGGTGGAGTCTCAGGGGCGTGGAGTTCATCACGAGGAATTTGGTTTGGATTGCTTGAGTGACAACTCATTAAAACTAAAACTTCAAAACATAATAATGTTCTAAATTTCGCATAAAATAGCTTCATCACCCATACCCACAGCTAGAATAAATATTTGTACAACAACATTAATCAAGGATTGAAAGGCTAATTTAAAATATTCTAATTGTAAAGTAATGACCTTTCGATCCACTTCTCATCGGTCCACAGGCTTTCTAAATTTTGTATTATTTCGGCTCGCAGAAAGCTCTTGTCTTGATTCTTGAGGGTTTTATCAGAAGATAATTTCTCTATTTGTTCTTGAATGGGGCCATTGTAATAGGCGCCTAGCTTAGAATTGGTTATAAAGAGTTCCCATACTGGCTAAATTAGATGCCTATCCGTAAGATTTCTTTACTGTCTATAATTTTCCCCTTATCATTGATGAAAAGACGAAGAGATTATAAATGCGACATTTGAAAAATATTTGGGTTTTAATTGCTGATGGTGCTCGTTCACGTGTGTTTGAAAAAAGTAAACACGACTACGCCCCCGTGGAAGGTGGTGAAATGAGTGGCAATCGCCTTAGAGATTCAGAAGCTTTAACAGACAAACCAGGCCGCGCCTTTTCAAGTGCAGGCTCATCGCGGCATGCTTATGAACCAAAAACCAGCTGGCATGATCATCAAAAGCAAGAATTTGCTAGAGAAATAAGTGAATTTATTAACAAAGCCTTTGAAAATAAAGAATTTGAGCATCTGGTCATAATAGCACCTTCAAAAACCCTAGGTGAACTTCGCAATTTTCTCAATAAAAATGTACAAGATAAGGTGTCAGCTGAAATCCATAAAGACATTACAAAATTTACAGACTCACAAATAAAAGATTTTCTTAGCAATGAAATAGATAAAAGTAGATGATATGGAAAAAGCAAAAAAGCGTTACTGGGAAAAACATGCTCGTTGTTGCTCAGATAGAAAAAATGATCGTGTAAATAAATTTAGAATTAGCGTCAACAAATGATTATGTTTTAAGGAGTTTGGGTGTAAAATTTTATAATTTTAAAGAAGAAGAATCTATCTGTACCAGTACCTGTGATAGTGATTTAATTGTTGATACTATGTACACGGAATAGCGATTTATTCGAAGAAGCAATCTTCTCAAACCAAGAGTAAAGCTCGGCCGGGGCTATTGTGGTGGGGATTGGCAAGTCCAGAAATTTTGCTCATAGGGTTAAAATAGCAAGATTAAACGCTCGTTTTTAATAAAAAGTTAAATCATGATCGATAAAAAAATTCTGTCTTATTTTTGGCGCTATATAAAACCTTATAAATGGCATTATGCAGTAATGCTCGCAGCTCCGATTCTCTCCAGTTTTAACGGGTTTATTTATAACTACGCTATCAAGTTGCTGATCGACATCCTGGCAGAAGCTCCGCGCTTTACCTACACCGACATTGCATTTCCCGTGACGATTTTTCTATGCAACGAGTTCTTTCACGACATGCTGTGGCGAATTAGCCAGGTTGCCGAATGGAGATCGGAGCCATATGTGCGCAGAGCCCTGATTATGGGTGCTTATGAGCATGTGCAAAACTATTCGTATAAATTTTTTCAAGATAACTTTACCGGCTCTATCAGCAGCAAAATAAAAGGCCTCTTAGATGGCTACGATCGATTTTGGGGCGAGATGCATCATGGCCTGATGTTGAAGGTTTTAAAGGCCTTCGCAGGCATTGTCGCCCTGTGCTTTGTCAACCCAACCATCGGCATTTTTATGGCTATCTGGGCGCCTATTTATGCCTGCATCATGTACCGGCTTTCCACTAAGCTCAATATTCTTTCTTTTGAGGAAACCCAAACGCGGCATGTGCTCATGGGTCAAGTCTCTGACAAAATTGCGAATATCATCTCGATATTTTCCTTCTCAGCCAAAAAAAGAGAAGCCAAATATCTCGACGACATCATCGTCAACGATTTCCTTCCCAAGCAAATCAGGGTCTATAAATACAATTTTAAACTACAGCTTAGCGGCGGAATCTTATACCTCGCTTTTTTTGCGTTCATATTATTTAAAATGATCAATTTGCGCATGCAAGGCCTCGTCTCTTTGGGCGATTTTGCGTTTGTCTTTGGCATGGCATCGTATGCAGCTAACGAGATCTTTCACGCCACCGTGGCTTTGCAAGATTTTTCCCGCGAAATGGGTGATTTAAAATCCTGCTTGTCGATCTTGGATTTTCCCGAAGATGACGACGTAGAAAATGCTCAAGATCTTATTGCGAAAAAACCAGTTATTGAATTTAGACATGTCGATTTTAATTATGCGGAAAGTAACGAGTTATTTAAAAACTTAAATATTAATATCGCCGCGGGCGAAAAAGTGGGTCTCGTTGGGCATTCCGGCGCCGGCAAATCGTCGTTTGTGAATCTCATGCTGAGATATTTTAAACCTTGTGCGGGACACATTTTCATTGATGGGCACGACACGGCTTTCGTCACCAAAGATTCACTGAGACAAAACATTGCCGTCATTCCGCAAGACATCCTACTTTTTCATCGCAGCTTAATGGAAAACATCCGCTTCGCCAAAGCCGGTGCAAGTGACGAGGAAGTGATGCGCGCTTGCCAAAAAGCGCATATTCACGATTTCATTATGAGCTTGCCGCAAAAATATGACTCCATGGTGGGGCACTAGAGAGATAAGAGTCTCTAAAAAAGATATTGCGCCTTATCTTGGAAATT
>CAYJDW010000072.1:11555-13342 GCA_964368985.1 uncultured Myxococcales bacterium | reverse complement strand
CATGAGCTTTAAAAAGCGGGTCGACAACCGCTTATCGCCAAATTTAACTCCTGAACATTCCTCACTAATGTGTTCCAAAAGCATAAGCCCTCCGGTCCTTGGAGGCAATTCGCCGGAGCATCATGATTTTGGCGCCAATGTGCCTTAAAACGACTTGGGCTCGGGTTTTGCTCACGAAGCTGAACCCATAATTGCCAATTTGCCAAAAGGGCTTTTATAATTCCTATCCCTGGCCAGGCTATTTCAACTTTTTGAAAGATCGAAGCGCCCAACTCTGCACTGATGAGCGTCGCAAGATCCCGAGGGGGAGACTGGGCGCTTTTGGCCAAAAGGCATGGCAGTATTAACACTAAAATCCCCGTGAGCCTAATTTTTAGGGCGGTCAATCGCCATAGTGGCCACGTGTTCTAATACTTTGGTTTCAAGCTTTTTTTGATTTACAAGCTCAGGTAATGCCTTGGTGATTTCTAAAGCAAATTTATCATGAAAGGCTCGCTTTCAAGGCTCATTCCTTCGTCTGAATGGCCGACCGTTTATGCTTGTTATACTCGGATGCGGGAATTCCGCACGTCCGGATCCGTGGGAGCCCTGGCAGAGTAATCTCCAGGGCCACCCGGCTCTTACTTATACGCTCTCCTTACGCTTAGTTTCTAGAATAAAGAGTCCTCATTTGAAGTCTTGCAATATAGAGCTCAACAATTTTGAGGCACCACCCGACTAATTTGAACTTATTTGGGCTAAGCTTATGCCCTGGTTAGCATTGACGATCTTATTTTTTTCTTCATCACTAAGCTGCCAGGCATTAATCACGGTTAGATTGTTGGCTGCATCATTAGCGAAGCTGTTGTTCCTAATTTCCAGTGAGTCGCGCTGGCCAAGTTCGATGGAGATTGAAGACGCATCCCCAAAAATCGGAAAGTTGTTTTTAAATGTGGAATTCTTAATTGAAAGAGCAGGAACCTGAGCTCGAATTCGAATGGCACCATTTGACCTGTTCCCATCAAATACACAATTGTCAATCTTTAAATCTGGGCTCTGGTCTTTAAGCACAGTGGCCATGGCCCAATCTAGCGCTCCCCCTTTTTTAGATTCATTATTAATAAATTGTGAATTGGTGACCTTTAGGGGAGTGTTCATTGCAAATAGAGCCCCCCCTTGAGTGTTAGCAAAGCAATCTTTCACTACGCAATGGTCAATGTTTAACAGTCGTGACGATTGAATGTCTATGCCAGCGCCGTTGCAAATAGCGTCTAAGCAACTTCCGCCCACTATAGTAAGTCCAAATAAACTCACTTCTGGGCCCGAAATACCGGCATTGCTGCTAAACTCAACGCGCAAGACATGGTCGATCTTATTGCCTCCATTTAATATTGTTGTTGGGGTGCCAATACTTTTGCTTGCAAAGGTTTCAATCTCACTTATATTTTCATGACCTTTCAAGCTACCAATGAATTTTATATATTTAAGTTCGCCAAGATCGTCCTTATCCAAATTGAGCTTAAGTTCTAGAAGAGGATCTCGATTGCCGCCAGATGCATCATAATTTCCTGCTTTCATCGCTATTATAATCGACGAACTTTTTTTCCCTAGTGCTAATGCCTTAGCCATGGCCTGTTTCAGGCTGCTATTCGCTTCTCCCCAGGAAAGGCTTGTTTGGGCATCGTCGCCCGAAGGTGAAAGGTATATGACAGACGTAGATGAGTTTTTTTGCGCTGTCGTGGCTGGAACTTGTGTTTTCTTAGCTCCTCCCGCACCGGGAGTTTCGGTTTTGCTAGCTCCTCCCGCAC
>CAYJDW010000072.1:0-11455 GCA_964368985.1 uncultured Myxococcales bacterium | reverse complement strand
GTTTCGGTTTTGCTAGCTCCTCCCGCACAATTTATTGTTATTGATAGCGCACCAAGAAGAATAGCCATACGCAAATCGATCAAAATTCTGTTCATTTTCGCCATCCAGATTTGGCCCCCCAGCCCTGAGTGTTAATTCGCCATAAATCATGCATTCTGATCTAATGTGCCATTAATAACTCTGGTTAGGGGAATCACTCGTAAAACTATATTATATAAGAGGGGACGATGAAAACTAAACCCTAGATTTTAAAAAGTTTCAATTAACGGGTAGATTGTTTTATGTGCCGAGTAAGGTAGGGGACAAAGACATCGCAGCAGGTTTTGAATATTATCAGAGATTATTTTTAGGCGATAACTTTGCAGTTTTTGACCTTTTTAAATTGTATAATAATGCTTCTAACGTGTCCCTCTCTTCCTTATCAATGACTTCCTCGAGAAACTTATAATTAGAGGTCTTCCAGCAATAATCAGTAATTTTTTGGAGATAATATTTATTGTTCGGCAATTGCGCGCCATATTCGAGCAATAATAGAACAAGAAGAGGATTAGCATCATTCTTCTCTAACTGGCACAAAACCACATAAATTGGCAGTTGTTTATTATTATCGAGTTCATTGATGAATTCATTATTGTTTTTATTCTTTTCAAGAAACTGACTTAAACTGTTATTATTTTTTTGCTCTAGTAGCATAAAAATTTGTGTTTGATAGTTAGATTTAACTTGTTTTTCTTTATTTTTTAATTGTGTCAAAAGGTCATGGTAAATGGGAATCAAATCGATGACCGCATGAAGTCGATTATTTCGACCCAATAAACTTCTGTTATGTGCTAATTTTAAGTATTTACAGACTATCAACGATTTTGCATTTATCAATGGAATTTTTAGTATTCTTGATGGATTCTATGGTTCGTTTATATTAGCCATAAAAATCAAAAAAAATTGACTAAAATGGCTAACATTGTCATTCAAAAAATTGAATTAAAGGATAGAATCAAGCTCAGAATGCTCAGCCAACCTATGTGCCCAGGCTATTGTTTCTCCAACCACTTTCTTAAACCATAGTGGTTGACCTGAGTCTTTAGCTTTTTCCAGCAAGCCCAACATTTTGAGCTTCATGCATAATTTTTTTTGTTTATGATAGGAAAATAATTTATAAAAATATTTGCATCCATGGCCAATGCATCCGCTTAAAGTGCTTAGGCAAACCAGTCCAGTAGTTGCTGGAACAGTGAAAAGAGAGATTTTTTCGGTTTGGCACATATCGACAAAAGTCGTATAGGGAATGGTATGACCAATAATAGTTAAAGGTACGTCATTATCGCTACAATCTTTTAAGTATGTTGGATAAGGGGGTATGCTCGAGACATTGTTAAATAATTGATAATATTCGGCACACTGCGCATTCATTCCTTGCTCATAACAAATATCGCTGAGCGTTATATAATTATCGGGGCAGCCTGAAGGGGGGGGAGGACAATTTTCGCTCACCAAATGCTCAGCGAAAAAATAAGTGCCAAGACTAACGGCACTCAGAGCTATGGTGGCGCCACCTAAAATTAAACTGTTAAACTTGGCATTTTCTCTCTCTAAATCCAGCAGCTTTAACGCCAAAATACTTTGTAGTTGGCCAAGTTCGTCTTCCTGCAAATTTTTAAAAGATGTCAGTGGAACTAAATCTTCTTTTTTTTGTGTATGATGATGTATTTCTTTTGCTATTTTCTCGATCCCATCGTGGTTTGCTTGCAGCATTAATGGGGAAAGCAAAACGAATATAAATACTAAAAAATTGACTTTCATTAAATCTATCCTAGGTTATTTAAAATTAGCTTCTACTCTAAAGGCGTACGCATTTGGATTGAGCATTTGCCATTCCAAGCTCGTCCCAAATAAACTTAATAATTGGCAAATAAAAGCCCCCAAAAAATTATGAGAAGGTCAAGAGCTTTAACAAAATCGAAAATCATGGATATTGCATTGGATTTGACTGCATTAAATTTATCATTTGCCATAAAAGTTCCAACGAGCAGGCAGCTTTCCAAAAGGCAGTTAAAAATTTCGCCTTTATCGACTCAAATTGACAGCTATATTTATGAGCACTAGCAATCGAGCATAACATTCAATATGGAGGTATGAAATGGACGCAAATTTCAAAGGCACATGGACCAACGAATACGGATCAATTCTATGCATTGAAGAAATAGACAATAATCAGTTTAGGGGAAAATTTCTTAGCAAGGTTGGGCGAGACACCGCAGCAACAACCTTATTGTTTATTAAAACTGAGTAAAAAACTCGAAAGAAGAACCCGGTCTTAAAATCTAATTTTTCGGAAATATCATCCTAATGTTAAGTAATTTTTCTTAGTTAAATTAAGCAAGATAATGATTATACTAACTGGCGATTTGTGTTCGAAAGAATATAAAATGAAAAAAAGCCGTTTATGCTTCCTATACTCCAGAAATCATGATTTTTGGCAAATTACCACAAGGACCGGCAGAAAATGCTTAAACAAAAGATAATTCTGTCGAAAGTGGCGTCATGCATGGAGATGGCCGCGCGGACGCTCGCTATGACGAATTCATAAACTATTCAAAGTGAAATATACGCCGCGTTGGCGCGCCCCGCGGCATCATCAACAAATCTGAAGTTATATCGGAATTAACGTGCGAGCCGCCTTGCTTTCGCTTCAAGACTGTCTATCAATCTACCAATTTCAGTTCTTTGAGCTTTGTCTTTAATATGGTGAAATAATGTTTCTTTCAATATATGCCAAAGTACACCTGTTCTGTTCTTTAAATAATTTTTCTTCTCAACCATTAAAAGCAATTCATTTTGCTTTTTAGTTTCTTCTTCTGCTTCGGGAATTCCTGCAATAAAATTACATATCCTTTGAATGTAATTATTGAAATCTTCTTGGAGAGTGGGCTCAAAATGTCCCTTTAGAGTCAAAGCCCCTAATCCTCTCGATAAATTTGCTACATTTCCATGTTGCGTCAAATAAATTTGTACTTCTTTACTTTTAATTTCTTTGGCTTTTAAATTAAATAAAGTAGAGACGGAAACTTTCACGCGGGCATCGTCGATATTTTGCATGACCAATATTTTTTGAGTATCATCCAGATAATTGATTGGCCATAAGTGATTTCTTGTCCCTTTTTCCAAGTCGCCATCGTGACTTATTGCTCCCATAAAAGTGCCTGGGTATAATTGTATATGTCGTACAGCGGTTCGGCCGCCAAAACTGCCTCCAAAAATATATTTAGGCATCTCTTTCAAAAGGTTCATATATCTATTTTGTTTTTCGCCGATTCTTCCTGAAATCAGCACCCGGGGATCCTGGGAAATGGTTTGGAAAAAATTATCAATAGCCTTATGGATAATAGTATGAGTCATTTCATCCATGCTGGCCTGAGGCACATTAAGTGCATAGCGGTCTGGCAAATTTAAGTCGGCAATTATCATACCTTTATCCAGAAGAGCAAGCTTAGACAGGCTCAATTTTCCAGGCTTATAATCTTTATCTTTTTCTTGAAGCGGAGAGCCGCCGTATACACATACTATAAGAGCAGTAGATTCAGTCAATTCGTTCGGAAAATATATATTATAGCCAGTTCTAATCCCTTCTATATCAAGCTTGTTTCCCTGAAACGTATTCTCTCGGTCGATCTCAGTATGTTCGGATTCAAATCCTTCATTATTATAAATTAATGATATACTATCACTAATTTCACCAGATTCTTTTAGAAGATTATTTTCCTTAAAATATTGTTTAATTTTTTTCGGTCCATTTATTCGTTCCTCTAGATGCGAGAACTTTTCCTTCACAAATTCAATTTTTGAATCCCAATACACCGATAAAGTTTTTATTAACTCAAAAAATGCGTCTTGAAACCATTCTTCTTTTGACCAATCTAAAAAGTTCTCAGCAAATGATTTAATTACTTTTTCTTCTTGAGTGATTAGATTCCAAAAAACATTGAATACCACACTGTTAACCGCAGCAGTTATGCTATTATTGATCCTTGACGATGGGCATGGATTTATATTTTTATTCCTTTTAATCTCCACCAGCTTTTTCAGAGCTGACATATGGTCCTGCAAAGTTAGGAGCGATGGCTTTAATTTGCCAGACTCCATTTTTTCCCATAAGTAGTCATTACCCAGCTCATTGGTCAGCTCAAGAAAGTTTTTCAGGTGATTTTTTCTATTTATAAACTCATTAATTTCTATTGAATTTAGAGATAAAACTATCCACTTGATATAATCAATTTCTTCCGAGAATTTAGTATCACTGGTAGAGCCAGAAGCAAAGTGCTCAAAAAAATGCAGCCCAGCTTCTTTAGGTTCAAGACCTTCAAGATGCTCAGCGATTGCTTTATGAGGATTCGACACAAGCTCCCAGCAAGGATCTTTAGGTTCAAGTGCCCACGCCAGGGAGGAAAAATAAAAAATTGATGCAATAATAAGTATTGTCCGCATAAGTCCTCAAATAATAAAAATATTATATAACTGGCAGATTATACCAGTTTTATTGGCTACAGTAAATGACTAGAAATGCTTTTTTACCAAATATCTGTTGTCATTTTTAGTGGCAATTTTACTTAACTTAAGCCAACGCTTGGTTTGTCGCAATTAAGGTGAATGTCACTAGAGGACAAATGCGGCAGTTAATTGGTTGTATTAATTCGAATGAGAGCAAAAACTTCCTATCTTAAAGCGGTGTCAATTAGCTAATTATATTATATCGAAAATATCGACGAGTAATAAGTAAAATAAAGGCCTTTTTTTGAGAATTCTCTTTTGCCTAGACCTAGTATTTGGGGCGCAAAATAGCCATTTGGG
Organism: uncultured Myxococcales bacterium; assembly: GCA_964368985.1. GTDB lineage: Bacteria > Myxococcota > UBA727 > UBA727 > JABDBI01. The sequence goes on along the minus strand of CAYJDW010000072.1, from coordinate 6,610 downwards.
CTAAAAAGCTTAACATAAGCGCTATTCTGGGATTAGATTCGAGAGTTAAGTAAGAGCCCAAGTGTTTTAAGAGTACAAAGGCTGCCAAAATCATGATGTTAGGCACTTTCTTCTATGGCTATGCAGGAACAAGTTGTCACTCCCAAGCCCCCAGTTCGGTCCGCAGCTTTGGTGAATCACACTTTTCACAATATTAGTTGGAGCTGTTGTTTCCGAATCGATTTCGGATAATACGAAAGGTTTGTGCATTTTTTTCTGAAACCAATCGAAGAACATTTCAACATTCAAATTTTTAGGCATACTCAAATGCTCGGCAAAATCAGATAAGGTCTGGTTTATCACGGGAGCCAAATTTTCCTGGCTTAAATTTTTCTCCACGCGAAGTTGCCTCATTTGCCGTGCGACATAAAAAAAAGAAATATCGCTAAGAGAGAAGCCTCGCTTAAGCAAGCTCTCGCGCACTAATTTTTCCGCAGGTTCAGCGGAAGTCCAAAGCAGCCCGTTTTTTATCGCGAGCGCTATGCCGTAAAGATTCTCGCCGCAGCTTAAAAAAGAATCAGCTTCACAGCTTAAAGCCTTCTTTGCTAATCTTTCCCGCTTTTTATTATCAAGATCAGAAGCGCCTTCAATAATGACGATTTTTGGCCCCAAGGCCAAAATTTCTTTTTCGATAGTCTTGAAGGTATCGCTATGAATCCCATAATCGTGACTAACAAATCTGATAGGTAGCATTGCCGCGTCCATTGCATGGGTTCGCAATGGTGATACCGAGAATCATTTATTCATCTTAAAAAGTAAAGCACTCAACAAAACCTAGCTTTTAATAAGTCAATGTCGAGAGAATCATGATGCAAGCCCTTTGTTATAGGCGACAAATTTTGTTCGTGGTGGTTATTAGTATTCTTGTGTTTTCAAAGAATATCCTAGCCAACGATAGTCTCGCTCCTCCTATTAAACGTCCTCTCGCTACAGGCTTTGCGATCCTTGATGAAGACAGTGATATTATTGCTTCTTACATAGTAATCATTAAAGAAATTAACCAAACTAATACGCTAGACAGCAAAAATAAAGAATTTTTTCAGGATGAAATTACTCGTGCTCTTAACCTTTTTTCACCATGTATAGAATCCGGCCCTAGTTTCTTGGCAATTAAGAAATATTGGAAAAAATTTAATAAAAACATAAAAAAACTCCAAGAATCGTCTTCTATAGATATCCCTTTTCTTCATATTGTCGGTCTTAAGTTAATTTTATTGGCCGATTTAAGCCATTTTTCCAGTGTTAAAAAAGCTCGACAATTTCTTGTTGATGAAAGAGAGGATAGGAAAAGGGACAGTATTATTTCACAGTATAAAATTTTCATCGGCAAAATTTTTATTTATGAACATTGTAATATTAAGGATATATTGAGAAAAAGCTTGAATTATAATTACAAAAAAATTCGATCGATAGAGGAATTAAAAAAGACTATCCCTTTTTTTTCATGTCGCGGAGTTTTTGGTATTAATGGATTATTATATGCTTATTTTAATGAATTACTGATACAAAGCTATCCAGTTATAGGCAATGATCAAGCCCATAACGGCAAATGGGGGAGCTTTTCTCGACATGTGCAATTTTTTCCAAACGATCCTGATGCTACCGGATCATTGTTTAAAGAAGAGAAATTCCTTTCAAGTGTTTTGTTTGCCGAGCATGACCGAAAACACAATGATTCCATTAGATATAATCATAAACAATCGCATGCACTATATTTACCTTTTTATGAAAAATTTAGTTTTGATCCAGCAAATAAAGTGCAATCATTTTTGCAGCTCATAACGCTTTTTTTTGTTGTCTATGAAGTGCCTCATATAATATCGATTAAGGGTTTTAAGAATATGCTTACTATGATCTTTAGGGAATATGATTATTATAAAGGCCCAGAATCATATCGCCAGCTTATTGCGTTAAAAGACATTGATGACTTTAAACAACTTATTGTTGCCTCAGGAGTAGCGGTACAATTTAATGAAGATGAGCCGTGGAAAAATGGGCCTATGGTGAGGGAAGTGCTCTTACCAGTATATAAAGATATGTATAATTTTTTTTATAACTAGCAAAATACATAAGGTGTTGAAGATGGTTTTCTGGTGCGCTGGAATTAAGTTTCAGGTTATTTCAGTGAGGGTTATTTTTCAAGGGAAGGGCTGGCGGATGGGGATGAACTTTTAAACGGCATTTTTCTTAAAATTCCTTTGTTGAGAAGCCGCACCAAAGTTCGTGAATTTTCTCGAAGGGTCCCATGCTGAACCTCATAAAGCTTCTTATTTATTTTCTTCTTACTAACTATATTTGCGTCGCTGCTTTTGCCTCAATAGACGGAAAAATAATATTTTATTCGAGTCTAGGCCGCAAATCTCTCTTATGGATCGATAATCGTGGCGAAGTTTGGGAACAAAGCCAAAGACAGGGTGGCACCGAGGATGAAGCTACTAAAATTCCAAACCTTCCCGCAATTGATCAAGTGCGAGCCAGAGATACTAAGTCTCTTCTTGTCGACGTTAATCAGGAAATTTGGGTTTTTGGATCGCTAAGCCACCCGTCTTTTGGTATTTCCTCTTACCAGAGCACTCCCCAAAAAATTCCTGGACTTGCTGCCAAAACCGTTGCTATTTTTGAAAATGGCACCGCAGGCTTGCTCACTGATGGAGCGTTTTTCTGTTGGGATTGCCAAGCCCATCATCCTGACAAACTTGCAGAACTATACAATGTCCCCCTAAAGGCTGTCACCAATTTACGAGAAGGATTTGCGATACTGAGCGAAGATAACCAAGTAAAATATTGGGGCTTGAAAACACCTTATCAACCCTATGAGCTTCAGACACTTGACCAGATATCGCAGGGCGCTTTTGCCTCGAGAACCCCGGTTAAGAGTGCACGGAAATAAGGAGGGGGGGGGCCTTACTTTCCGGAGGTGGTGCGGACTCAACAAGCTCAAAGAGCCAGTCTAGCTCACAACAGGGGACGGGCACCATTCCAAAAGACCCACGCTCCTCAGGAACTAAAGGCGATGAAGAGCTTTGCTCCGCTTAAGGGGGCTCAAGACAATGTGGCGCTCTATTAGAGAGAGCACAACTTTTTAATGCTTTGCTAAAACACACTATTTATCAGCGGAAATAGTCAGGCTTTTTATCACCTCTTGAAACCATGGCGGTTGATTTTTTAGATTTAGATTGGCTAACATTTTGTTATGATTTCCAAGCATTTTTTTCATCGAAAAATTAATTTTCTTATAATTTGTCGCCACATAGCAAGCATTCAAACCTAGAGAACATAGACCTATCATAATTGCTGCACCTTCATATTTTAAAAGTTTTTCCCAGCATTCACTATCACTATCATCACAATCCATTAACAAATAAGACAATGGAATACCTATAAATAGCGATGATAAAGCAACAGCAGATGAAACAGCAGTAGTAACAATAGACTTTTCTAAGGCTGACTCTCTCTGCAACGAAGCCAATTTAACTTCTAAGATACTTTCCAAATATACACGCTCCTCTTCGGTGATATTTAGAGTCTCAATATCGGCGAGATATTCGCAATCGGCATTATTCATTTTTACATGTATTTTTTTCCCGATTTCTTGTATGTTTTCATATTCTGCCTCGGTGGCGAAAGCAAAAGCAGTGAAAAGGACAAAGATTAAAAACTTTAATGCGACCCATCGCGTGAGGCTGGTCAACTATGATTTATTCTTATTTTGCTGATAGGTGTGTGGATTAAAATCGTCAGGGAAATTCGCCATGACGAATTGTGAATTGGGGATGCCTAACAGGATGGCAACGCCACGCTCGCCTCGATGATCAAGAAAATAACCCGTTAAAAAGTTCACCATTGACGAAAGAATTTGCCATGGCAAAACTTTCAAAAAATACATTGAGAGCTTCTGCTATGTCCCCAAAAGATTATTTTTCAATGCTTGTTCAAAAGCCCTATATTCATGTTGACTTCCCTTTGAATCGTAGCGAACTGGAAGATGCCATCGCATCTTTCTTTCAATTTCTAGAACAACCCAGCGACACCAAAGAACATATTGATTTCAAAGTAGCTCCTCGCCATCGACGGGGAGATATTGGATATCGTCGTCGAGATCCCGAAGGTGATATTTATAATGACGCCAAAGAATTCTTTCATTTTCATCCCGCCATTTTTCAGAAATATGAAGATTTTTTGAGCAATAATCCTCTTGTTAACCAGTTCATGATGAAGGCTCAACGTGTTTGGGAAAGCGCTTACGGGGTAGTATCAAATATTCTTCAGTCCTTTGATTCCCCCTTTCCAGGAACCTCATCCAAAGTATTTGCGACCGATGAACCTCATGTCATGCTTCGTTTTTTGCGCTATGATTGGCAACAATCAGGAGAATATCTAGCGAAGCCGCATTTCGATTCAGGCTCATTTACTCTCGCTATTGCCGAAAGCGGGCCGGGGCTCAGAATAGGCCGAAGCCCTCTCGATTTAGAGATTATTGAGCATCGAGAAAATCAAGCAGTATTTATGTTGTCGAGTAATTTTCGAAAAATCATTGATACAGAAATACTTTCCGCCGGGTGGCATGATGTTGTTCAGCTTGACGATTCAAAAATAGGTAAACCCTTTGCCCGCTGGGCCATCGTGGCTTTTTTTGAAGGGATTGACGTAGAAGCACTCCCGCGGACTGAAACGCATAAATGGCACCACTGAAAACGCGTAGGTCTCACTGCGCAATGTCTAATGTTTCTGCCCTTTGCACATTCTTGGTCTTACTGGCTGGTGGAAGCAAAATAGCGAAGAGCAATTTTATGAAAACAAAGAATATTTCAGACCAGCAGTGGCGAGCACTCATTGAAAACCATATTGGTAAAAAGAGAGCGAAATGGAGACAACCTTGAGATTTTACGATTTTTTTCCAGTTTCACCGGCGGTGAAAAACTGTCCATGAAAGCTGGTTGCTAAGGGTTCTGGTAAAAATGCTCTCGCCATTTCCTGAAGACTTTGTGCATCCAACACAAGCAAATATGAAAGATTTGCTGACTCTTCACACACTACAGTAAGAAGAACTCCGTCGTCTTCGCTTTTGGCATGCGGCGCAGGAACAAAAATCGGTTCGATTATTTTTGCATTCGGTGCTTTCCAAGAAATTTCTTCTCTTCGCTCCCAATCATATTTGACCAATGAAGAATCTTTGAGATCCAAGTTCACCATATAGAGATATCGATATCGTTTTCCATTAAGATGGTCGGGAATTTTTGGGAACTCAAGAAATTTTTCAAGAACATTCTCATGATGTATTTTTTGTTCTCCAAGATTTATTCGGAAACGCTGCAAACCTTGAATTGTTTCTTGACTCCCTTCAGCATGTGGCAATACATGTCCCTGCCGTGCATAATTATTGGCTGTAAGATCAATGACAATTTCCTCTCCACATTCATAGGCATTTGCATGGTGGAAGGAAAAAAATGCTTGAGTTTTTATTTCGGAAACAAGCTTAGCGCTTTTCTTGTCAACGACCAAAAAACGCGTCCCTTGTTCTGGAAGCCATTTGAAGTTGGCAATATACGATGAAAAGGAATCAATAGTGGCCAATAATAAACGCAATGGATTTACGACGAGAGGATATTCTACCAGCACTAGATAATTCTCAGTCATCGCAAAACTGTGCATGTAGCTTGGGTTTTTCACGGGAATACGGGCTATGACCTCACGAGTATGACTATTTTCAGCCATCTTGTATAAAACGTAGTGAGTAGCCCGTCCGTATTCGATGAGAAAGTTAAATATTTCTCTGGAATCTTCAAAATAGTGAGGATGAGCGGATTCAAAGGTATCTTTTTTGGGAAGCTCATCTTGGAATTCAAAATTCCCTAAAGTTTCTAAGCTTTTCAGATCAAAACGTACAGGAAGGGGGGTCTCGGTAAGTGCCACATAGTCTTTATTGTATTTAAAAACATTAACAGCAGCATCTTGAATATTTTTGGTTTTTTCTAAGTTTTTTCCTGCATAAAACTCAGTATTTGATTGAATAACTTTGGCATATCCTTCCGATTGGAGATAGCGACTGGAATATGAAACCTTGCCTTCTTCAATGTGAAAAGAATGCAACATCGCTACCCCGTCGAACATATGAGCGGTCTTTTCTTTCCCTTCCTCGTAAATGGCTACCGTACAATTTTTAACGAGACTCCCGCTCAACCAAGACGGCAAATTTCCGCTTAAGGGAAGCACCCTATTTGTGTATTCTTTGTCGGCTTCTAGTCTGAGCTTAGGATATCCTCTCACAAGTTTAGTAAAAAATGAGAGAGGTGAATGTAATATGTATTTAATAGTTTTAATCATTTGGTTACCTTTTTTCTAATACATATAATTTTTCTAAAGCATATTCAGCCCATTCCATACTCGCTTGCATGCGACGCATTCCAAATTCGATAGTCATTAACCAAAAGGGGAGCCCTCGGTCTTTGGGATATTCTTTAGGAAGATTTTTCTTCGCCTGCTCTAAAATGAGTCTTTTAGCTGGTATCTTGGAGGCAATTTGCCTAACATCATGATTTTGGCGCCAATGTGCCTTAAAACGACTTGGGCT
>CAYJDW010000071.1:10313-13740 GCA_964368985.1 uncultured Myxococcales bacterium | reverse complement strand
CGCTCAAATAAAAGGCTATCTAGACGCTCGGAATCAGGCACATGATTCTTTATCGGGTCTTTAGGGCCATCACGCCCAGGGTCCTCATTCCGTGTTGGTTTGGTGGGGGCAGGCTTCCCATCAGGAGTGTCGGGTGTGTTTTCGCCTGCTTTCTGGTTCGAGCTGACCTCACCGGGGCAACCCGTCATGATAACAACCCCAGCTATAACAATATAAAACGCATAAGTTCTCATAGAGAATAACATATAATATACCCTGAACCATTTCAAATAAAACATTCTATATTTCCTATTTTAACATTATAGGTTGGATCACCGCTGTCAACAACAACCGAAAACCCAGATCATGGCGAGGGACTCAGGAGTGTGGCGGCCAAGTCGCATGCACTCGCTATGACGGATAAGTTTAACTATTCTAGTAGCCCAGGGCGTGTCCCTAAAGCTCTTGGACATTGTTATGCCTCTAAAACGCCAGCACCCTAAATTAATACATTAAGTATTTTTTAGCCGAAATAAGCTCCAAATTTGGAAACTCCCAAGAATAACTAAGGGGCAAAACTTTTTTGCCCCTAAATTTCTGAGGACCCCCATGAAATTTCTGCTCACCGGACTTATTTTCAGCCTCCCCATCCTCGCCTTTGCCGGTATCGAACTTTCGCCAGCGACCAACGCAATCTGCCAAAACCAGGGCGCAGAGACCGAATGTGGCGCGGGCACCAAGCTTTATTTCGACGATGTCGGCAGCTGCGCCTGCCTGGCTGAAGGCCAATTCCGCCAGCCTAGGGTCTGCATGATTGGGTATATTCGGTGTGATGAAGCGAGGAAGGAAAGGTTTTCTTGGCTTTATGAATGGCGGGAAATGCAGGATGGGGTGGTTAGAAAAATAACCGTTGGGTGTGGGTGTTTTGCGACGCGGGCGGGATAAGTTGGATTAGGTTTTCCTCTTCGCTTGTTGAGCCCAGCTGAACTTATTATTGCATTGATAGTACTGCGCCTGGATTGCCGCGCTGGGCTTGCAATGACGATTGACATGCGGAGCTTAGGCTTGTGAAAAAGCCAACAAAAAAGCCCCGGATCCAGGGCTTTTTTGTTGGCTTTGATAAACCAGAGCGTCAGGTACTAGGGATGGGGTTCCCAATCCAGTAAGCCATTGCCTGTCACATCTAAAGTAATGGCACCACTCGTTGTTGGGCTTATCGTCACTTTATCATTCACTTCAAGAGGCACCCCTTGCTGTTGGTTCTTTCGCAAGAAAACCTTTCTAAGACCACCAGCAGGTATAGTCTTAACTATCTCTGCATCACCATTTGCCGCAACCGAAGTTACTGTTGCTTTATGCCATGCAACTCCAGCCGCGCCGGCGGGAAGAGTCGCAGGATGAGCATTTCTAAACCTCCTCAGTAAGTCCCTGATGATTACCTTTTGAGCAGGGTCTGCAGCTCTGATATTTACATCCCGGAGGGCTCCAATAATGAGTCTCAAGCGCGTGTGAACGGGGGTGACTGGGGTGGTGGCGGTGAACAATGCAGTAAGAACGTCGTTCTTCTCAGCATTGCTAAGAGCCAGACCATGAATAACCAACGGATTTGCAGGAACCCCAACTACATAATCGTAGAGATTATTATCAATACCCGGATTAATGGCCAAATTAACAATGCCCGAAGTTAGGTCTGCTAAGGCTAGTTTAATTACATTTACCCAAGGCCCAGCCCAAGACCAGTCTAATACACCACCATTATGAACACCAACCAGCAGATCCATGAAGGCATCCAGATCACGTGGTTGGGGTCGAGCTTCATACATTGTTGCTTTCAAATACGCTATCATCATATTCATATCGGTATTTGAAGGCCGTGCTTGATCGGGAACGGGCGAGAAAAAGCTCGTAATGGCCGCATAAACATTATCAGCCATTATCGCAGGTTTTAACGACAAAGCATGATTTATTCCGCCAACAATCCCGGCAGGCTGCCAAGCTTCCAGACCCGCATTAATAGCATCAATCAAGTCCTGAGTTGATTGTAGTCCCACCGGCGCAGGTCTAGGAGCTAAACCAAGCGCCACTCTAACATTATCTTCAACGAGGGCATTTCTACTACCCTCATAGTCAGCATCACCAACTGCAGCCACTCTTCTCGGACGAGCCTGGGCGGTAGCTAGGATGGAAGAAAACAAAGTTTCTTTTTGTTCGTTGGTAATATTAGCATCATCATGGATAGCATCATAGGTTCCACCATCTAAACCTGTGCTTGCTTGAGGAGTAAGATCCGGAAGATTTACACCCGCAGCTGCAGCATCTGCTTCCCATGCAGCCTTAATAGCGGCCGCAGTTATACCTATTGGGGCTGCGCCACCTTGCAGGTCGGCAATTGTATCCACTTCCATATTTCTTCTAGTTTTGCTGAAATAAATTCTATTGGCGCCAGTTGTTGCGTCTCTATAAATTCCCCAAACTTGGTTTATCAGATTATTAAATGCGAGACTCTCAGCTGTATGCGCAGCTACATTATTAACGAATAGATTCAAAAGGTTGCTTCCCACCGCAAAACCAGGATTTGTGAACATCGGATGGGCGGCGTCAACGGCAATATTAATAGCGGCGGTATGGCCTGGATCAGCGAGGTTCACCCAATTAATCCCATCCCTTCTGTTATTAAGGGTAGCTGGGTTGACGACTGGATTGTTAGCTATAGCTGTTCGTACCGATCCCATCATAACATTAAGTTGTGTTGGAGTTAACGGTGCTGCATGATGAGCTACATCTACAACTGCCGCATGAACGGCTGGAACTAGCCCTGCCTCCACGGGATCCAAAATCAGTTCTTTGTCAGTTTGCATTGCCGCTTTAAGCTGAGCAGCGGTAATTCCGGCTACACCAGCAACAGGAATCCCAAGGCCATCAATAGCGGCATCACGATCTGCTTTAGTGGCATAGGCATTTCCAGCATCGGCATAAATCACTTTCACTTGTGTTAACAAAGTATTGAGTTGATTGATGGTAGGGCCGTCGAGACCAGCTGCGGGAGCACCGGCATTTGTAAAGAGCTGAGCTGTCGCTCCGAGCACTCCTGCACTATTTTCCAGCCCGGTGCGATCTTCAAGCAAAGGATTATCCAGTTGCATCGCGTCTTTGATTTGATCGGCGGTGATCGTTCCGAGCCCCCCAACAACGCCAACAATGGGGTCTATGTCGGCATCACGCTCAGCCTTGTCATTATAGGCATTGTAATTATAAGAGATCACAAGGCCTTGCAGAAGAGCATTAAAGTTGCCGAAGTAGGCGGCATTAGCCACAACAGCTGCTGCATCGGTAAAGAGTTGATTAGTGTTGACTGCTCCAGCTATAAGGTTCGCAGGATCAAAACCGTCTGGGGGCAAAGGTCTATCGCCAACGGTTTGCATGGCATTTCCCAAACTTACCGCAGTAA
>CAYJDW010000071.1:0-10213 GCA_964368985.1 uncultured Myxococcales bacterium | reverse complement strand
GCATTTGCATAAATCGGCGCTACAGCTGCTAACAAAGCATTAAGGGCGGCGATTTGCGCTGCATTCGCTCCCGCTGCTGCGTTGGTGAAAGCCAAGTTCGTCGCAGGTCCGAAAACAAGCAGTGCCGCGTTTAGACCCGCAGGCATTACCAAAGGCAAAGGTCTATCGCTCGCAGTTTGCATGGCATTTCCCAAACTTACGGCAGTAATACCAGCTACGTTAGCACCAGCGGCCAAAGCAGGAAGAGCTGCCAAAGCGGCATCACGATCTGCTTTGAGTACATAGGTACCAGCTGCATTCTCGTAAATCGGCGTTACTTTTGCCAACAATGCATTCAAAGCCGCCAGCTGATCCCCATGCGCCGCGAACGCATCAGTAAACAATTTATAAGTCTGAGGCCCAAGCGCGCCTTGGGGGTCAAGTCCTGCGGGCGGCGGATTATCCACTAATTTTTTATCTTTTTGGAGCGAAACTTTAATCTTAGAAGCATCAATACCGGCAACTGCGAGCGCACCAATGAGGCTATCGATGTTAGCATCGCGCTCGGTTTTATTGGCAAAAGTCTTGCCAGCGATCTGTTTGGCTTTTCGCATTAATTCATTAATTTCTTTTACTTTCTCAGGATGAGCTTTAACCGCACTTTGAAATAATTGATAAGTCTCTGCCCCAAGAACGCCTTTCGTTTCTAAAACTTCGGCTTTTTGGTCTGAAGCAGCAGGATCTGCGGTATCTTTTCCGCCCCCGCAGGAGGTCATTATTAATGCAGAAGACGAAAATATAAGACTTATTATTAAATTCTTTAACATAGTACTCTCTTTCCTAATTGGCATAACTATCAATTAATACACCGTAAATAATCTTAAATTATATCACTAATATTTGATAATAATTACACTCATTTCAGGCAACCGGAATTTATCGCCTGGATCCTTGGGCAGCATACATTAGCCTGTTGTCATTGCAATGGGGGATAATCTTTTAGCCCATCTCAAAGAGAAGGGTATTTCATCTCCGGAAAAGTTTTATTTAATTCACTATTACTTTACTTATTTTTTATTATTTTGAGCAGATAAAAACATCATTTGGTAATAAATTTTAATCAAATAACGGCAGGCTTCAAAAATCGGAAATTATCAGCCCCTGATAGAGAGGTGAAAGCCTGTATTTTCTTCCTTTATTTGATAAATCTGCTATCTCCAAAAAACCTTTATGAACCCAATCCGCGCAAATTGCGGCACTCCTTCTTGGTTTGAATCCGAATAGTTCAGCTATTTGAGCGCTAGTGACAGTTTCAAACTTCTGAAATAACTCGAGGGCTCTGCGTTGGCGTGGATCGAGCTTTCTTAGGATTGCATCTTGATCAGCTAAACCTTTGTTATCGGCAACACTCATATGTTTCAGAATGTTCTCGAAGGAAATCGCCATTCCTTCGGAAAAATATTCAATCCATTTGGTTATGTCGGCTTGTGCCCGCCCGAGATAATAATTGTGAGAATCGCCAATACTTATTGCTTCATAATAAGCACCCAGGTTGCGGGCATAATATTCTTCCAAAGAATAGAGGCCTTTTAAGTCATATCCGCCCAAATGCAAAACCAGGGTCGTTAATAATCTGGCGGTCCGGCCATTGCCATCATAATAGGGGTGAATCGTCGCAAACTGATAATGAATAATACTCGCCATAAGAGGACAAGGCAGCTCCAGGTTTTTATTGATAAAAGTCACCATTGCCGCCATCAAAGCCGGTACATCTTTGGCTTCGGGTGGCATGTAAACAATGGTTCGAGATCTGGCATCCCGAATGACATTTTGGCCATCTCGATATTCAGTGGGCTTAACTTTGGTTTTACCATTCGACATCACTAAGGCATGAAGGCTTTGGATCATTTTTTCATTCACGTTATTATCAGCAGCCCGAGCCCAACTCTCAACCTGAGCCAGAGCGGCATAATAGCCTTTTACTTCATGCTCATCGCGCTCGCGCCCAGGAAAATGGCCCTCATGCTTTAAAACCACTTCAATTTGATTCGGATCGAGCCGGTTGCCTTCGATCATGGTGGAATAATGGGTGGTAAAAAGGCGTGCCGTCTCCCTTAAAGAACTCAGGACCGTTGGACTCAAAGGCAAATGCAGGACTCTTTCCTTTGCGGCCTCAATACGCATGAGGAAATTCAGGATCTTAGGCGTAATTTTGTAGTTTGGCTCAAATTTTATCGGCATGTTATCGGCTCTTTATCTGCATGGGCAGCATTAAAACTATGCAGATAAACTGCAGATAAAGCAAGACGTCTAATTAACCCAAGTTGCTAACTATCAGATTTTCCCGCCACCTTGTCGTCCCCCGAAGGCCTTGGATCCAGTCTTTATGCCACTTTGCTGGATCCCCCGCCTTCGCGGGGACGACATAAATCAGCGTTTTACGGCTAACTGATGGATAGGAAGTTCGAGCGAGGAACCGCATGCTGATCTTCCAGCCAAGCGAGACTTTTTAGCCACTAATTTTCAGGCCTTACAATTTCACCAACGAAATATCAAAACTAACAGCAAAGGTAGCGCGATCGTTTTCCGATGGAAGCGGGCTTAAATCGCGTACCACCGAGGGCCAATCGCTTTTTGGGATTTCTCTTAATATGCGGTCACCCTCGTTATAAATGTTGCCAGTAAAATACATTTGAGTAATCAGTTCGCGATAGCCTCTTTTATGTACTTTGTAGTGCACATGGGGCGGGCGAATCCAGCCGGGGCCGGCTTCGTAGTGGCCGGGGATGATGGTTTTAAAGCTATATAAACCTTCGTCATTGGTGGCGGCAATTCCCCAGTATTGAAAATTCTCATCGAGGGGGCTGGGATTTTCTTCATCGCCGGGGTGATTGTAGCGGCCTGATGCGCAGGCTTGCCAAATTTCCACCACGGCTTTTTTTACTGCAACACAATGTTGGTCAGTCACTTTTCCGCTGAGATAAATAAGCTGGCCGCTTGCCATGCGGGTTTTACCATCGACCAAGGTTAGATCTGTATTCTTGTCGGGTTGATCGGCGATGGGATAAAAAGGCCCCTCGGGCTGCTTTGGTGTCAGGCCGCATACAGCGGCTATATTATTCGCCATGAGGCTTCCTGCCCCTAAGCCGACCACGCCAAGGCCTCCCATTTTTAATAATCCTCGACGAGAAAAACCACTTTGCTGCGCCATGCTATCCCCCTGCTGGCTATATCAAGGAGCAGAATACGACGATTTAAAGAGCCGATCCAATAGTCCAGACTAATGGTGGCCATAGGGATTTATGATGATGCCGCAAGCTTTGGATTTGAAATATTTTTTGACGGTTTGTGAAAGTAAAAATATTTCCCGAGCCTCAGAACGGCTCGGGATTTCCCAGCCGTCTTTAAGTATGGCCATCAAACGCCTAGAAAGTTTGGCGGGAATGCCGCTATTTATTAGGTCAAAAACGGGCGTGGAGGCTACCCGCGCAGGAATTGTGTTTAAAGAGCGCGCCGAAGAGCTCCTCGATCTATGGCAAAACCTGTCGAGTGACATTAAAAAACAAAGCGATTTATTAAGCGGCCGCTACGTCATCGGGGCTCATATTTCGTTGGCACTAAAAACTATCCCGGCGCTCATAGGCACGCTCATAAAAAACTATCCAAGTCTTGAATTATCGCTTGAACACGGCCTTTCCCGCGTTATCACCGACCAGGTGATTGGTTTTGCTATTGATTTCGCCATCGTGGTGAACCCCACACCTCATCCCGATTTAGTTATTCGTGAATTTCAAAGCGACCAGGTCGGATTTTATAGAGCCCACGACGAGGTCGACAAAAATGTGCTCATTTTTGACCCTCATTTGTTGCAGTCACAGAGCTTGCTCAATGTTCTCAAAAAATATGGCCTCAGCTTTAAGCGCACCATTAGCACTTCCTCGCTGGAAATGGTGAACGCCTTAACCTTGCAAGGTGCCGGAATAGGCATATTGCCCGCCCGCATCGCGGATCCGGCTTTGATGCTGTGGGATGAAGTATTGCCGCAATTTGCCGACCGCCATTGCCTGGTTTACCGCGCCGACGCTCAAACTAGCCCCGCCGCGCGTTTACTTGCAAAAGAGCTGATGCGCTTACTCATTGCTCCCACGCAGGTTCAATGACAAAGCGTGGATTCTTGAATCCATCAACTCAGCCAAAGCTTGATATACCAAGCGATGACGTTTGACTTGGGGCAAACCATCGAATGCTTGACTGGTCATTTCTACTTTAAAATGGCCAGCTTTTGGCTGCAATAATGCCTCAGCATGTCCCCGGTGGGACGCGCTATCATCGATAACTTCGAGGCTGAGGGGCAAAAACTCTCGTTTTAAAATTTCTTCAATATCGTTTTTGGTAATTTGGTAAATCGACATATTACTCCCTAATATTCTTTATCTTTGGCTAAAGTAACCAGCAAAAATTCATCAATAGCGTCGGAAAATCCCATGAGTTCGAACTGTTCAAAGCTCTTAATATTTTGTCCAAGCGGCAAGCGCATTAAACGAAACATATTATCGCCCGGGTGACAAATCCCCGTGGTGCGGCTGATGGCCGCTTCATAACCGCTATCCATCATCAAATTAAGCAATTCTTGATTGCGGCGTTTATCAAAGCCAAGCGGATAAAAAAAGACTGGTACAAATGCCCGGTCAAACAATCCACTAAGCTCTTCCTTGGCATCAACGATTTCCTTGGCCGCTTCGTCAAGATGGATTTCGTAAAATGGCCAATGGCATTGCCCCGCTGCCCCATAGGACACCAAAGAATTAGCCATCAGTTCCATAAGCTGAGCGATGGTGGCAATACGCTCGCTGGGGGCCGGCATGGAACAATCATCCAGGGTTTCCCTAAGCTCCGCCAACTTCACTTGCAAAGCTTCAGGGTGACAATGGCTCAGGTGCTCGACAAAATGGGAAGCCGCAAGCGCACGCTCTGTTCTGGTGGTGAGCGGAAAAGAGCGGTCAATATATTTTACTGAGACGCTAGTTTTAGTGGTGGTCGCTAAGCGATACACGACGTCATCCATCCACACCATCTCGCCACTGTGAATAGAATGGGTGCTGAGCATAATACATACTGGAATATGCAACTCTTTTAAGAGAGGCATTAAGTTATTAATACTTTGTATATAAGGAGTCTCTAATACTAATACTGCCTGTGAACTAAGCAAAGGTTGTGTACCTTTTAATAATGCGATTGCTTCTTTCATTGAAATAAAAGGTACGGTTTTATGTATCTCTATTATTATTTCTTTTATTTTTTGAACATTAAGTGCAGTTGGGTCAATATAATCCCTTTCACCTAGCTCTTGTGCAATCACACGATGAAGTGAAAAGAACACCACCGATTTGCCTCGTGCAGCCTCGCTTAAACGGTGGAGCACCGTTTTAGCGAAGGGGACTTTGGCTATATATTTAAACACCGTCTTCAAACTATCCTGAGAGGTTTTTAATAACATAATTCACTCGATATTCTTAGCACCTTTAAAGGCTCGCTTAACATAACATTTTATCATCGCTTTTCGCCACTCTGGATCATCGCAAATATTGGTTTGCGGGTGGCATTTGTTGGAGGCTTGATCGGCTATTTCCTCGATCAAATGTTGATCGTAGACGCGGCCTATCAATTCGCTAAAATTAAAAACTTTAGGTTTTGCCACCATGGCGTTAACGGCCAGGCGAATATCGCTCACTATAGGGCCTTCAAGGAAAAACACGAGACCAATGCTTAACAAAGAAAAATCAATGCTCTCGCGGTGGCGCAATTTGGCAAAAGCGGCATAGGCGTTCGGTTTTAGCTCAAGCTCAATGCTGGTGAGTATTTCATGAGGCTCCAGCTTGTTATTTTTTAGACCATTGGCGCTATAAAAATTGTCGAGCTCAATGACTTTTTCCCCTTCATTTGACCAGATATTAAGCCGTGCGTTAAAGGCAAGCAGCATGGTGGCTAAATCGTTCGAGCTTGCCGCCACACAACGCTTGCCGCTTTTCACCACGTGACACGCGGTGCCATCTTTTTTTAGGCAATATCCCAATGCCGAGCGCCAAACCTCGCTTTGGTTAAAATAAAGGCAGCGAGTATCGAGGCAAATATTGCCGCCAACCGTCGCCATGTTACGGATCTGCGGCGAGGCAATGTGCGACGCGGCGATACTCAAGGCGGGCGCGAGGTTGAGAATCATGGGGTCCTCGATAAGCTCATTCAATTTAACCCCGGCCCCAATACTGAGCGTCTCGCCTTTTCTGGTAATTTTTTGCAGCTCCAAAAGACCTCGCAGGGAAATAATGCGATCGATATCGTAAAGACCATGCTTCAGATTAGGCAATAAATCAGTGCCGCCAGCCATGATTTTGGTTTTTTGATTCGCGTCTTTTAGGCACCTGCCTAATTCGGTGAGAGTGGCCGGCTCAATGAGCTTAAAAGGTCGCAGAGGGAGCATCTATTATCACCTATTCCTAAGCTTGAGGGCAGCGAGCACTTTTGCAGGGCTGAAAGGCAAACTGGTCAATCTCACTCCCACCGCATCGTAAATGGCATTGGCCACGGCGGGAATGGCACTATGAAGCGGTCCTTCGCCGGCTTCCTTGGCGCCATAGGGACCGTTTGGATCGGGAATCTCCACTATCATCGACTCAATGAGGGGAGTGTCGAGGGTGGTGGGGATGCGATAATCAAGCAGACTCGGACCCACGAGCATCCCGCGACGAGCGCCATCTTCCTCATCGGTGAGGAAATTCTCTAGAAAAACCTCGGCCGCGCCCATGTAGGTGCTGCCTTCTATCTGCCCTTCCACCAAAAGCGGATTGATGGCTCGGCCGCAATCATGAGCGACAAAAATTTTATTGATGATTATTTTGCCCGTATCCTCGTCGACATTCACATCGGCAACATGGGCAGTACAGGAATAGGCCGGAGAAGCACCGATGGTGCCGCCACGATAATCACCACCACGCTCTACGGTGCGATAATCGCCGCTAAAAACCAAACTGCCGTGCATGCTTTCGGCGAAGATGAGCGCTTGATTAAAATCCATACCGAGTTCTTTATTTTCTCGGACAAAAACCCGCGAGCCGGCAAAAGCTAAATCCCGAGACTCCACTATTCGATCGGAGTTTTGATTTAACTTTAGCGCTACTGCATCAGCAATGCAGCAACGAGCTTTGCGCGCAGCCTCCATGGCGGCATGGCCCATCATCAAGGTAACGCGGCTCGAATAGGCGCCGAGATCCACCGGCGTCAGATCGCTGTCGGCGGTGAGAACATTGATACGATCGCTCTCAATTCCTAGTTCTTGTTCGGTAATCTGTCTGAGTACGGTATTTGCACCTTGGCCAATATCCGAGACGCCGCTAAAAATATGCACCGCCCCCGAGCGATCAAGCCGTATGCTGACGGAAGATTGCGGCATATCGTTTGGGTAAACGGGGTAATTAGTACCGCTAATATACATGCTGGTGGCGATACCTAGACCACGACCCCGGGGCAAATTTTTATAGCGCTTATGCCAATCAGATTTGATAGCCACTTGGTTGAGCACTTCTTTAAGACCCAAGGATCCGATTTTTTGTCCATTAATGGTTTCGCTATTTTCTGAGACGGCATTGATAAGGCGAAACTGAATGGGGTCAAGGCGCAAACGTTCGGCCATCATGTCGCACATGACCTCAAAAGCAAATCGCGGCTGCACCGAACCATGGCCCCGCTTCGGCCCGCAGGCTGGTTTATTGGTGTAATAGCGAGTAGAGGAAAATTGATAACTTTTCATGCCCACGGGGCCAGTGAGAAGCTGGCCGGCATAAAACGCGGTAATCATTCCGAAGGATGCATAAGCCCCCCCGTCGATATCGATGCTATTTTTGAGCGCTAGAATTTCACCGTTGTTTTTGACGCCCATGGTCATGGATATTTTCATTGGATGGCGTCCTCGGTGGGCCAAAAATACTTCCTCCCGTGTGTAGAGAATTTTTACCGGCCTTTTTAATCTCATCGAGGCTAAAGCCACGACAAATTCAAGATCAAAGCATTCACTCTTGCCGCCAAAAGCTCCTCCCACGGGCGGCTGAATCACGCGGATGCGATGAGCAGGCAAGGCCAAAACTTCTGTCAAAGTGCGATGCAAATAATGCGGCACCTGCGTCGATGAATAAAGCGTCAAGCGGCCATTGGTGCCAAAATCACCAATGGCACAATGGGGCTCGATGGGGGCATGGGTGGTATTGTGAAAAGAAAAATTCTCGCTCACCACCAAATCAGAGTTTGCTAAATGGCCGTCGACATCCCCAAAACTTAGATCAACGTGCTTAGTAATATTGCCCACTTTGGCATGTTCATTAACCTGGACGGCATATTCTGCTTTGGCCTCATCAGTGCTAAGAACAGACGGCAAAATTTCGTATTCGATGTGAAGCTTGAGCATAGCCTCATGAGCGGCGAGCTCCGACTCGGCAATCACGGCCGCAACACCATCACCGACAAAGCGCGCTATATCAACAGCCAGGGGATATTCGTCTTTAGTCCAAGGAATCACGCCGTATTTGGTTGCAAGATCGGCGCCAACAATGACGTCGAGGACACCCGGCATCGACAAAACACTATCTTTGTCGATATGAACTATGCGCGCATGGGCGTGAGGGCTACGAACTATTTTGCCCACCACCATGTGAGGCAAACTAATGTCATCGGTATAACGCATACGGCCAAGCAATTTATCGATGGCATCGATTTTTTTGGCCGATGATCCCACGCCCGAGTGCGGATGTTTTTCGATGCTAAGGCTGTCTTTAATCGTCGTGCCATGGGGAAAAATACTCATTGCTCATCCGGCATGCTTAAGTTGTTCAATGGCTTGGTCGAGATTTTCTGCTTGATTGCTCAAAACTAAACTGGCAGCCATGACCGCCAAATAAATCTTTGTGTAGCCGGTGCAGCGACACAAATTGCCGCTGAGGGCAAGGCGAATGTCATCGAGCGAAGGCCGGGGATTTTTGTTGAGCAGAGCTTTGGCAGATAAAATCATGCCCGGCTGGCAAAAACCACACTGCAAAGCACCGCACTGATCAAAGGCCTCAATCAACAAATCCAGCCCTTCTTTATTGGCAAGCCCCTCAATGGTGGTCACCTGCTCTGATTCTTTTACGAGTTGCGCAAGAGTGAGACAAGAAAGTTGAGGCTGACCGTCGATAAGAACGGTACAAGCACCACAATCCCCTTTATCACACCCCTGCTTGGTGCCGATTAAATCGAGGCGATAACGTAAAACCGCAAGTAGGGTATCGCTGGGTTCGATAAGGCTTTCATAGGAACGGCCGTTGATACTAAATCTATGAGCACAGGTCATAGTGATCTCGTTGGTTGGTAAGAGCCTATAAACTATGAAAAAAACAATAAAAAGTGGGATTTTTGAAAAGCTCTTGCAAGGCATTTACCACAAGGCACACGTTGTCATAATTTTACAAAATGCAAAAAGCAGCATCGTTTGAATATGGTCAGCACAATATGACAATCAAAAAATATTCAATATAATGATTGCTAAATATTATATACTAAGTTCAGCTTATTAAAGACGGGAAAAAAAATTTAAAAGCGATCATTCCTAGCAGAGAAGCTAGGGCTGAATATTTAAAAAAAGGAAAGCTCCATGGCCAAAGTAAATCTTAAATTAACCAAAGAAGAAAATGATATTCTTAGCTCATATAAACGCGGTGAGTGGAAAATATCGCCTCGCTCCAACACACTAATAAAAGAAGCTAATAGTGCGACTGTAGAGTTATCAAAAAAAGATGCGCGAATAAGCATTAAGATATCGACACTGGATTTAGATTTAATTAAGCAAAAGGCAGTGCGGGAAGGCTTGCCTTATCAAAGCTTGACTAAGTAGCATTCTCCACAAATTTGCTCACAATTAGGTTTGCGCAATGAATACAAATGGGAAACCTTAACGTAATAAGCAATTTCCTGCGCTCTTGCAAATGGCCATATAAAATTCTTTTTTAAAGTCTAAGGGTAGATTGCCTGACACTCAAAAAAAACCACCGACAGCTAAAATGCGTCAATGGCCTCACAAGCAAAGAAATTTAGTGCACTAGTGCTTTATCAACATTCAATCTTCGGGTGACTCATGCCAATAGAAATTACAATTTCTTTGTCAGGTATGAGAATGCCCACAGAGCGTGATATTGCAAATCCACTCTGTGGG
>CAYJDW010000070.1:11192-14192 GCA_964368985.1 uncultured Myxococcales bacterium | reverse complement strand
TTGTTTCTCCACCCTCTCCCCAGCCTCTCCCGCAAGCGGGCGAGGAGTTGTTGAGGCAACTCGAAACTGCTTATGAAATGATAAGAAAAATAAGAAAATAAAAAAAGCCTCGTAAACTTTTACGAGGCTTTTTTTCACTATCACTGTCGCCGAACTATTCCGCCGCGTCAGTTCCTTCTTCCGAAGCTTCAATAGCTTCGTCTTCTTCTTCAACTTCCGGCTTTGGCTCTTCCATAACGGCCAAGATCACTTTGATCTTAGCCATCACGCCGCCTTCAAGACGAACTGGCACTTCGTGCAAGCCAACGGTTTTCAGCGGACCATCTTCAAGTTTGATATCCCGGTGATTAACAACGAAGCCATGATTTTTCAAAACAGCTTCAATGTCTCTCGCGCCCACTGAACCGAATAATTTACCTTGATCACCAGCTTTCACTTCGATGGTGAACTTGGGAACTTCGATCCGATCACGAACATTTTCCGACGTCGCTTTGAGCTTCGCCAACTGATGCATAACGATCTTCTTTTGGTGCTCAAACTGCACCAAACGAGATTTGGTTACGGGCATAGCCAAACGCTGAGGCAATAAAAAATTCCTCAAGTAGCCTGGCGCTACCTTTACCACGTCGCCAATGTGCCCCAAGTTGGACACATCTCTCGCCAAAATTGCTTGAACTCTACTTGCCATTATTGCCTCCTACTGCGCCCATTCCTTTGCAAGCTTGAATATTGAACGCCCGAAAAAAATTTAATTTAGTTGTCGTCGTCGTCGTCATTCATGTCGTCATAACCATCGGAGTCATAATCGCGTCGACGGCCGCCATCATAATCACCACCATCTCGGTCACCACCAAAGCGGCCACCACGACGATCGGAATATTCACGTCTTTCTTTAAAGACTGGGGCAATCAATAGATCTTCTTCAACTACCGCAAGTGCTGGATCAACGTCTTGCTTTAGTACGACGCTTTGACGAATCAAAATATTGTCGTCGATGCTCAAAGCGCGATCAAAATCCTTAACGATGCCTGGCTTGCCCAAGAATTGATGGTGCACATAAATACCGCGAGTTTGTTTTTGACATTCCCAAGCCAGCTTTCTACGGCCCATTGCGGTTACTTTAAGGTTTTTTCCACCAAGCTTTTCAATTAGCTCTTTTTTAGCCAACATAAATTCTTTTGCTGCGTTGTCATCGAGCTCGGGGCGCATAACATAAATTGTTTCATACTCGCGCATATGCTCACGTGCTGCCATTTTAATACTCTCCTAAGTAAACCAAGTTCACCAAACCCGTGACTTAATTGATTAAATTCATAGCCCGGGCTTGTCGCGCACCACATATAGCAGATGCGCGGCTGATGGCAACGTATCTAAGACCTAAAAATACATCTGAGGTATATCTTAAGTCTCAAAATACACCCTAGGGGCTAATTTTCTTCTGAATTTTTTTGATAGCGAGCAATATTTTCTATAACAATTACCATATCGTTGAAACGCTCTGATAGTTCATAAAATAAAGCCGCCGTGTGAGCTGTGTGGGCCCGGGCAAGGGAAGAGGCATGTAAATAGGCCTGGGAACCCATATCCCTATAATAGCTCTGGGAGACAATGCGCTGCAGAGTCGATTCTTTAAAAAATCCAAGCAAATACAGGGAACTATCCCCTAAGTGGCGAAAAATGCGCTGGGCTTCGCTCTCGTCAGCCATCATGGCCCGCTCTAACATAAGGGCCATATTGAGCTTGCTGCCATAATCAGTTCCGGCAAATGCGGTTTCTGAGCGGGAAAATTCATTCAATAAATGAACCACATAGGCCTGGGCAGATTCAGTAACCCTAATCTTCGATGTGCGGATGGCTACCTCCAGAGCTTCCCTGAAATAAGCTTGCATGTTGTTAGCAGTGACGAGCATGATCTAAAGATCTCCTAGGCTGTACTAACAACCTGTTTTATTAGTAAAAACTAAAAACACTGGGTTCAACTTCCTAGATCCTAATAACCATCCGAAGGTGGTGCTAGTTTTTTACTTTAGAAATTATTTTATTCCCCTAAAGCTAACCCTTGACCCTCCCCTTCACGCGACTACCCTAGGGCGCGGCGGGTTCAATGATCCGCTGAAGCGGTTTTGTAAAAACTTTGCGAAACGGCTTTTTGATCTGGCAGACCCCACAGGTCCTGTCTAAAAAGTTTTATTAAGAAGGAGTTATCATGACAATTAAACTTAAGCCTCTTGGCGATCGCGTACTGGTAAAAAGAATCGACAGTGAAGAAAAAACTAAAGGCGGTATCATTATTCCCGATAGCGCAAAAGAAAAACCACTGGAAGGCGAAGTAATAGCTTGTGGTCCAGGGCGCTGTTTTGATAACGGCCAAACCAAAGCTATGACCGTAAAAACCGGCGATCGAGTGTTGTTTGCAAAATATGCAGAAACCGAAGTTAAGCTCGAAGGCGCAAGCTTCTTGTTGCTCCGCGAAGACGACATTTTGGGAATATTGGCATAACTTTTTTCACATAAAACGAGGTACGAAATGGCTGCAAAAGAAATTCTATTTGATGTAAATGCCCGCGAAAAATTATTGAACGGGGTAAATAAGCTCGCTAACGCGGTAAAGGTAACACTCGGTCCTAAAGGCCGTAACGTTGTTATCGAAAAAAGCTGGGGTGCACCCACCATCACTAAAGACGGCGTAACCGTTGCCAAAGAAATTGAACTTGAATGCAAGTTTGAAAACATGGGCGCGCAGATGGTTAAAGAAGTTGCCTCACGCACTTCCGATTGCGCTGGCGATGGTACCACCACCGCAACCGTACTTGCTCAAGCAATCTGCAAAGAAGGCTCGAAGCTGGTAGCTGCTGGTCACAATCCAATGGCTATTAAACGCGGTCTCGACAAGGGTACTTGCGCTATGGTTGAAGAGTTGAAAAACCTCTCAAAACCAATCAAAGACCACAAAGAAATCGCTCAAGTTGGCAAAATCTCTGCTAACGGCGACAACACGAT
>CAYJDW010000070.1:0-11182 GCA_964368985.1 uncultured Myxococcales bacterium | reverse complement strand
AAAAAGTTGGCAAAGAAGGCGTTATCACCGTTGAAGAAGCTAAAGGCCTCGAAACTTCCCTCGAAGTTGTTGAAGGAATGCAGTTTGATCGCGGCTATCTCTCCCCTTATTTCGTAACCAATCCAGAGCGTATGGAAGCCGTTCTCAATGATCCATTCATTTTGGTATTTGAGAAGAAAGTAACCAACCTCAAAGATATGTTGCCGTTGTTGGAACAAGTTGCCAAATCTTCCAGACCATTGTTGATCATTGCTGAAGATGTTGAAGGCGAAGCCTTGGCTACTTTGGTGGTTAACAAACTCCGTGGCACATTGAATATCTGCGCTGTTAAAGCTCCTGGCTTTGGCGATCGTAGAAAAGCTATGCTCGAAGATATCGCGACCCTCACCGGTGCGACTTTCATCTCCGAAGATATGGGCCGTAAACTTGACAGCGTAATGGTAACCGACCTTGGTACCGCGAAGCACATAACCGTTGATAAAGACAATACCACCATCGTTGATGGCGCTGGTTCCAAGATTGAGATTGCTGCTCGCATTAAGCAAGTTCGCGCTCAAATCGAAGACACCACCTCCGATTATGATCGTGAAAAATTGCAAGAACGTTTGGCTAAGATGGCCGGCGGTGTTGCAGTAATTCGTGTTGGTGCTGCTACCGAAATCGAAATGAAAGAGAAAAAAGCTCGTGTGGAAGATGCCTTGCATGCAACCCGCGCGGCCGTTGAAGAAGGCATTGTTCCTGGCGGTGGTATCGCTTTGATCCGTGCTCGTGTGGCACTCGATAAGGTTAAAGTTGAAGCTGACGAAAGATTTGGTATTGAATTGCTGCGTCGTGCTGTGGAAGAACCATTGCGCATGATCGCTATCAATGCTGGTCACGAAGGCTCCATCGTTCTCAATAAAGTATGCGAAAACACCGGATCTTTCGGCTTTAACGCAGCGACTGAGACCTATGAAGACTTGCTCAAGTCCGGTATCTTGGATCCAACCAAAGTAACCCGTACTGCTTTGCAAAATGCCGTGTCCATCGCTTCGTTGTTGCTGACGACTGAAGCCATGGTTGCAGAAAAAGCTGACAAGAAAGATGCTCATGCAGCACCTGCTGGCGGAATGGGCGGAATGGGTGGTATGGGCGGCATGGGTGGCATGGGCGGATATTAATCAATCCGAACCCAGGCATTCATTAGCCTAAAATAAACGCGACCGGCAACTCTATTTGCCGGTCGCGTTTTTTATGTAAGCACTCTCCATAACTGTTTTTTATTGAAGGCAACTATGCGCTCAAAAATTATCGGCACCGGCTCCTATTTACCCACGAAAATCGTCACCAATGATGAGCTCTCTCTGACCCTCGATACATCAGACGAATGGATCGTCACGCGAACGGGTATTAGGCAGCGTCATATCGCCGATCCTGTCAGCGAGAGTTGCGCTATGATGGGCATGATGGCGGCCAAAGAAGCCCTTGCTATGGCAGGCATTGCCGCCACCGATTTAGATTTGATAATCCTCGCCACTTGTACGGCTGATTATCGATTACCTGCCGCGGCCTGCTTGATTCAAGAAATGCTAGGAGCAAGCTCAGTCCCTGCCTTCGATATCAGCGCGGCCTGCAGTGGTTCTATCTATGGTCTCAATATTGCTGATGCATTTATTAAAAGTGGTAAATATCAAAATATTCTGCTCATCACTTCGGAAGCTTTGTCTCGAGCCGTAGATTGGCAAGATCGAAACACCGCAGTCCTATTCGGTGATGGAGCATCCGCTGCAGTCATCTGTAAAACTCAATCTCCATCGGGTTTTATTGATATCAATATTTATGCCGACGGAAGTCAGCAAAAAAATATTTGCATTCCGAGTGGCGGCTCTCTTAATCCCATTGACGAAAAAGCTCTAGCCGAAAGAACTGATAAGATTTCTATGAACGGCCGCGAAACTTATAAATTTGCTGTTCGCGCAATGTGCGATGCCATTGAAATTATTCTTAAGAAAAATAACATTCAAAATTCCGATATAACTTTTGCCGTGCCCCATCAGGCCAACCTTCGCATTATTGATGCGATTGCGAAGCGGATGGATTTACCTATGGACCGATTTTTAATCAATCTTGACCGCTGCGCCAATACCTCGGCAGCTTCTCTTCTCCTTGCCTATGACGAAGCAAATCGCGCTCAACGATTCAAAGAAAATGATTTGATTTTAATGCTCGCAATCGGCGCTGGTTTTGTGTGGGGAGCTGGATTATACCGCGTATAATAGCTACACTCTCCTACTTATTTTTGCATTTTTTTTGCCAAGTCGGTGCGAAGCCCTAGAATAGTTTTGAGCACTTGAAACTAGGGGGCACCTTGAAACTATTTCGACTCTATCCATTGTTAATTTTATGCGCTGCAGCATGCGGCGATAAGGACGTGGATAATAAGCCGGTTGCTAATATTCCGGCACCAAATAACAAACCAGTCGCACCGATTAATAATGAAGTTGAAGCTGGCAAAGATGATGCCTTAGAAATTAAGCAAGAAAATTTCATTAACGGTGTGAATAACCCATATTTCAGCATTAGGCCTGGTCGTAAATATTTCTTTGATGGCGTCGATCCTCGCGGCATTAAAATCCACAAAGAACTTCTCGCATCGGATCAAGAAAGAGAAATCGCTGGGGTAAAAACCCTCGCAACCTGGACGCGTGAGTGGCATGACAACAGCTTGGTGAGCGACAATAAGAGTTGGTACGCGCAAGATAAAGAAGGCAATGTTTGGCTCTTTGGTGAAAAGAACTTAGACATTTTCGGCAGCTTTATCAAAGGCAAAGGCTCTGAATGGCTGGCCGGCGAAAACGATGCCAAAGCTGGGATTATCGTTCCTGCTTCCGCTAAAGTTGGAGATGAAATAGCAACCGCATTTAACGGCATCGATCAAGAAAAGGCCGAAGTCTTAGGCATTGGTGAAAAAGTCCAAACCCCTAAAGGTGAATTGTCTGATTGCCTCAAAATCCGCGACTACAGTATCGGTGAACATCCTTCCGAATCTCACAATTATTATTGCAAAGAAAGCGGCAATCTATCGCTCGAACTCGTTCCAGATACTTTCGGCAAAATTGAACTAACAAGAATCGAAGACAATTTTTCAACAGCCGGCATGAACCTTACTTATCCCGAGCTCAAAGTTAGCCTAACGGAAGCAAAGGCCAAAGAAATAGCTCTCGAAAAAGTGCCTGCAAGCGATGAAGTCACCGCTCTCAATATTGTTTTGAGAAACGATGATCCAGTTTATGCCATTGATATTTTGGACGAAGAAAAAGATACCACCAGAGTATTTCTCGACCTGAATTCTGGCAAAGTACTCTCCACTGAAAAAATTAAAAAATAATTTTTTGCTTATCAATAAGGGGCGGCTAATAGGCCGCTTTTTTTGCAGATATAAATTATTCTTCCTATAGTTGCTGATTCTTGCTCGGCAATATCAAAAGTTTTCTCCGTTACTTCTTTACTATCAGAATCAGCAAGTGCATTGAGTGACAAAGCCAAAATTGCCAAAAGAATATTATCCCCGAGCGCATCAATAATATAAAAGGAACCGCTCATCATCCTTGACCGCGTGAGATTGGACATGAGGAGAAATTTATTGAATCCCCTTCTCATCTAGTGGCGGAATCGATTTAATCTTATACCTTGGACAAAACCTAATTACCTTTGCGACAATATTATGAACCTTCTCTTCACCCGTCAGCAGTTGATTCAATCGCTCAATCGCTTTCCTGCAAGCTTCCTAAGTTGTTTCTTGTATTGTTTATGCGGCATTTACAACAATCATGTTGAGGGGCTATTCGACGCAGAATTCTTGCTGGTCACTTTTTTTCTTTCAAGTGTGTTGTTTACCGTGAGCCAGCTTTTTGTAGAAAGCATTGGTCGAAGCTCGCCCTATTTTCGCTTCGTTGTTCCGTTCCTTATTTTAATTGCTATGGCAATTAATCTTTATATTTCTCCGATGGTGCGCCATTGGCATGCCTTATTTTTTGCACTCGCTCTGGTCGCCTTTTTACCGGTAGCTCCATTTACAAAAAACACCGCATCGCCGGACAAAATTTTTAGGTTTGGCTTCGCCCTCGGCCGCCAAATGCTGTTCGCGCTAATTGTATCCGCTATTATTTTTGCGGGGCTCGTGGCTATTGCCCTGACCATCAGCATTCTTTTCGATACCAAATATCGCGTCATACCAGATTTTCTTTTCATCATCGCATCACTGCTTTTTTCGACGTTGACACTCTCGGGTATACCGCATGATTTTGAACGGGAAGAGCTCGCCTTTGGGGCTCACTTTGTGCATGTGCTCATTGGCTATTTGGTAATTCCGCTTCTCATGTTCTACGGCGGCATTCTCTACTGGTATTTCATTGCGCTTTGTATCACGCAAACCTTACCCAAAGGCGTTATCGTCTATATGACCGGCGGCTTTGGATTTTTTGGCATAATTGTCTATCTTGCCCTCGATCACACCCAAGCCTTAAAAATGGCTACCATCGACATATTTAAAAAATACTATTTTCGAATTTTGCCCGTCCCCTTGTTCCTCATGGCCTTAGCCATAGGTATCCGAACTTTTGAATATGGGCTAAGCGGGCCACGTTATGTCGTCGTCATGGGCACCCTATGGCTGCTACTGGTTACGTTATTTTCGTTTTCGAGCAACAAAAAGAAGCTCAGCTATTTTGTTTATATGAGCGCCTCGAGCTTCGCGCTGCTCACGGCACTCACGATAGGTTTGACTTTGATGAATAGGTCATAATTTAAAGCCCGTCCGCCAGAGCAAATGCTCGAAACGCAATTAGGAAAGCTACAAAAATGACCATTCCAGGCAAACCCTAGATAGCAAGAATATATTAATTGGATAATCTAATTTATTATTTTATCTCATATAATTGCGGCTTGAAAAAATACTGGAAAAACAGGAGAGAAATCTAAAATTTTAATTTTCTCTCACTTTATAAAACCCCTCTCTTTCTCTATAGAAAGAATACAGAGAAAAACCTAATTGAGATATCTTATGATAAAAGTACACATTTTATGCCTTGGCTTTTTATTAAATATACCCAGTTTAGCGGTACAAATATCGTGGGCTCAAGATGCAAGCGGGCGGGCAGTGGATGCTAAGGTTGTTCCGAGAGAAAATGGGCCATTTGTTTGTTTTGAATGCGCTACTGAGTTAATTTTACGGCGAGGCGAAAAACTTGAAGCGCACTTTGCTCATCACCCTAGTGCTGGCGGTGATTGTGGCGGTGGATTAGAGACTTGGCAGCATATCTACGCAAAAGAATTGTTAGCAAAACATTTAGATAAATGGCGATTTGTTAGCAAATGTCGCGATTGCAAAGTTCTAAAGTCTTCAAAAAAATTTCTTTTTACTGAAGGCTATACCACTCACCAGGAGCATCCTTACGATAAGTTTGTGGTGGATGTGATGGTAATACGCAATAAAATTCCCGCGGCTGCTCTGGAGCTTAGATATAGTCATGCTGTTGATGAGGAAAAAAAGAGTTTCTTTCTCTCAAAACGACTTCCTCTCATTGAAGTAAGAGCAGAACAAGTTATCGAAGCTTTTGAAAGCAATACTTTTGAAGCATTAATTATTGATAGCGGGCGTTGCCAGCAGTGCGAGAGGAAAAATAGACGCCCTTGTATTGAATGTAAGCTTTGGCATTCGATAGATATACTTTCTAAAATGATTCCCCCGGCGGGACATAGATACAGCAGCGCATTCGTGTGCCCTGCGTGTAAAGCTCATTGTAAAGGATGCAATAAGACCACTACAAAGGAGCAAATAAAAAATAATAATAACTGTTATTCTTGTGGAGAAAACATACAAAAATGGAATCGTGAAAGTGAGCACGCCATTGCGACAAAAAATTTGGGCAAAATAGTAAGCTTGCTCGAAAATCCTCCTCCAACGATAGATCCAAAATTATTAAGAGCAAAGCATGCTGAAATTGCGCAAGAACTGGAACAAATAGCTTTGCGAGAACAAGCTCAAAAGCGTGCGCAAAAAGAACAGGAAGAGCGGGCCATTCTTGAGCAATGGAGAGCAGATGTGCAACAGGCTAGGGAAGTACAAAACCCTGAATATATGAGGACTTTATTAACTAAGATTCCGTCGTTGGCACATGAAGAAGAATATCAAGAATTTAGGCAACAAGAATGCGCGATTAGAGAGCAGCAGGAGCAAGCTTTTCTTGCACAATGGAGAACAGAAGTAGAACACGCCATTCATGATAAAAACTGCGAACAGATGCGTGCTTTGTTGAAGTCAATTCCCACGCAGGCAAGTCAAGAAGAAGGCAGCGAGCTTCAACAACAACTTTTTGAAAATGACCCCGCGTGGCAAGTGATGCTGAAAACAAGAGCGCAAGAAATAGTTGCTAGCCAATATATCTATTTAAAAGTGCCGCTTAAAGATAGAGAAGAGGTCGATCGCTATTATGCACAATGGGAAGAGGAAGATAGATATAAAGTATCGATCGCGCATATCCAAAATTGTGCAAAATGGCTTGTCGACAGCAAAGAAGTAATACCCGTGGTAATGGCCCTACAAGAGGAAGCGAAAGCTCAGAGACTTCAGAAAAAACGGACAAATACCACAGTCAATACGCTTGCTCCTAAAAAGCAGCGAATAACCAACTTTTTTAAAGCGAACAACTAATCAGGCAAACTCGATTATCAAATCTCTCGCAATCCTATTAAGCGTGGTTCTTAATAGGACACCGATGCGTGCAAAAAAAATGAAATGGCATCCAAAGCTGAGCTTGTTATTGATTCCGCTCAGGGGGATCGAGAAAAGGCTGTTGAGCATGCAATAAAAAAGTGACCGCATGGGTCACTTTTTTGTTGTATCAATTATTTTTTAATACTCGTCCCCAAGTGCAGCTCCTTTAGCCGCCTTTTTAACCGCGTCCATATAGATTATTAAATTGGTAGGATTTTTAGTACCTAAGATCGTCCAATCGACAAAGCCATTCAGATTATCTATATTTGTTTGGCATTCACGAGCGTATTTAGTTCTTGCTATGTCAAAATATTGTCTCTTTATTTCGTTAAGTACGAGCTGCTTATTACTATTAATCCATTGAGATGCTTGAGCTGCCATATCATCATAAGCCTTTAAATGTATATCTTTATGGTCATAATGGGCCTTTTGTCGACCCGTATCACTCAAGCTCAGCCCCGAGGGTCTTTTCATTTTTACAATATCGTCTCGGCGTTGAAGAGCAACGCCGAGCTTGGCGGCACACTCACTATTGAGTTTACTTGCCATCATGTCCCTTTCTGGCTGAGGAACTTCGACAGTAGTGTCTAAAGCATAATTCGTTGAGGCACATAGGCCAATAAAAGCAACGGTTTTAATGGTTAATAAAATTTTCATATGTATTTCTCCTTATTAATGTCTAAGACCAGCACAGGTAAACAACTGTTTATTTAATGATATAATAATTAGATAGTTATCAAGCACGAAATGTCGCAGTTAATTGATGATAATTTTTATAATATCTTTATATTATCAGCATTTTGGCACTTAAAATGTGACTCTGATTTTATTTTATCCCTCTTCTCTAGTAAGGCGTGCTTTTATGGATTTTTTCGCAAATTAATCATGAATTTTATCGGGTAATTTGTTAGCTCATTATTGAGTTAATAATAAATAAATTAATGGGAAAAACCAATGAAACTTTCACCCAGATTTTTTGGCCTATGCTGGCTAATCTTTGCCACTTT
This sequence comes from uncultured Myxococcales bacterium, assembly GCA_964368985.1. GTDB lineage: Bacteria > Myxococcota > UBA727 > UBA727 > JABDBI01. The sequence continues at coordinate 3,421 of CAYJDW010000070.1, read as the reverse complement.
TTCTTTTGAGACCTTAGCAGCCACTTCCTCAGCTAAAATCCTACTTTTTGGCGATTTTGGAACCGGTTTAGAAGATCAGGCCCTGGTGGCAGATGATATGGCAAAGTTTTGCCAAGCCAAAACTTGCGATTTTGCCATAACTACGGGCGATAACATATATCCGCGAGGAGTAGAAAATCTAAAAAATGGCAAAGTTGATTATGATAACGGTGAGCCCAATTACCAAATTATCAAAGATATTTTCGTAAATTTCTATCAAAAATTCAATATGCCATTCTATATGAGCTACGGAAATCATGATGTAGGAAATGAGGGCCCTATAAGCATTTTTAAAGACTTAATTAAGAGTGATAAATTTCTTAAGAAAAGAACTATTGCTTTAATGAGGAATCAAGTAGCTTTTTCCAATAACAAGGATAATCCTGCTGTTTTAGATGGCCTGGGCCGTCCTTCACGTCTGTGGTATTTTCCTGATATATATTATAAATCAGATGAAAAAGGCGGAGTAAATTTATATTCGATAGACACCAATACTTATCCTCACCGACCGCTAAATCAGACTAACGATGCCATCCATGAAAAGGAAAAAAATTTCGAGCAAGATACATGGTTAAATGCAAACCTTATGAAAACTACCGGCTGGAAAATGGTCTTCGGACACATGCCCTTATATAGCCATGGTCTGCATGGTTGGATGGAAAGTTCTTCGATTAAGGATTTTAGAAAAGCAATAATTGATACCCTGTGCTCGAATAAAGTGGATTTCTATATCTCCGGCCATGACCATCACCTAGAAGTAGATAAACATGAATGTGATAATGGTCACGTGATTGTATCGGTACTCACTGGAGCTGCTGCCAAACGAGGCCGCATCTACAAAAGTTCTTTTCCGATTTTTTCGTCGGAAACAAATCTCTTATGGGGTAATGGGATTCACTATACTGGCGATAAATCTGTCTATACCGACGATGCCCACGCTCTAGGCTTTTCATATTTGGATATTATCGATGCTAATAAAGCGCAATTAACTATGAAACAGACCATAGGAAATTCCAACACGCGAAGCGACGGATGTTTTGAAATCAGCAAGGGCAAGGCGATTACAAAAATTCCATGTAAATAAGAGCTAATTCCTAAACATCCTAGTTTTTAGGCGAACTTGTTGTAGCGCGCACGGAGGGATTATGAGGTTAACATCCTTTCTTGTCTTGCTTGCTTACGGGTATTTTAGCGGGAATAGTGTCCAGGCTGCGTCGTCGAACCGCAATTATTGCATCAGTAAATGCTTCGCTACTTGGAGCTGCTACGACGATTCCAGCCGCATGACCTGTGAGCAATCAAGAAATCTATGGGTAACAGACTGCGCAACTATTCCAGATGATCCACAGTATGAATCCAAAGGCGCATATGGTGCGATCGCCCATGGTAAACTAAGTGGCGCATGGGGATTGGCTGATGAATCGCCTACTCCGGAGGCAGCCACGAAAAGCGCTCTGGGTTATTGCGAAAAACGCGGCAATGATTGCTCGATCGCCAAGCCCGCGTATTGGCAGAATGGCCCATTTAGGACTCTTACTCTCGCAAGATCCTACAAAAATAGCGCTTTTTGCTTCTACGATTATTTCTGGCTGTTCGTATGGAATCATATGGCCACTCTTGTCAGCAATTATTGGGCAACTTTGAGTGCAAAGCGAAAGAAATTCTCCTTTCGAGGCACTTAATTTGTGGCAGGATCGCGCATCTAAAAATTCTCTTCTAATTTCAATAGTATAGATAAATTAAAAACCTTAAAAACGCATCATATTGAATTAAATTGTTGAGCGATGTAACCTGAAATTAATATTTTTAATCAATAGGTTTAATCATGAATTCAACAATTTGTATTTCATCTTTTTTTATATTTTTTCTATCATTATCGACGGTAGCACTCGAATGTAACCGAGATGTGAGATCCATCTCCTCCCTGCACTGCGACGAAAGTATTGATTTCGACCTTTTCGAATTACCACGGCCTGATCCTATCGTTCAAGAATTTAGATTAGTTATTGATATGGATATCGGCCCCTTAATAAAGATCAAGAAAGATAGAAAAACAATAGGAAATCGATCAACAGGTTCTACCCCTAAAAAGCCGCGAAGCCATTGCCTTGACACACCAATTAAGAAGGCTGTCGGAATTTCGGCAAGATTAATGCAAAAAGAAGGTCGCGCTGGTTCTAATAGCGGACGTCAATGCAAAATTATATATTCAGATGATACTTCATTTGCATCAGGACAATGGACTTTTGCCGATCCTTTATGCGCGACATCAAGCGTCGCTATTGATTGCGATAACCTGATTTGGGACATGCATATAAATAGTTTAGTTGAAGAGATTAAGAGTGATAGTCAAGCAAATTTTATCGCGAGCGTCATAGAGCTAACCCATAGCCGATTAGAAGAGCTCAGTGAGCTCCTCTATTTTTGTTCGCAAGAGAAAGAGCTAGAATGCCGACATTTTGCCACTTTGGCCCTCCCAATCTTCACTAAACTGCTTGAGCACTCGGATATCCCTTTCAGTGGAAGGATACAGCAAATAAGCGCTGATGTTGTGGACCATAATTGGCTGAAATCTGATGATGGTCATGTGTGGAATATGCTGACTATCATTGACCTTGGAGTCGAAACTCATTGGCTTGTTGATGTTACCCATAAAGTATTTATTAACTTAACAGAGACGCCTTATCTGACTAAATTAAAAGCTACTGAAGTATTAGAACATGGTAAAATGAAAAGCTATGCATTAACAAGTAAAAATATCCATTATGATTACGCTAGAATAACAAAGGAGAAATTTGATATTAGTCCAGGAAAAGCTGGTAATTTATATTATGATCAAAACACTCACCAATTAGCTTCCTCAAAAGTAATTTTAGGCTCTATTTTACCTAAAGCCAAATCTATCATTAAAGTTGGTCCTAAACCAATGAAGCGTGATTGACACTTTTATTAAGATCATTCTGCTACAAGCACCGGTCGGATTTCCGCTGAGACTCATCAAATCTCCTGCAAATCCCACAGCCGTTTGTAGAAGCTGTGGGGCTTCGCCAAAAGCTCTTCGTGGCGGCCTTCTTCGATGATCAGGCCTTTATTTAGCACCAGTATGCGATCCATGTGTTTAAGGGTGGATAATCGGTGGGCAATGGCCACGATGGTTTTGGATTTGTCTTCCATGAGAATATTTAAGCTCTCTTGGATTTCTTTTTCGGTATGGCTGTCGAGCGAAGAAGTGGCCTCATCCAAAATCAAAATGGGTGCATCTTTGAGAATGGCGCGCGCGATCGCGATTCTTTGTCTTTGGCCGCCAGACAGTTTAATGCCGCGTTCCCGCTCCTAAAAACCTGATCAAATCTAATCAAATCTGCCTAGATCTATAGGTTTC
>CAYJDW010000069.1:0-14622 GCA_964368985.1 uncultured Myxococcales bacterium | reverse complement strand
GAAACCTATAGATCTAGGCAGATTTGATTAGATTTGATCAGGTTTTTAGGAGCGGTTATTGCTCAGTTTTTCTTTGGGATGAACTACTTCAGGCAAACCCAGGCAGAGCCAGGCACAGTCCCAAAACATAGGAGTCTATTCTGAAATTGCCAACGGCAAAAAACGTTGTCAGCCTAGGGTGACCGAGCTCTGAAAGAGCGACCAAACCCTAGGATCTATAGCGTAGATTTATAGCGTTCTGAAGTTCTGAAGGAAGGCTAGAGGCATGTCATCTCCCTGCGTTCCTTCAGAACGCCACCTAGGGTTTGGTCGCTCCTTCAGAGCTCCGGCACCCTAGGCTGACAACGTTTTTTGCCGTTGGCAATTAAGAATCTATATTCCTACGTAATCTAGGGTTAAAATTACTTCAAAGTAATTTGGCAGGGTTGCTTTAATTAACTATATATAATTTTTCGCATAATATTACACGATCACCTACAATATTGAAAAATCGGATCCTCCGGACAAAATTTATTAGGTGGTTTTTCATGCAAAAGATTTTTTATCGTGCGTCAATTCTTTTTCTATTAGTCTCTTTTTTAGGATGTAATAAAGAGGCTCCCAATCGAGCTTCTAGCGATAATGTAGCTCCTGAACCAGCGTTTAAAGAAGTTGTTCTCCCCTCGCCCCCCAAAGAGGAAGTGGCTAGGCCGCTCCTTCCTGAACCCATAGAAATTTCGCCGCTCATCGTCCCTCCCACACCATATGGCATCCGACTAAGCGGCGGTGGCGGTGGGAGCGGGCCTGCAGATAAATGCGGCAGTGGGGTGCGTTCAGAGCATGAAGAATGTGACGATGGGAACAAGATTTCTTTTGATGGATGCAGCGCTAGCTGCCAGCTGGAAACCCTTCTCTCCATCGGACGTGACCGTGATCAACTCTTTGTCATTGATCCATTGACGGGCGCCACCTTATGCCAGCGCACCGTTTCCCTTGCCGGCTTTACTATTCGAGGGGGAAATGGTTTGGCCACTGATCCTCTAACGGGAGTCTTGTGGGGCCTTTTAAGGGAATCCGGCAGCCCCGGGGTTCGCCATTTGGTAACGATTAATCCGCTCACCGGCGTTGCCACCAACATTGGCATTCCCGCACCCACCGGTTTGGCCGGCATAGCCTTTGATTCCAGCGCAACCCTTTATGGCGTGAGCGGTGACGGCGGGACACCTCAGGAGACGTTATTCACCCTAAATACTACCAATGCTGCTGCAACATTTTTCATGAGTTTGGGAAATGGCAGCGACGGTGAAGCCATCGCCTTTAATAACAAGGACAAATATCTTTACCACGCCTCAGGGCGTTTCTCAGGCTCATTTATATTGGAAAAAATAAACTTAAGCGCATTGAGTATCGTTAATGTCGACGATGAAACTAACTCCGAGGAAATTTCCGGCTTCACCTATTGGGCGGATAAGCATGTACTTTTGGCGGGCAACATCGACAGCGAGCTCTATCGCATTTCGTCGAGCGGCGTTCAAGAATTGGTGGGCCCTATGAGCCACTTATCGAAAGGTTTGGCCTTTGTATCCGCAGATTTCGCTTGTCCTTAGTGCTTTGAGGTGTGCTCTCGGCTCTAAAGGTGTTCCAGCTATTAAAACCTCGGAGAGGTTTTTTTAGCCTTTTGGCCGAAGTCCCAAAGCCTCGATCAATTCCGATTTAGGAAATTTGTCATAATTTGGCACAACACCGGCCTCAAGAGCTTGCCAATAGGGCCCGATTTTTTTTGTTGTGCCGAGTTCATAATCCATGCGAGGAAAATGAGGCTCACGAAAATGATAAAAAGCATGCATAAAACCATGTTCCAAAAAGAGCTGTCGGCAATCCCGCAAATAATCTGCGGCGCCCTTCATCAAGCGGTTAACCCCAAACTCCCCCACTACAATCTGATTTTTATCGATACCGTGCTCACGCTGCCAATCGATAACTGGTTTTAAAAAAGTGGCAAGCATTTTTTTATCCCACATCACCACATCAGCGGGGCCGGGATTTTCTCCCGTGGGCACCGAACCTGGATAGCTATAGCTCGGATCTATTTGCGAATATAAAAAGGGTTCATACCAGTGAAAGGCGTACCAAATACTTGGATCTTTGAAGGGCTTCAAAATCTTAAATGCCCAAGGATGCGCATGAAAACCAGCATCGAGGACAATGGGCAAATCCTTGCGCACACGGCGAATATTGACCACCATCCGCTCATAGAAACGATTTAGATCTTGAGTGCTTCCTCGGGTCTTCTCGGCCCATGCTTGGTAATCCCCTTTGTACCAATCAAGCAATCTAGGTTCTGCTTTTTCAGGCGATGGCTCATTGATGGGATTAAGCGCCATTAAAGCAGGGTGATGGCCTACATAAAGCGCCACATCGCGAATAAATTGCACCGCTTGTTCTTGATAGATCTCCGATTGCCACATCCGATTATCCTGTTTTCCCTGGTTGTGTTGGGCAAAGACCCTCCCCGGCACTGTCAAAAAAGTGAGCATCACCTTCAAATCCAAACTGTGCGCCCAATCGAGAACTTTAAGCAAAGTTTTTAGATCCTCTTCAACCAACCCTCGATATTCTGCTTTTCTCCCCACTAGAAAAGTGCCAGCTTCATTAGGGTAAAGTGCACTTTTCCATTTGGATGGCGTCAAGCGAATCCACTTAATTCCCATGCGCTTGGCATTAAAGAGACGATCAAAACTCTCTTCATCGTTAAAAAAATTAGCGCCCGCGCTATTCATCAGTTCGCGAGATACAAAATAAGCCGATGGGGAGATATAAGGAGTCGGCAGTTTCACTATTTTTTGTTGGGAAACACAGGCGCAAGCGACGAGAATTATTATTAGACTAAGAAGGCGCATGACAGCTCCATTTCGATAGAAACTAAGTTAATGCATTTCCACTTTCGTCGGCTCAACCATTTTCTCCGCCACCGAAATACGCTGCTCCAAATTGTGGGATTTCCCATAAACCCCATCAAGCGCAATAGTCTTTTTCCAAGACAGAAGCGCCTCTTTCACCTGCCCTTTCATCATAAAAGCCATGCCCCGATAATGAAATGCCGGAGCATATTTTGGGCTTTTCTCGACGATCTGGTTAAATAATTCCACCGCTTCATCAAGTCGGCCGCTCTTAAAAAAAGTTCGGGCTTTGATGATGGCTATGTCAGGATCGTAGCCTTTTTGTAGGGCTTTGGTGGCTAACTCTTCAGCAAGCAGCAATTTCTCTTCAGCAAAAGCTTGCAAAATAGCGTTTTTTGCGAGGCCATTGCGCTCCTGCGGCGTAAAAGGATCGAGTACCGGAACCGACTCAGGTTTCCCCTCTAAGCGGCGCTGTAATTCTGAAAGACTCTCGCTGATTTCTTTTTGTAGCTCGGGCGTGCTTTCTTTATGATTCAGATATTTTTTCCAAGCATCGATCCCCGTGCTAATCCTCGTTTTATCTCGATCATTAGATTCATAAACAATAGCTCCGATTAAATAATGAGCATCGAGACTTGCCTCCGATTGGGGGCTACTTTGCTTTATGATCAGCTTTAGTTCGTTAATAGCGAGGTCAGGATTACCTAAGAAAAATATCGCTCTCGCGCGCCAGTTTCGCGCTTCGATAAAATTGGGCTCATTTTTGAGCACTTCGCTCATGGCGAGGCTTGCCTCAACAAAACGACGCTTAAGAAATAATAGCTTCGCCCTAAGCCACAGTTTTCGATTGTCTGTTGGTTTTTCTTTGGGATGAACTAATTCCGGCAGAGTGAGGAAAAGTTTGACCAAGGCCGCGTGTTCATATTTAGGAGATAAAAGTTCTTTATCCCCTGCCATCAAAGCTTTGGTCACCGCACTTATCTGCTTTTGATCAATGCGGTTGTTGACTAAATCATCCAGGAGCGCCAGTTCCTTTTTGAGTTCATCGTTATAGGTAGTGGCCCCCATGGGTGGCGGGGCAATAGACGACATGGAATCGGCTGCAGGACCGAGCCCTGGTTTTCTTTGGCAACTAATTAAAAAAAGTGCCGAAAAACTCAAAAAAAGCAGTATTTTCACAAGCTTACTCGTAAATCGGGAGCTAAAAATGGCAACCAGTCTGCTAACACGATGCTCAAGAAATGAAATAGCTCACAGGGATCGGGTATTGTCTAATTGAGAATGACTTGCAAAATCGCTTAACAGCTGAGGGAGGAATCAAGCTCTTGAAAGAAAATACTCTAGAAAATTTACCGTTAGGAAGCTCAGTCCGCATTTCGCGTTGCTTATCACCACTTCGTGCCGATGTTTATCGTCTGCTTGAAATGGGCTTGTGTCGCGGCGCTTTAGTGACGGTTTTACAAAATGGCCGAGTCTTTGGAGCTATCGAATTAGCTTTAAATGACAGTCGTTTATGCATTGCCAATGAACTCGCTAATCAATTTCTAGCGGTCAGCCAAGTACCGCAAAGTTAATAAAGTTATGAACGGACCGATACTTCTCATAGGTAACCCAAATTCAGGCAAGTCCACCCTGTTTAATGCCCTCACCGGCCTTCATGCGAAGGTGGCGAATTATCCGGGCATAACTGTCGAAGCCAAGGTGGGCGAAATCACCCGGCTAAGCGGTGAAAAAGTAAGCGTGGTGGATTTGCCGGGTACCTATAGCCTGATTCCGGCTTCTGAAGAAGAAGAGCTTACGGTCAAAGCCCTCTTTGGCGATATTGCTAAATTAAAAAATCATAGTTTGATCGTCGTGGTAATCGATTCCACTGAACTTAGACGCGGACTTTATCTTTATTCACAACTCATTGAACTGGGTTATAAGGCCATTATCGCTCTCAGCATGGTGGATCAACGACCAGAGCTCAAAGAGACGCCGGCCCTCAATGTCCTAAAAAAATCTTTATGCTCATATATTGTACCGGTTTCGTCTTTTGATTCCGCCAGTATCACTCGCCTCAAAACTACCATCGACGGCGTTTTAGCGGGTTCTCTCACTCCCCATGTCAAAGAACAGCCCTTACTCTTCACTTCGCTATCACCAAGATTGCAAGAAAAGCTGGCGCTCTCAGGCCCAAGTCTCAATTATCTTCCTGAGCATGCTAAAAATAGCGCCGATTTGATCCGAAATCACAATATTGTCCTCTACCGTTTAGCCAAATGTGCCCGCCTTGGACGCACGGAATCGCATATTAGCCATTTGGGCTTAAGTGCAGCCGATCGCACGGAACTCGATAATCTGCTCGCTGATATTCCTGAACAACGCTTTCAGCGCGTCGATGGATGGATTCTTCATCTAAACAGTAGCTTCAAAAGCGTGCGCAGAAGATCAGACCTCATCGATAAATTTCTTTTGCACCCCATTTCAGGCTCGCTTTTTCTCGTGTGCCTCTTCATTGCCTTATTACAGGGACTTTTTTTAGTAGCCCAACCTTTAGGAGATATCTTCGAGAGCGCTTTAGCTTTCTTAGGCCAACAAGTCAGCGCTATTTTACCCGCAGGTTCCATGATTCATTCCTTGGTCATCGACGGCGTTTTTGCGGGCGTGAGCAGCATTTTATCTTTCTTACCTTTGATTGCTCTGCTCTTTTTATTCTTGGCCATTCTCGAGGACAGCGGTTATCTAGCGCGCGCCACCTATTTGCTTGACTCAACCCTTAAACGTACGGGCTTATGTGGACGCTCATTGGTTCCCATGCTGAGCGGTTTCGCCTGCGCGGTCCCCGCTATTATGGCCACCCGCACCATCGGCAATCGTAAAGAGCGACTCATTACCATCATGGTCACCCCTTTTCTAACCTGCTCAGCGCGCCTCCCTGTCTTTGGCTTGATCGTAGGCGCTCTCTTCAGCGCTTATCCGCCTTTATTTGGTGTCTTTGATGTTGGTGCTCTGATTTTTTTGTCCATGTATTTGCTCGGACTCGCTGCTTCCTTAATTAGCGCGGCTATTCTCTCAAAAATCATCAAAAGCGATCATAGCCCTAGTTTAGCCATTGAATTACCGCCCTATCGCTGGCCTCATCCAGGTTTGGTACTTAAGCGCGTCTTTGACCGGGTTCACATGTTTGTACGCGATGTGGGCAGCGTAATCCTCGCATCCACCATTTTAATCTGGGCTTTGTTTCACTTTGAGCCCTATCGCCCACCAGCACCCGACAACCAGCCCGTGGAACTAAGCACGAACTTCGAACACAGCTATGCCGGCGTCATTGGGAAAACCATGGAACCATTAGTGAGACCAATGGGTCTTGACTGGCAGGTAAGTATCGGCATATTGGCGAGTTTTTTGGCGCGCGAAGTTTTTGTGTCCACCATGGCGGTGGTCTACGGCCTGCAAAGTGAAGAAGATCCGAATTTGAAAACTGCTTTTAAAAATAACATCACCCCTTTATCGGGCTTTTGTTTACTGATTTTTTTCACTTTATCTATGCAATGTGTCAGCACTTTAGCCACGACGCGCCGAGAAACCGGCTCGACCGTGTGGACCTTGCTACAATTCGTTCTGATGACAGGTAGCGCTTATCTCTTGTCAATGTTCACCTATTTGGTCGGCAGTGCGTTCGGGTGGGCTTAAGGAGTTAGCTTTATGTGGGACTTGTTTGATCAATGGATTGTACTGATGGCACTGGGCTGGGCCTTGTGGATTATCTATCGCAATTTAAGCAAAAAATCGTTTCAGAGCTGTTCTTCGCCTTGTGAAAAGAAGATCTTTAGCCCTAAAACGCCCTTAGTTTCGCTCAAGCGAAAGCTTCGCTAACGAGACTACCATCTCGTCATTGCGAGCGTAGGCAATGACGCGGAGGCAAAAAAAAACCGGCTCAAAAGCCGGTTTATCGGGATCAGTAAACTTTTATTTTCGCGTAGCTAGGATACTTTTAACCCGCACATGGTCCAATATTTGTGTTGCAGAAGGCCGCATTTCGGGCTCGGGATGAACCATAGCCTTAATCAAATCCTTAAGTTCAACGGAGTAAGGGAGTGGCTCCAAATAACTATCAACTCCCCCAAGCTTCCTCAGGGCCTCCCAAGTATCTCCACCTGCAGACAGGTCAATCAAAGCCGCCATTTCCAAGAGAGAAAAACCAAAGCTGGCAATGTCCCATTTGTGAGTGGGAGCTTCTTCTTTAATGGATTCAATTGCAAGATACCGACTATCTCCGGTTTGTATTGAATAATCACCGGTATCATTGTGATTTAGAGAAATTACTAAACCGAGATCGCCAATGACAACGCGATTTTCTTTGGTCAAAAATAGGTTATCGGGTTTAATATCCCGGTGAACAAAGCCCTTGGCTTCAAACTCTCTAAGACCTAAAGCAATATCCGCTATAAACTCCCAAATGACTTCTTCAGCCACACTTAAATTGGTCTTACAAATTTCTTTTATATATACACTAAGGTCCTTGGGAAAAAAATCCATACTAATCACTAGGAACTTCCCGCGCTTAAAAAAGCTCAAATAAGATAGAATATGTTCATTATTTCCTAATTCTTGAACATATTGATTTTCTCTTGTTAACTGCTCTTCTTTAGCACGGCCATATTTAAATACTTTTAAAGCAATAGGTTTATTTTCCTGCACAAGGTGAGCTTTATAGACCGTCGCTTGATCTCCTGCACCGATTTTTTCTATCCCCTCAAATTCTGGCAACAGACGCCTAAATTCAGAAATATCAATGTTGTCTTGTTTTAAAGGAGTGGCGGGACAGAAAAACCTTTGGCCAGATTTTTTGGATCTGCAAAGTACTGGGGTGCTGGAAAATTCTGGCATTGGAAGCGAGAAAATAATCGATTGTTCACGCGAATCAGACAAGCACTTATATTTTGTCTGAGGTTCTTCATTATCCTTATCAGCCGACTGAAAGACACGTTTTTTATAACAGTCTAAATCCTGCTGTTCAGAGGTTTCCCCACAAGCTCCTTCCTCTATAGTCTCTTCTTTAGGAGCTTTCTGCTCAGAAGCGGGATTATTTTGTTCGGGGAGCACCGCAGACAAATCCGCAAACAAGTTTCTTCTGATCCGCGGTTTATTTACATCGCCGGCCGCAAGATTCAGCCCCGCCATGCAAAAAAACAATACAATACAAGATTTTGCTCCCAAATTGAGCAAATTATTTTTGATAATCATTATAATTTTCCAAATAAATATTGATACTGAATTTATTTATCGGGAAAATCTCTCACTGTCAACGCCATTATCCTTATTGAGCAGCTCTTAAAAACGCACAAAAGATGAAAAGAAACAGAAACTTATACTAATACACTCTAAATTTTATAATAAATCGTGCCTCCACAATTGGCTGAACGACGCTCCCTTACCGCCAATTGCTTTTCTTGTAATTTATTAATAATATATTCGTGATTTGACATAGTAGTTAAACTAAAGACAACAGTATGCCCCTTTATAGACCATCTATTAATAATGTTTAAATTTTCCTCCAATTTATCCGGATCCAGCTCAAGCATAGTTGAAATGAAAATAGTACTGCAGTCTAAAGGATCCTCCTCTAAAATATTAGCGATTTTTGTTTGTATATTTTTAGCTCTCAGAGGGGAAAGCTCTTTTAGAGGTCGGTAAATAGATTCGAAAACTCTTTGTAGAACAGATGGGTGCTGGATGTTTTCTTGATGAAAAGCAATAAAACCTTCCTCAATTCCTTTGCTAAACCCTTCTAAAGTGCCCTTTAGAAAAGCCGTATGAAGCATAGAACTAAATCTAAGTTGTGCCGCCCGATTATCGACGACGACAACTTCGCTATGAGAAAAAAGCGTTGGCAAGGTCGCTAAGCCAACAGTTATTAATCTATCAACTGGACCAATAAAATTATGCAATTCAACGGGGTTTTCCTGGGAAGGAAGAGGAGAGAACTGTTTTTCCGCAGCATAAGCTGCAATTAAATTCTCGACAGAAACCGGTTGCCGGGCGCCATATTGTTGACTTGCAAGTAGTTTGGAACTTAATAGCAGTAAACAACTAAACCCAATAATATGGAGCATTTTCTCTCTCAAACAACAATGTTTAAAACTTCTCGACGTAAAAAACTTAAATATGAAAAAATATTACATTTACAAGTGAGGACGTTGTTGTATTGCAAATGAGCAAAGCCCATCGCCATAATAGCGACACACCCACTCAATAAAATACTTTGATTTGGAATGGATCCAGAGCAAACTTGATGCCATGCCTCGTTGCGAGCGAAGCGCGGCAATGACGATAACAGGCGCTTAGGCATCACATTGGGTGAATGGCATTAGAGCCATGTTCCACCTTGGCCTTTTCAAAAATATCTTTTTCAATCCGCATTCACCAACCCATTCTTAGCATGCCAAAAGTCCACAATTTCCTCGATTCGCTTCTCATAGCGAGCGAGCGCACCTGCTCTTTCGCTCACCGCCCAATTGCTTAATAAATCAAAGAGAGCCTGCGGATAAACCGTCGTGAGGAGACTCAAACCCACCCCTCCTTTGGGAGTGGCAAAGCCCGCGGCGTCGCCAAACAGAATAACATTCTCGCCGGAGCTAAAGCGCTCAGCCTTGGAGGGCTGAAAAGCAATGATATCCTGGGATTTTTGCGAAACCCTTAAACCGCTATAGTCCCCGCTTATTGCCGGGCTCCGTTTGGCTAATCGGGAATCCAATAAAATCTTGGCGTTACGAATCAGACAGTCGTCGACGCTTTCCTCTGGAAATGCTTGACCATTCAAAAATAATTCTGAGTCGATGACATTAAAAATTCCAAATGTACGCATACTTGATTGGTTTTTTCTTGTTGCATCAAAAACCTGAGTAACTTTTGGATGTTTTTCACAACTATTTCCCAGCGAAACCGAGCCTGAGCACCATAATTCGAGGGGTTGTCTTGGTTTCAAATCTATAGCTAGCTGAGCTCTGCCCTCACTATGGGCGCCTTCAGCCACAACAACTAAATCAGGCTCTAAGTTATAGCTAAAATTATTCGATAGTTTAATCGAAATACCATACTTTAATTCATTGTTTTGTTTCAAAAATTCGCTCGTCCCGTGAACAAAAAATACCTTAGGATGCTGGGCCAAACTCATTGCTAGCTGGTTTTGTAAATCGGCCAAATTTAGGTTCATAAATCCGGCCTTTGGTTGTTCAAAAATTTTTGTAAGCGGCCCTCGATAATCGAATTCCTGAGGCACTACGCTTTCCTCCATCTCCAAATCCACCAAAGGCTTGTCAAAATGATCAAAATATAAAGAAAAAACTTCAACATTTTTCCCTATCTTTTTAAAATCTTCAGCGACTCTCATTTTATTGAGCATTGGCCAGCTATCAGGGAAAAAATTTACTAAATTGAATCGAGAGAAAGTTGCGCGCTTCTCAACAATAATAATTTGATCATGAAGACCAGCTTCTAAAATGATATTAGCAGCAAAGAGGCCCGCTGGTCCTGCACCAAGTATCACCGCAATCTTTTGACCTGGGCTTGGAAACTCCTTAAAAGGAACAGGCCATTGCTCTTGCTCTGCACAAAGAAAGAAGGAAAACAAAATCAAACCGCAAAATGACCAAAACAATCTTTTCATAATCCATTCCCTACAAAAACGTTTTGTAGTTTTTATCGAATGAAAAATTACAAACAAGCTCCTATCCCGAGGACATTAAAAATAAAATCCAAAGGAAGTATTGGCATAAAGAATTTGCCGAAATGGCTCATGAATATTTACATAGAGCCCGTATGCAAGCTCAAGACTCCAAGCCATCTCTGAATAAAATAACCACTCCATCCCAAAATAAGGCTTTAGCCCTACAAAAATGGGCCAATCCAAATTGAGCGGTAAAAGCTTGGCTCCGTCGCCTAAAAATTGGACATAGTGCACCATGAGGCCGGTGTGCGGTCTAAAATCGTCGAGAAAAATATTACAGCGCACCCCACCGCCCGCCATAAAAGTGGAAATATAGTCTTTTGAAGAAAAATTAAGCCTGCCCATGGCAAAACCAGTATCCACTACCCACCACCAACGATAATCAATGGCTGACATGTAGCTGGTACTAAGGCTCCACTGCCGATCTAAGCCCCAAGGTTTTTGTGGGCGAAAAGCACCATCAAAAAATGACACGCCGATTTTCGGGATACTCACCGAATTATTGCCAAAAGCCTCACTATGGGCTGGATTTTGCGCGAGAAAAAAGCCGGTGAGAGCGATTATAAGGAAATTTTTGATCATGGAAAGCAAACAAAAAACCGGCGCTATTTATTTGCGCTCAGGCGAGTAATCGGTCATCCGCGCGCGCGAAAACTTCTAAAAAAAAGACCAGGAGAACAAAGCTCCTGGTCACAACAGGCAGGACAAAAGACCGCCTTTTCGGGCCATTTAGGCTCTAGCATAATAGATCTAGATCATACTTAATTATAACGCTGAATATATAAACTGCAAGCGTTATTTTTATATAAAAGACCGGGAGCATAAAAGCCCCCGGCACATTCAGACGGTAACAAGACCATCCGAAAAGGATTCTTAGGCTCGAGAATAAAAGAGCCAAATCCTACTTATATTATAATGCAATTTTTGCAGGCGACAAGCTGTTTTCATGTTTTTATTATTTAATACTTAAGAAAGATTAACCAGCTTGTTTTATATACATAATACTCGAGTGACCTTTTTTTCTGTTTATTTTTTTGCTGTCTGCACCAATCTGACTAAAGCCACGCAGACTATTGCACAAACCCTCTTGATCAAATCCAACAATTACGGCATGGATCGGTCTTCAAACGCTGAACAAAAGTGAGAATTATGTCAGAAAATCCAGCATTATCACGCGGCAAACGACGATTGGCCGATTTTTTTATTCAAAATAAAACTGAAGTTGATTACAAAAATACTGAAGTTTTACGCCGCTTTATTTCACCCGAAGGCAAAATTTTGCCATCGCGCCGTTCAGGATTGGTCGCGATTAATCAAAGGAAAGTAACCAAGGCTGTAAAGCGCGCGCGCTCAGCTGGTTTGCTGCCTTTTAGAAGCTTGGAAGTATAAAACTGGTCTCAAGCTTTCATTTAGTGAAACCCCGTGTGATAGCATGTTCACATGGGGCTTTTTTTTGACACGCATGGCAATTTTTAAAACAGGCGACGGCTAGGGCTGATCGCTTTTTTTTTGGGGTTTATAATGAAGAAGACCTTTATTCTCGATACAAACGTCCTTCTCCACGACCCACGTGCCATGTTTAGTTTCGGCGATAACAACATCATTATTCCGATCTATGCCGTGGAAGAAATTGATAACTTCAAAAAAGAGCTCTCTGAACTCGGCCAAAATGCCCGCTCGGTTAGCCGCTTTCTCGATGAACTAAGAAGTGCGGGTTCCTTGGCGACCGGCGTAAAGCTTGAATCTGGCGGCACTCTCAGAGTGGCTACCTCAAGCCGTCTGTTGCCCCCGGAAATCACCTCTGATCGCGGGCAAGACAGTCGCATTCTCGCGGTAGCTTTTGATGCCCAGGAGCGTTTGAAGGGTAAACAGGAAGTGGTTTTTATTACTCAGGATACCAACTTACGCATTCGTTCCGATGCTATTGGTATTCGCTCTGAGAATTTTGAACCTGAACCTAGTAAAATAGATGAACTCTACACCGGTTATACCGAGCTAGAAATCGATCGCGATCAAATCGACTTGCTCTATAAATCCAACAATCTCGCGCTCACTGAATCGAAAATGATAAATAACCAGTTTGCTATTTTAAAAGATCGAGCAAATCCCTCCCACTCAGCCTTGACCCGCTTGTCGCCCCACACCAACACGCTGAGGCCTATCATTAAACCCACCCAAGAAGTATGGGGGATTTCGCCGCGCAATAAAGAACAAGTTTTCGCACTGGACCTTCTTCTTGACGATGACGTGCAATTGGTGACTCTGGTCGGCAAAGCCGGTACGGGAAAAACCCTGCTCGCGATTGCCGCTGGTCTCCACCTAGTGGCCGATGAACGCCGCTTTCAGCGCCTCTTGGTAAGCCGTCCGATTTTCCCACTTGGTCGTGATATTGGTTATTTGCCAGGGACAATTGAAGAGAAATTAAATCCATGGATGCAGCCCATCTTCGATAACGTCGAGTTCATCATGGGACGATCGCATTTTTCTCGTCAGCACAATAAACGCAGCTATCAGGAACTCATCGATCTTGATTTGTTACAGATTGAGCCCCTCACCTATATTCGCGGTCGTTCCATCGCGTCGCAATTTATGATTGTCGATGAAGCCCAAAATTTAACCCCTCACGAGGTCAAAACTATCATCTCGCGCGCAGGGGAAGGCACCAAGATTGTTCTCACCGGCGATCCCTACCAAATCGATCACCCTTATATCGATTCAACCAATAACGGCCTTGTGAACATCGTAAATCGTTTTAGGAATCAGGCGCTTTTTGGCCATGTTCGCTTGAAAAAGGGCGAACGGTCGGTGCTTGCTGAAGCCGCGGCTAATTTATTGTAAAGCCTAAGCATGGATGCCGCGCTCCGGTCGCCATTCGATTAATGTAACCGCTATTTCCGCAGATAAACTCTTTATCGTCCTCAGCGGTGTCCCGGTTGATGCGACTCACGATGAAAACCTTTATTACCTTAAATTGCGATTAGCGGAGCAAAATTTGTGGGGCATAATTTGATTATTGCCACATCATTGCAAGGTCTTATCGTGCCTCTCGCGGCGACTGCACGAACAGTAAATCCCTAAAAGATTTGCTCATCATCTATAAGACTAAATAAGTTGACCGAAGAAGATTTTTTGTAGGGTATTCAGTTCTTCGGTTTTTTATGCCTATAAAATGAGGTATTTTCTTAACTAAGAAACCTAAAAACTATTTGGTACCATTAAACCGCTTGTTTTTAAGTGAAATAGTTTCAGCATAAGCAAGCCGCAAATAAATAAGGGGCAAAAGATGGCCAAGAGTCCACTCAAGGATAAAGATTTCATCCCCGATGATGCATCTTTATCGGCAATATTAGGCAGCCGTTGGCCGCGTTACCAAGAGACCGTGACAGCCTTGGAGGAGCGCAAACTCTATCCCGAAATGTATTGGTATGGCCCCTCAAGCGGCTGGGCTCCACGATTTTGCATCGGCGAAGTGACTGTTTGCGGCATTTATTTGGCCCAAAATCCTCTGATGGGTTTGGTCGGCGTCGGCGACAAAGTCGGCGGTTATCTTGATAAAGACGTCAAACTCTCCCCGCGCGCCCGCGCGCTCTACGAAATGACGCCAAAAAAAGGCCCCTTGCGCTGGATTGAAGCCCAGCTGGCCACTCGTGGCGACCTAGAAGCATTTTTATCCTTGGTTGATGGCAAGCTTAGAGCTCTCGCCAAAGAAGGCGTCAAACCCAAAGACGGTCCTCCGCCACCACGCATAAAGAAACGCGATCCAGGACCAGCGAAAGCTCCAGGTAAGCCAGGCCGCAAGCCTTTGAAAATTGCTCCTCCGAAAGAATTACCTACCCAAATGGGCCCACCGAAGCAATATTCGATTGGGGTGATTTTGAAGGGTGGACGGGGCTAATCCCTCTCCCGCTTGCGGGAGAGGGCTGGGGAGAGGGTGGAGAAACGCAGACGAAGGGCTTTTTACCAAAAAAGTCACCTTTATGTCTCTCCACCCTCACCCTAGCCTCTCCCGCAAGCGGGCGAGGAGTTGTTGAG
>CAYJDW010000068.1:0-14649 GCA_964368985.1 uncultured Myxococcales bacterium | reverse complement strand
CAGACCCACTGAAAAACCAATTGCCAAAGAAAGTCCTAGCGTGGTTATTTGGAAGTGCGGCCAAGCAAAAGGCTCTAACAAATGCTCAATCCAAAGTTTCTTCGCACGAGATTCTTCAATTTTCCGCCATAGAACTGGCTCAATGCCATCAAGCCGAGAAAAATCAGGTCGCTCACGAAAGTGCAATTCTAAGATTTTGTCGATATCTTTTTTCATTGAACAGGCTCCTCCAAAATTTATACGCAGGAGGAGGGAAAATCCCTCAAAAAACCAAAAAATTTTCAACTCGTTTAGTTACAATTCCTATGCGGGCCGCCTTTTCTACAATCCAATAAAGGAGCTTAGTATACAAGCCTCTTATGGATTCTTGAAAAGCCCAGAGCCTATGGAGCCTGAGGTCAGCGTACATAAAACAAGCTCTTCGCTATCAGTAAATTTCAAATTTTGGAAAGACAGCAATTTAGCGAGCACAATCATGTTTGGATTGAATATTCCGACCAAGGGTCTAACTACAGGCTTTGCGCTTGCTGAATGCGATTTTGATTTTAATAAGTATCATACCTTGTTCAGTCGTCTCGAGGGAGGCACAAAAACCGGCGAAGAATTGGTCTTATCTTCCAGCCTCTCCGAAACCGCTTTTTTGATCGGAACATTTTCCTTAGGCTACGCTTTCCTACTTTCAGGCAGTTAGTCCCCGCGCTTGGTGGTGTGGGTCATCGTCCCAATATAGAATCGGATTGAGACGGAAATCGCTCGTGGTTATGGGCTGAAACGCGTGTTTTTCAGGGAGGTTCAATGGGGAGAGGCGGAACGTATGATATTGATTTTGATAGTATCAAATGATACTATCAGTTATGGCTAAATACAATTTGTTCGTCTTGCATTGCAAGACATCGTTAACCAGCTCCATTCTGGTCATGAATGGCACGTTGAACTAAAAGCTGGGGCGGCTTGATTATTCTCATAAAAGATGGTTTTCAAGAATGCGCTCGCCGAGAATTGAGCACGACGCCAAATCTGCGTTTGGAATTCTCAAAAGTTGTTCTCAAAACACCGTGTCACATTTTTACTTTTCGCATGGTTTGTACAACACAGAAAAAGTGACGGGTTATGCGACATAAATTTGACCACTTTGTGCTAGGATTTGTGCTGTTCCATAAACGATCGTTTACGTGACGGTGACAACATGCTTATTGGCTACATGAGAGTTTCAAAATCCGACGGTTCGCAAAGCTTAGACCTTCAACGCGATGCTTTGTTGGCTGCAGGTGTTGAGGCACATCATATCTATGAAGATCTCGCTTCAGGAAAAGACGACGAGAGGCCTGGATTCATAGCTGCATGCAGGGCGCTTCGTGCGGGAGATATCCTCGTGGCATACAAGCTCGATAGGCTTGGGCGCAATCTCAAACATTTGGTCAACACTGTCCATGAGCTCACCGAGCGGGGCGTTGGCTTAAAAATATTGGCAGGGCAGGGGGCTGCTCTCGATACGACGACTCCGGCGGGTAAATTGGTCTTTGGCATCTTTGCAGCGCTCGCCGAATTTGAGCGCGAGCTAATCCGTGAACGAACCATGGCGGGTCTTGCCTCTGCGCGTGCGCGAGGACGAAAAGGTGGTGCGCCCTTTAAGATGACAACTGCCAAGCTGAGGCTTGCGCAGGCTGCGATGGGCAAACCTGAAACAAGTGTGGCAATGTTATGCAAAGAGTTGGGCGTAAGCAGGCAAACACTCTATCGACACATGACGCCCGACGGAACGCTTCGAACGGACGGCTTGAAACTGCTTGTTTGATGGTAGAAAAAAGCTCGAGCTTGTCAGGTTTCTTGCACTTTGAAAAAGTAGATGAGTATTTATGACGGTCTAATGGCTTACCCATTGGGTTTGCTCGGTTGTGAGTATTTGCAAAATGCCAGTCCAATTAATTCATCGTTTTTCTGGAATACAAATAGGCATCGATTCGGAGGTTGGCTCATGACCCCAATCTGACAGCGGCCAATTGGGGAATAAAAGGCTTCAGACTCCTGGTTAGCAGGGCATACTGTTCAACAGCTATTGGAGAAAACAAATGAAGCTAAATGTTAAATCACTTTTGATACTTGGAGCCTTTCTTTTAGCGAGCACACTCTCTGCCATGGAATCGCAAAAAGGATCGGTTGAACGTAAAATCGAAGCTTGCAAGGAATGTGCGACTGCATGTGAGCGCTGCATAGAGAATTGTTCCGAACAAACCGGACAAGAAACTCGTTGCCTCAAGCTCGACCGAGATTGTGCCGACATTTGCACACTTAATGCAAAAGCGTTGGAAAGAGGGTCTGAATTCTCTGAAGATATATGCGCGCTTTGCTGTAAAGTTAGTCAGGCCTGCGGTGAAGAATGCGCCAAGAATACCGAAGATGAAAATTGCAAACTCTGTGCAGAGGCATGCTTCCGCTGCGTTGATGAATGCAAATAAACAACACAACACGATAACTATGTATTCAACAGACGTGTTAGAACCTGTCTATCTCCGGCTTACGAATATTAAGGGAGAATAGATTGGCCACAGAATCATGCGCAAAAACGATGGGCTCGCAGAAATGTGATGAGGACGATTTCGTTGGGCCGTGGTGGCAACATCCGGAACTACGCAATGCCTTGGTTGCAGGCATACTCGCTGGTATTGGCTTTGTCGCTGGCTATTTCGGGATTATTTCCCAGTCTGTTGCAAATGTCTTTTATTGGGTTGCGATCCCTATTGGTGGATATCATTGGGCACGCGAAGGAATTGAAAAGCTCTTTCGCGAACGTGAAGTTGGCATAGAGATCCTAATGCTTGCAGCGACAGTCGCCTCAGGATTTATAGGACTATGGGACGAAGCTGCAGTATTAGTTTTTCTCTATGGCGCGGCTGAAGGCGTGGAAGAGCTTACCTATGCACGCACTCGTCATGCCATTCGCGCATTGCTCGATCTCGCACCTAAAGAAGCGCGCCTTTTGCGCGATGGCAAAGAAGTCACCGTGCCCGCTGAGAGCCTGGTGCCTGGCGACATCTTTATTGTACGGCCCGGAGAATTGATCCCAACCGATGGCGTTATCAAATCTGGAGCATCGAGTGTAAATGAATCTCAAATCACCGGTGAATCTGTTCCAGTGGAAAAGGGTCCTGGCAAAAAAGTCTTTGCTGGTTCTATCAATTGCCAAGGAGCTCTGGTGATTGAAGGTTCAGCAGCATTCACCAACAACACGCTTACTAAGATTATTCGTTTAGTGGAAACGGCGCAAGAGCAAAAAGGCCGGGCCCAACAATGGATCGAGCGCTTTGGTCGCTTTTATAGCCCTGCGATACTAATAGCCTCGGTGCTTGTTGCGTTAGTACCATGGATGCTTGGGATACAATTCGCTGATTCATTCTTGCGTGCAGTGCTTTTGCTCGTCGCAGCTGCCCCCTGTGCGCTGGTTATGTCGACGCCTGTAGCAATGGCTGCTGGTATTGGTGCTGCTGGTAAACGCGGCATATTAATAAAAGGCGGTGCGCATTTAGAACAGCTCGGTAACGTACGGGTGGTCGCGTTCGACAAAACCGGCACGCTAACCTGTGGAAGGCCTTTGGTCACAGATGTATTAGCCATAGAGAATGATGAGCACGATCTGCTTTCAATTGCTGCTGGGCTCGAATATTTCTCGGAGCATCCATTAGGGAAGGCCATTATATCAGAAGCAAATGCTCGAGGAATTGTAGCGCCCAAGATCGAACATTTCGAAGCATTAGTTGGCTACGGTGTGACAGCTGATATCCAAGGTGAAAAATGGTATTTGGGTGGCCTCCGATTATTCGCACGCTTCGGACTCAACTTGGAACACATCGCAAACCAAATTAGTGACCTAGAAGCAGAGGGCAAGACCGTCATTTTAGTAGGTAGGCAAACAAGCGTGGCGGGCCTCATAGCGTTTCGAGATGAGCTTCGCGCTGGTGTGCCGCATATTATTGCTTCACTGCATGCTTTTGGTATTCGCACCGCTATGCTGACTGGCGATAATCGTCGAACCGCCCAAGTCTTAGCAGAACAAGCGGGCATTGATGATGTGTACGCTGAACTAGTACCTGAAAATAAGGTCGCTATGATTCATCTTTTAGAGAAACAATACGGCCCCGTACTGATGGTCGGCGATGGCATAAATGACGCACCGGCGCTCGCTTCTGCAACCTGTGGCATGGCAATGGGAGCTGCTGGCGCCGACGCAGCGATTGAGGCCGCAGACGTAGCTCTCATGGGTGACGATCTTGCGAAGATCATGGAAGCCATAAAGTTAGGTCGCTTTGCACGACGAGTGAGCCTGCAGAACATCGTTGGCTCAGTTCTTATGTTGATCATCTTGATCCCATTGGCTTTAGGCGCAGCGCTTAGCGTCACCACCGCTGTCCTTGCACACGAAATAAGCGAATTGCTCGCTGTGGCCAATGGGCTACGCGTTGGAAAAAAACGCTTTTAGCACGGGTCATGGCGCTACAAATCATGATTTTTCACCCAATTTCTTAAATAAATGTTTTACATTTTATTAACTTGCGTTATAGTGCAAGTATGCATACGTTGATCATAAAACCCGAAGACCTATTTCAAGCCCTTGCGGATCCGATTCGTCTGAGGCTGGTACGGCTCATGCTCGATACCGGCGAGGATATATGCCTGTGCGAATTCGTGGATAGTCTCCAAGAACCGCAATACAAGCTTTCGCGTCACGTAAAAACCCTTCGACAGGCAGGCCTCTTGTCCGCTGAGAAGGATGGACGCTGGGTTTACCATAAGATTGTAGAGCAGCCTCTGCTCAGACTCCTATATGACTTTGTTCAGGCTATTCCGGATGGAGACCTCAGCTTTGCGAGTGACCTCAAACGTTTTAAAAGTCGTCTTTGCCTAAGAAAGAAGGGCAGGTGCCAAGTTGGCGTTCAGACGCCACATCTGGCTGACACAACTGAATGTATGGTGCCACAAAAGAGCGTGGCGAGCGTTAGCATTTCAGGTGGGGATGGTGATGGCCAAAGGCATTAAGAGTGACTTGCAAGCCTTTATTGCAACCTTTCTGAACGACGTCGAAATCAAATTTTCTATGCCTGGGCGCGTTCGATTCAAACTCAATTTTGCCGGTGATGATGTTCTTTACGACTATCTACGTCGTGAAATTCATCGGGTTTTTGGGGCACGTCTAAAAAGCTACAGCGCCTTTAGTCGGACGGTCCTTGTTACGTATGATTTAGACCTGGTCAAATTGGAGGCTATAATATCGGCTCTATTCAAGGGAATAGAATCATATTTCATCTCGCATAGCCAGTGCATCGTCGGAGAGGCTCATCTTCATAAGCACAGTAAGAGCTCCAGCGGGAATAGCATTTGTGGTGACAGTTGCAGCAGCGAGCCATTGATCTCACCAATGCAGATAAGAAAAGAATTGGGCAAGCTATGCCAAGTGGGAGCTATCGCCGGCTATCTCATTATCAAAAGAGTGATTCGCGGCAAAAATGCAATCTCCCCACCATTTCTATTTATGAGCATGCTCATCACAGTTATTGCGGGACGCACGATCCTAAAAAATGGCTTTAACACCTTGAGAAAAGGGCAAAGACCGAACGATGACACCTTGGTTAGTTTGGCGGTCATATCTGCACTTATTCTGAGGGACGGCCTCACCAGCCTCAGCATCATGTGGCTCATCAATGTTGGTCGCTTTCTTGAACGAGTTACGCTCTTAAGAGCTCAAAGCGCTATTAAAGATCTGTTAGACATAACGCCGAAAGAAGCCAATCTCATTTTAGGTGAAAGAGTACAAAGTGTCCCGGTAGGCGAAGTTACCAAAGGACAATTTGTTAGGGTGTTTGCGTCGTTTAGCGTGCCTTTGGATGGAAAGATTACGCGCGGATGCGGAGCATTCCAAGAAAGTGCTTTGACTGGTGAATCACTACCGATTGAAAAGACCATCGGCGATTTTGTTTATGCTGGTACGATCGTGCTTTCCGGAGAAGTAGATGTCGAAGTGGTCAATGTTGAAAGTGAGACTGCTGTCGCAAAGATGATAGCTTCCGTGGAACAGATGAGGAATAAGAGGGGCAAAATTGAGCTTTATGGCGAAAAATTTGTTTCGAAATTTATCCCCATTTCAATTGGAACGTCAGTTCTCATTTTTTTGATAACGAAAGATTGGCAGCGTGCCATCGCGTCGCTCGTTATTGCGTGCCCATGCGCTGTCGGTTTGGCTACTCCAGCTGCTGTTGCTGCGGGTATAACCGAGGCTGCCAAGAAAGGTATTTTGATCAAGGGCGGAACTCATCTTGAGGCCGCATCAAATGTTTCTGCCGTTGTTTTTGATAAGACAGGGACCCTCACGAGCGGGTCTCCCTCTGTTTCTCAAGTATACTTTTCGCCTGATATTCTAAGCCAACTAGACGAGACAGAGCTGTGGAGCATTGTAGGGGGCTGCGAAAAGTATAGCACGCACCCTCTGGCCAAAGCGCTGATGACAGAAGCAAGTAAGCGGACCAGTTTCCTGAAAGAACCTTCGAATTACCAAAACCTCCCCGGTCGGGGGATCGTTGCCGAAGTAAACACGGACAGCATCGCCCTTGGTAATTTGAAGATGCTTCAGGAGCTCGAAATCAATGTTCCTAGCGATATTGCTTCAATTCTCGATGGGTCCCGTTTTGCATTATTGACAACGGTCTTCGTGGTTGTGAACAAAGATGTCGTTGGAATCATCGGCGTTGAGGACAAAGTTCGCCCCGAAGCGCTCAGAACTATACAGCAGCTACGAGGGCTTGGAATTTCAAAAATAGTCCTGGCCTCCGGTGATAAAAAGCGGGTAGTAGAAGCCTTAGCCGAAAAATTAGGTATCACTGAATTTGTCGCCGAAGCCTTGCCGCAAGATAAGTGCGATCTCATCACCGACTTAAGGAAGGAGCATCGAGTTCTCATGGTGGGCGATGGCGTGAACGACGCGCAAGCATTGGCCGCCGCCGATATTTCCATGGCGCAAGGTTCTGGTCGATGCGATTTAGCCATCGAGACTGCAGACATCACCCTAGCACAAGATAATTTATATCTCGTTCCGCAGACCATCGAGATTTCTAGAAAGACTTATAAGACGATCGAGCAAAACTTCATGGCATCAGTAGGGGTCAATGTCGTCGGGCTGCTGATAGGTGCGAGCGGCGTTCTATCGCCATTTTCAGCGGCGTTGGTTCACAATTTGAGTACGATTGCCGTCATCGCAAATTCATTGCGACTAAAGATGCGGATCAGTCACATGAAAGAAGAAACATCTAACTTGTCTAATTTGGGGGAAAAAAATGGCGGTTGAAGGTAGCAAAGAAATTGAAAAGGGTAGGACTGCGTTCATGGATAAGGCAATCTATTTCGGGCTTGGTGTAGCGACGGGAGTTGTATTGCTTCCCTTGATTAAAAGGGGTGTCGAAAAATATGCTCCGACCATTAATGCTCTGTTCGAATCTGCTTTAGGTAAGGCTGAAAGTGGAATTGAAAATGTGTCTGATTTGATGGCAAAAGCCAGAAAAGACTATCTGAAAAAAGCTGACGATGATTTGCATCCAACAGACAAATCAGAGCAATACGTTTCCAAGAATCCTAGCTCATGCCAAAACGATACCTGCGCCTCTTCTTAAGAGTTCTTTGGGTAACATAGAAACATCAAAAAGGGGGCCACCTCATGGCATTGCCTTGTTCTGATATTGGCGGATCCGCATCATGCAAAGAGGAAGACCCTCTTCTTTGTCAATCAAACAAATTGATGATGAGAATTTTAATCGCGCTCGTTTTAGGCGCGATTGTTGGTCTATGTTGCCACTACTTTGAAAACGAAGCCGTTAGCCAGGCTATAAAACCGATTGGAGAGACTTTTATAAAGCTTCTGAAAATTCTTCTGGGGCCACTCTTTTTTTCCACTGTATTTATGGCGATTGTAAACCTAAGGACACCTCGACATTTATGTGATTTGGGTTTTAAGACTATATTCTATTATGCTTTTTTGGGAGTGTTAGCATGTTTTTTGGGGCTAACACTTATGAATTTCGTTTCACCTGGAGCGGGAGTCGATTTTCCCGGTATAGATAAATCGAGTCTGACGAATTTGTCCTTTGGAGATGGTTATCAGAACTCCTTTTCAACTTTTTGGCGTTCACTATCAAATATCATTCCAACGAATATCTTTGTCTCTTTTTACGATGGAAATATTATTCAGCTGATGCTCCTTGCCGTGCTATTAGGCATCATTTCACTTCTGCACAGAAATACAGTTCAGCCCTTGATTAATTTGGTTTCATCGATCGAAAAGCTATCGATGGCCTTTATAAATGGGCTTATGTACATTGCTCCTCTAGGCATCTTTGCGCTCATCGTTGATGTGATAGCCGAAACCGGATTCTCATCGTTAGTGATAATCTTAAAATATTTTGTCGTCGTGATTGCCGGCGTATTATTCTATTCCATATTTCTCCTATCAATAGCCGCCTACCTTTCTAAGAAATCGCCCTTATCTATGCTTCGATTGGTCTCTCCACTTTTGCTTACTGCTTTTTCTACGTGCTCTTCGTCAGCATCGTTACCGCTTAATCTAACTCTCGCGCAAAAGGATTTGGGCCTAAATCCATCGGTCTCTAAATTCGTGCTGTCGCTGGGAAGCGTGATCAACGTCAGCGGGACGGTTTTATACGAAGCTTTGGCTATCCTTTTCCTAGCTCAAGTATATGGCATCCACTTGTCATGGGAGGCTCAGATATTTTTTGTTCTCATAACCACTTTTACTGCCATAGGTGCTGCCGCTATTCCAAGCGCTGGAATGGCGACTATTAGTGTAGTTTTAACCACACTACATTTTCCTCTAGAAGCAATTGGCCTCGTTCTATGTGTGGATTGTATTCTCGATCAAATGCGCACTGCCATGAGTGTCCTCGGAGATTGTACAGGCGCAATGGTAGTGGAACGTTTGTGTGGTTCGAATTCTGCATTGCTTGTAGGTGAGGGATCTGAGGTCTAAGTAGTTTGGCGGGCAGTGGTCATAAATTCTAGCTAATAAGCGGAAACGCTAAATTGTGCCAGGGTAATTGCTGCCCAGCAGCTGCCCGGGCTGATCTGGGGCTAGGGGAGCAACGGAACAGCCAAGTCACTTAAGGATTTTTAGAGCGTATTAACGGCCTATCGCTGGCCATGAGCAAAAGGTGATAGTTGAACGGTCTCTTCATCATTTGCCAAAGAGTCCTTGTACTGCAAAAATTCTAAGTTTTGCAACGAAGGATAGAAGTGCTTCACAGCACGTATCTGGATTCGCAAAAGTCTGTTGCAAAAGCATTTAATTTTGCGATATAATTGCGAAACTGTCAATAGGATTACCTTCCATGAAAATCGGCTATGCACGGGTTTCTACCACTGATCAAAATCTAGAATTGCAGTTATCAGCACTTCACCAAGCTGGCTGTGGCCGTATCTATCAGGAAAAAATCTCTGGTACAAAAAGAGAGCGCCCCGAGCTACAACGATTGCTCGATCAGCTTCGTCCTGATGATATTGTTGTCGTTTGGAAATTAGACCGTTTGGCTCGTTCAACGCGGCATTTGCTGGATCTTGTAGAATCGATTAGAGCAACAGATGCTTCATTTCTCTCTCTTTCCGAGCCTTGGGCTGATACAACAACCCACTCTGGGAAAATGATCATGACCATATTTGCTGGTATAGCTGAATTTGAAAGAGACTTGATTCGCGAGCGCACCAATGCTGGACGTGTAGCTGCACAACACCGAGGAGTCCAATTTGGCAGGCCAAAAAAGTTGACAGAGGTTCAACAAGCTCTTGCTACCCGCCTGCTTCAGGAAGGTAAATCAGTGAGTGAAGTAGGCATGATATTTAAAGTCCACGGCGCTACAATCTATCGAATGCCTTCTTCAGATTGCACACTCTAAATCCTTATGCCGGTTTTCTGTTCTATTGCTACCAAACCCCCAAATTTATGATTGCCTAGGCTTTTATCTAGATGATGCTGCATAAATGAACAGAACCACTCAAAGGCTTTGTGCGCTTAAACGAGCTAACTAATAATTTGATATCGAATCGATATAGTAGGGGTTTGGGGAGCAGTCGAGTAGGCAAGAGGAATTTCACCTCAAGCCTCTCACAGACTCCGTACGTGAACCTCTCGATTCATACGGCTCCTGCCAACCATAATTGCATAATTTCTCAATTATGCAGCTCTGATATGCGCAAAAACTACTCCTGAAAGATTTCAGTTTGCAAAAGCACATATCAAGTTGGCACATCCCCTTCGCTCCATTTCCATTACAGAAACTTCATAACTATTACGGGATGATCCGCCCCTTGAGCCTACATTGATACTATCCCCCTTCGTGGTTCGCACTTATAGGGTTTCTCTTAGCATTAGGCACAAGGTTCCCACGTTCCATAGAAAAGCCTGAATTAAGCTCATGCCATCTTTACACCGGATGCCACCCAGACAGTAAACAGGTTTCCTCTGGATTTATCCTGAAGCATTCCATAGACCTCAGTTTTGACATCATCTGATTTCTTTCGATGCTTACGATGGTTCACTTATCGTTCATCTTCTTAATCCTTACCTGACCTCTTTAATGAAGCCTTTTAACTTGACGCTCACGACCAATGCTTTTGACAAAAGCCGCTCAAGCCGGTTTGATACCATTTCCTGCAAAACGATATCGAGAGGCCTACTCTCATCTCCTCTATAGTTACGAACAACATTTACTGCCAGTTGTTCTCATGGCACACATGGAACGGAAAACCGGTTTAAGGGATTTGTGGTTTGATTTCAGCTCTATTTTTTGCTGCTAGGATTCGATAAACAGTGGCCTCACCCAGCGAAAGTTGTTTGGCGATTTTTGTTTTATTAATGCCATTTTCCGCCAAACGAATAACTTCCAAGCGACGGGCAAGAGGGGTTGGCTTGCGGCCTTTGTATTTTCCCGCCTCTTTGGCCTTTGCGACACCTTCTCGCTGGCGTTCAAGCATCATTTCTCGTTCAAACTGAGCAACACCGCCTAAAACAGTCAACATAAGCTTGCCGGTAGGCGTGTTTGTATCCATGCCCAGGTTGAGCACCCTTAGCGCCACCTTCTTTTTTTCCAGAGCCCTCATTATTTCCATTAAATCTGCAATCGAGCGTACGAGCCGGTCAAGTTTGGTAACTACAAAGATGTCATCTTCACGTACAAAATCTAAAGCAGCTTGCAGCTCTACGCGTGAAGCTACGGATGAGGCCTGCTCCTGGTAGATTTTTTTACAACTTGCAGCCTTTAGTTCTCTTATTTGCCCATCAAAGCTTGATATTTGATCAACGGTAGAGGTTCGTGCATAGCCAACTATCATTTTCTATCTCTAGGATCTGGAAGTTGTGATTGCGCCACTATCAAAAATGAAAAATGGTATCTATTGATAGGAAATTCAGTGTCTTTCACTTCCCCCATTAAAGCAAGCCCTATTGATAGGATTTCGAGCTACCCATCGATTACATCGTGAGAAATGAATGCCGATAAACTTCTTGACCCAAATGCAACGGGAAAAATATGGCCGTTACAAAAATGCACCGACATCAGAGGACATTGCTTGTTTCTTTCATCTTACCGCGGACGATCATGCAATAATTTCGGGTAAAAGAGGAAATCATAATCGTATTGGTTTTGCTGTGCAGCTAACGACGGTTCGTTTTTTAGGAACCTTTCTTGAGGATCCATTAGATGTACCGCCAAACGTATTGACCTCTATTGCTCAACAATTAGAGATTTCCGACCTTACAAAAATTGGCGCTTACCGACTTAGTGAAAGCCGCTGGGATCATGGTGACGAAATCAAAAAGCGCTATGGGTACCATGATTTTTCCAATCCAAAGGTAAGCTTTCGCCTGAACCGCTGGTTATACGGACTTTGCTGGACTGGAACAGATCGTCCAAGTGTTGTTTTTGACAAAACTGTCGATTGGCTACTTTCTCACAGAGTATTACTTCCCGGCCGAAGTACTCTCGAGCGTATTGTTGGACGAATAAGAAGTCGCGTTGAAGAGCGCATATGGCGTCTTTTGGCTCCTAAATACAAAGAACATAAAGAAGCTTTGGAGGAATTGCTTGGCATACCTGAGGGAAGCCGGACCTCGTTATTGGATCAGTTGCGCTGTGGCCCAACGAGAGCTAGCGGACCGGCATTGGTACGCGCTATAACGCGCCTTGAAAGAGTGCGCAATCTTTCTGGGAAGTTAAGAGTAATCGCGCATATTCCTCCGAGTCGCATTGCTTCCCTTGCGCGATTTGCGCAAAAGTCGAAAGTTACGGCAATAGCTCGCTTGCCAGAGCAAAAGCGAATGGCAACTCTGACTGCGTTTATTCAGTGCTTAGAAGCGGATGCCTATGATGATGCGCTTGAAGTTTTGGGAATGCTTTTAGACGATATTTTTGGTAAGGCAGAGAAGGCCGAAAGAAAAGTTCGCTTACGTTCCTTAAAAGACCTGGATAAGTCAGCTATGATATTGGCTGATGCCTGCAAAGTGATTCTTGATGAAAAGTTGCCAAATGAAGACGTGCGCAACAGAATTTTCGAGATGGCATCTGCCGATATAATTTCTTTTGCTGTAAAGAATATTCAGGAAATTGTTCGCCCGCCAAACGACGTGTATTATCAGGAACTCGATAAGCGATATCGCAGAATTAGAGTCTTTTTGCCTACTCTTCTAAAACATCTTCATTTTAGTTCAAACCATGCAGGCAAGCCAGTAAATTTGGGCTTGCAATGGCTAAAGGCACATGAAACCGATGAAACCATCAACGATGTACCGCAAGAAGTTATCACTGATTCATGGCGTCATCACGTCATGCGAAGCAATGATGCTATCGACATACGAGCATATACCTTTTGCGTTCTCGAAGGACTAAGGGCAGGATTGAAGCGACGCGACGTTTTTGTGGAAAAAAGCTTATGTTACACTGACCCTCGAGCGGGTTTGCTTGCTGGCCCGGAATGGAAGGCAACTAAACCGATAATCTGCCGCACCTTGGAGCTTTCAGGCCACCCTGAACTAGTTTTAGCATCTTTAACCACAGAACTAGATCAAGCCTATCGAACTACCATACATAATTTGCCTAATAATCCCGCGGTGCGATTTGAACAAGTTAATGGAAAAAAACGGTTGGTCCTTAGTCCCCTTGATAAATTGGAAGAACCGCCATCGCTTGTGTCGTTGCGACGAGCCGTTTTAAATCTAATACCACGCGTTGAACTGCCGGAGATATTGCTTGAGATCGCTTCGCGTACAGGATTTACGCAGTCATTCACTCATGTCTCTGACCACGAAGCAAGGGCAAGCGATTTGACAACCAGCTTGTGCGCAGTTTTGCTTGCAGAAGCGTGTAATACTGGATTTGAACCCTTTGTCCGTAATGACATACCTGCCCTCAGACGAGAGCGACTTTTATGGGTTGATCAGCACTATGTAAGAGATGAAACGATTACATTAGCCAATGCCACCTTGGTTTCAGCGCAAGCGCAAATCGGTTTGGCACAAGCCTGGGGTGGGGGTGAAGTCGCATCGGCCGATGGCATGCGCTTTGTAGTGCCAGTACAAACCATACACGCCGGAGCCAATCCTAAATATTTTGGTTTGGGCCGCGGAGTGACGTGGTATAACATGCTTTCGGATCAATTTACTGGACTGAACGCCATCACCGTGCCCGGAACCCTGCGGGATAGCTTGGTGCTTCTTGGGGTTGTGCTAGAGCAGCAAACAGATTTGAATCCTACCCATATCATGACAGATACGGGAGCTTACAGCGACGTCATATTCGGGCTCTTTAGACTGCTTGGTTACAGATTTAGCCCAAGACTTGCTGATATTGGTGGTGCCCGCTTTTGGAGAATTGACCAAAATGCGGACTATGGTCCATTCAATGATATGTCTCGTCACAAAATAAACATGCAACTTATAATTGAAAATTGGGATGACATGTTGCGATTGGCGGGCTCACTAAAGCTCGGCAGAGTGCAAGCAAATGGAATTATGCGCACATTACAGGTAGCAGATAGACCAACTCCACTAGCAAAAGCAGTCGCTGAATTTGGCCGTATGGATAAAACCATTCACTCTCTGACTTATCTGGATGATAAAATTAAGCGTCGCGCGACGCTGACTCAACTCAATCGCTCTGAAGGGCGCCATCGGCTAGCGCGCGAAGTTTTTCATGGGAGACGTGGTGAGCTTAGGCAACGCTATCGAGTTGGGCAAGAAGACCAACTCGGAGCCCTGGGACTTGTGCTAAACGTTATTGCTCTTTGGAACACAGTATACTCGGACGCTGCCATTAAGCAGCTTAAAGAAGAAGGATTCACCATCAATGAAAGCGATGTCCCGCGATTATCACCTTTGGGCTCTGACCACATTAACGTATTAGGACGGTATTCATTTGCCGTTCCTTAGGTCGTAGCAAGAGGTGAACTTCGTCCATTACGAAATTCATCAGAATAAGCTCTCGTTCATAATTAACACTCAGAAAAAGGTTGCAATTCTCTTAAACCGGTTTTCCGTTCCATTGCTCCCCAAACCCCAATTGCTGATGGAGAATTTCGTCAAATGAGTTTAATTTTACCGTTTCATCCTGA
>CAYJDW010000067.1:0-14664 GCA_964368985.1 uncultured Myxococcales bacterium | reverse complement strand
GGTTCCGCTCTCAATGATGGAAAAAACCCTGTCGGTTATGTAATTTTTGTCCCACAAGGTGAGATTAAAAATATTATTGTAGATGTATATGGTGGATGGCAAACATCAGATCTTGCGAAGCGCTTACACAGGCCATTATTGCCAGATGATATGTTAAAGGAATTTTTAATAAACAATACAGCAATCGTTCAATTAAATTTGCTCGATTTATTAAAAAATAATCAGCCACAAAAACAACTCAGCGAAATATTGTTAAAGGAAATGCACTCTTCAATACACTATATGCATCAATTATTGCGAGAAAAATCTGATACTATTCATGAAGATATTTCAGCGCCAAAAGATACACCAATTTTCTTAATGGGTTCAAGTTTTGGAGGATTTATGAGTCTCTACCATGCTACCCAGTATCCTCGCACATTTTCGGGATATATAAGCCACGCTGGTGGTCTTCATGGGGAGGGTTATTTACCTTATCCTGATCCTGCTGTCTCTCCTCACATTAAAATAGCGCAACCAAATCATATTGAAAAAATAGTCGATCCCATTTTTCTTCATCACGCGTTGGATGATAATCGAGTGGGTGCCCGAGCGTCATTGAATTTTTATCGATTAGCGGCGGAGGCCCAAAAAGAAAATCTTGTCAAACTCTATATTTCACCCCACGGAAATGCTTTTGGTGTTGGTTCTGAGCCAGATTTGCATGGACATTTTACTCCAGAAGGTCATTATAAAAAGCGCTATTTTGAGCAATTAATGGACTTTATTAATACAAAAGGAACTTCTATTCAGCCGACCCTTAATCTTTGGCGATATAAAAAATATGATACGTTAATTAAACGTTTTAATGGTCTTGGCTATAAGGTTCACAATTCTCCACGCGATATTGATGAGGTTTTTCTATCCAAAGCTCTACAACGTTATGATTCACTGTTTACAACAAGCGAAAATCGCCCCCTTATAACAAAAATGCTTCAGGGCGAAAAGGGTGCAGAAAATAAGCTGTGGGAACAATTTTTTGCTCCATTGCTATGGAGTATTAAAGAAACTGAAAGCGATGATCCAGCTCATTATGTGCAACTAAGAATAATGCTGCAGAAAATTATCCGTCAAACAGATATACTTAATATAATTGAACAACGTATTATAGATGATATCGATAACGCATTAACTGCAGTGATAAGTGACAGTAAAATTAACAATAATAAATCAGATGAGATAAAAACTTTTTTAATAAAGCGGGTAAAAGAAGATTTTAAACATTGGCTGAGTGACGAAAAAATAGACCTATCACATAAAGCAAAAAATATGTTAAATAAAAAATATTTCGATTTCATTGTCAGTACTTTTTATGAAAAACTGTTCCCATTATTTTCGGATAGCAATCGCGACGAAGTACAACAATCATTACATGCTATAACTCAAAAAGAATTGTTTATTACTTTCTTAAAAGACCGTAAATCTGACGCCTTAAAAGTAATTTTTAAGAAGCTTAAGAACTATAGTGAGACGATCAATATCACGCATGATGACGCTAAAAAATCAGGCTAGGTTTGCATTGCACGACTGAGAGATTATTTGAGCGTTAAAGCCTGGTTTTTTACGCTCAAAATTTAATTTTTACGATTTGTCAAAATCATAGTTGATCCATCTCGGCGGCGTCACATTCTTGATGCTATTTTAAGTCCGAGAGAGATTCATTAAACGCTGTTTTCGCTCCGCGATACCGCGTTCATCAAGCTCTAGCATGCGGTCGAACGAGAATTTCTCGATAACAAAGCTCGACAACACTGTCCCCGTCACCATTGCGTGTCTGAGATTTTTGCTGTTCAGCTCAACCTGTTGGTCCAAATACCCCAAAAATCCACCTGCAAAAGTGTCCCCTGCCCCGGTTGGGTCGAAGACTTCTTCCACAGGATAAGCGGGCACCAACGCTATTTCATTATCGGTAAAGAGAAGCGAGCCATATTCACCGCGCTTAATCACTGCCATTTTGGCCCCTAAACGCAGCGCCCCTTTGGCGGCTTTGATGATATTGTACTCACCCGTAAGGCTTCTTATTTCGGCATCATTGATAAACAAAATATCGATCATTGAAATGGCTTTTTTAAGCTCTTCGGGCTTTCTTTCAATCCAAAAATTCATAGTGTCCAAAGCACTTATTTTTGGCGAGCTCATTTGTTTTAATACGTGGATCTGAAGTTCTGGATCAATATTGGCTAAAAAGACGGTATTCGCATTTCGGTAAGATTCAGGCACTTGCGGCGAAAAATGTTCAAATACATTTAACTCAGTTTTGATGGTTTTTGCGCAGTTTAAATCCCAGCCATATTCGCCTTGCCAATGGAAAGATGGCCCGGGCATTGTTTCAATGCCGCCGATATCAATGTTTTTTTGCTTAAGAAGCTCAAGGTGATGGCGCGGAAAATCGTCACCGACAATGCCTACCATTTGCACTTGGCTAAAAAACTGGGCGGCCATGGCAAAATAATTCGCGGCCCCGCCCAAGGATTTTATTCGCTCCCCAAATGGCGTCTTAATCGTATCAAATGCTATTGATCCAACGACAACTATGCTCATCTTAGCTCCTCATTTTGCTTATAGTTCAATAAGTTAAGCTTTGGCTTTATGCCAATACGCTTTTAAATGAGAAAGCTGAATTGTTCTTTTAAGCTTTTTTTGACATTGATCAGCCGTCAGGACTGATTACGTTGGAAAGCCTAAAATATGACAACTAAATTATTTGGTACCGATGGCATGCGCGGCCCGGTCAAATCCCCTATGCTTGCGCCTGAAAATGTCTGCCAACTCGGCCGGGTCATTGGCTCCTTGGTCAAAAAAGGAAGCCACCAAAAAAATGCCGTAACTATCGGTCGCGATACTCGGGGCTCAGGAACTTATCTTGAAGCAGCTTTAAGTGCTGGAATAATGTCGATGGGCGTGGATTGTCAATTAGTTGGCGTTCTTCCAAGCTCTGGCATCGCCTATGCCACCAAGCTTTCTCATTCTGCTTTCGGTATCGTCATCTCAGCGAGCCATAACCCAGCCTGCGACAATGGTATCAAGCTCTTTGGTCCTCATGGTTTTAAAATTGAAGAGGAAACGGAAAATCTGATTGAGCAAGAGCTCATGAACTACCATCCGTCACTAGCAATAGCAGAAAGACCTGGCCGTGTTTTTAATAATGACGACGCGGAATCAAGCTATCTCGCTTCACTCGCCAGCACTATCAGCCCTTCAATTTCCCTCCAAACTAAACGCATCGTCATCGATTGCGCTCATGGTGCCGCCTCAAAAATAGCCCCCCATCTTTTTTCCCAAATTGGCTGCGATATAAGAATTATCGGGGCCAGTCCTGACGGCCTCAATATCAACCGTGGCTTTGGCAGTGAATATCCCGGCAAGCTAAAAAGCGAAGTTGTTAATTCTAAAGCCGACCTGGGCATCGCTTTTGATGGTGATGCCGACCGCGTAATTTTTATTGATGAAAACGGAGAACTTCTTGATGGTGACGCCATATTAGCAATCTTCGCCCTTCATCTAAAACAACAAGGTTTGCTGGACAAAGACACGCTCGTCAGCACTGTCATGAGTAGTATAGCTCTTGATTTGGCCCTCAATCCTCATGGTATAAAGGTTGAAAGAACCCCCGTTGGCGACAAATTCGTGGCTCGTCATCTCGTCAATCAAGGTTTTAGTTTTGGGGGGGAAAACTCCGGTCATTTAATCATGCTCCCAAACACCTGCACCGGCGACGGCCTGTTCTTTGCTTTGCAATTTTTAAATATTTTGGGGAGCTCGTCGGTACCGGTATCAAAAATGAGCCAACTTTATCAACCAACCCCGAAAATCTTAAAAAATATCGAAGTCGCAAAAAAAATCCCCCTTAGCGATTTACCCAACACCGAAAAAGCCCTTGAAGAAGCTAACACTTATCTAAAAAATATAGGCCGCGTGATGCTGCGCTATAGCGGTACTGAAAACAAACTTAGAATTTTGGTCGAGGCACCGACACAAAGCGAGTGCCAACAAATCGCAGACAACATCGCTCTGGAATTTAATCGGGAAGTTTTGGCGAAAAATTAAATTAGAGCGTCTTAGACCAGGGTTAATACCGAATATAAAAGGCATTGTTGCATAAACAGGTTTTGAGGCTAAAGGCCGAGAGGGCTCGGGGAGAGGCTGGAGCGGCGAATACGCAGGAAATTCTTGTCGGCAAAAAAATTTTTGTTTATGTCTCTCCACCCTCTCCCTAGCCTCTCCCGCAAGCGGGCGAGGAGTTGTTGAGGTAAAATGGTTCACACTGATGCAACAACGCCAATTTAAAATAAGAAATTTTCAGCCGGCCGAATCTGCAGGCAATGGGCCTGCCATAAAAATCTATGACGCCTCTTAAGCATCAATAAAGATCATATTCCAAGAGCCGCGCATCCATGCCACCGCTTGTAATAACATGGCGACGTTTGGCAGCCAGACCAACCTCTTTCCCCAGCGCAGTATTGCTCGTAAATATGTAACCGCGGCCAGGCTTAGCCATTTTTTGCTTCATGAAATCGCCGAGTGAGCGATAAAGCGACCTCAATCCATCTTCTGAGCCCAAACGCTTGCCATGGGGCGGATTTGATATCAAGAAATTATAAGGTGCTGTGGGAGCATGGGAAATAAAATTAGTGCAAGTAATTTCGATCCCGTCGGCAAATCCCGCTTTCGCAATGTTTTGCCGACAAAACTCAGCTATTTCAGGCTCGCGTTCCAAGCCCCATAATTTACCTGGGAACAGGGGCTTCTTTTGACTGTCGGCATCACTTTTCACCTTCAACCAAGCTTCGCGTTTAAAATTTGGCAGCCCAAAAAAACCCCATTGGGTACGCAAATATCCGGGCGCTGTGTTGGTGGCTAATAACGCCGCCTCAATCAGCAAGGTACCAGAACCACAACACGGATCGATGCCAATGTCTTCGGCATTATAGCGAGCAATTCTCAAAAACGCCGCCGCCAAACTTTCCTGCAAAGGAGCACCACCGCTTTCAAGACGGTACTTCCTTTTGTATAAAGGCTCACCTGAGGTGTCAAAGCTAATAACCGCTTGGTCTTGATCAATATAAAGATTGAGTTGAACATCCGGATTTTTCAGGTCGACGCTAGGACGAAAACCATGAGTTTCACGTAAATTATCGCAAATGGCATCTTTAAGCACTTGGGCCGCAAAAAGGCTGTTACGCAGAGACTCATGCTGCACGTTGGCATCGATAGCAAAAGTCTGATCTTTTTTAAGATAAGCTCCCCAATCAATTCCAAGGCTTTTTTGATAAAGATCACGTTGATCAAAGCAGCGAAAATCAAGCAAAGGCAATAAAACCCGACTGGCTAAGCGAGAGCGATAATTGATGGTGTAAATACTCTTCATCGAATCATCTTTTACATGAACACCGCAATATCCTGGGCTTAAATCCTTATATCCAAGTTCCGTAAGTTCTTCGCTAAGCAATACTTCAAGGCCTTGGCCACAGGTAACAAATAATGACATCAAAAAATCCTTTTAACTAACTGGCAGGCTAAACTTAGCGTGATTTTTCGAGAAGAAAATCGGGCCCCACCAATAATCATTTTGGCACATACAGATGGACTACGGGCCCATCAGGTGAAGAGCTTAGCTAATTAAGCCAGGCTTCGGTATTGCGAGCGAAGCGCGGCACGCACAGCGATACACTCTTGCTCGATTACTCGCCTCGCCTCGGATACCCTTCCCCTCTGAGGATGAGCCAACTTTTAACGCCACCCGCGGTCCCTATTAATTAAGTTTTTCCTTATCCCATAAGTTAACATAATTAGGATTATGGGTTTATGACCATTTAAATTTCATAATCCTCTTTCCTAGATAATAAAAAATTGTTGGGTGATTGCTACCAAATAGGCCTAAAAATTGAGAAATAAACCCCTCACGGAATAGCAAAATGCTAAAAACTTGCTGCAACAAATTCTTAATTGAGCCTTTGAAATGGCTGCAAAATTTCAAATTTAAGCATTCTTTTTCGAAAGAAGCAGCCCGTGAGTTTCTCGCTCAGCTTCGCCCGATTTTTGAATAAAGCGATAATCATCATTGCGAAAAAAAACCCGGCAACCTGAAGATTCTGCAACTGCTCCGGGATTGCCACGTTTCGCTCGCAATTACAAAAATGAGGAACTTCAAGTTGTTGTTTATACCAAAACTAGCGAGGGTCCTAAGGACCTATTTTGTTTTTCTATGGAGAAAGCTAACTATGCTAAAAAATTTATCCGTTTGTTCTTTAGCCGCATTTTTTTTAATTTCCTGTGGCTCCAATGGATTTGAGGAGTCTCGCAAACTAGGAAAAACAACGCGGGTAGATTCGGAGGGAAAAACACTCGGAGAAACTTTGAGAGAAGAGCTAAAGCTTGCCGATAAAGCAGCTGGAAGTTATACCAATGGTCTATTATTAACAGTTAAAAATTCCTTGCACCAGCATGAACCAAAACTATCAGTCGAAATTTGTTCTCCGATGGAGAATGGCACGGAATATTGCCTGGTTAATAAAAAGCTTATTAAATATGACCAATCACAGGAATTTTATGTTCCCGTCGAGGATTTGAAAAAATTGATGGGAGGCGACAAAAAAATAACCTGGCGCTTTAATGAAACCTATTCCAATAGTCTTATCCACTGGCATTGCTATGAAAAACCCGACATACAAATTGATCTTACTAAATTGAATAAAGCCGATATCAAGGTGACGCAGATTAATACTGCCTCTTATTCTTGCCGGGTGAACTAGAGTTTTTAGTGAGCGTTTGCTGCTTCTTGCTTTGCTTCAAGCAGCTTTTTTGGCGATTGAACATAAGAGTTCGTTGCTAATTCCTTGTGACTACAAGCGCAGTGCCGCACACCGCGCTCTTGTTCGCGGCCATCGTTATTAAAAAAGAATTGATTATCGGGATCATGCACTCCTCAAATTCTGGCGAAAGTTTTTCATTATTATGAGCTCTGGATTGTCCCCTAAATATGGGACACCCGTGCCTCACAACAATTGGCCAGCACAAGCGATAACCCAAAGGTCTAACCGACACTCACGAAACTGATATCCGAGGAGAGTTATGCGCGTTCAAGCATCATTATTTTTCATCATTTTAGCTACTTCATTTGCGGGGCATACGAAGAAGAGTCTCGACGACAAAATGGAAGGCTTAGGGCGAACTGCGCCAGTTTTGTCCACTATTTCCCCGATCGTCTTTGTTTCCGGAACTTCAGTTGCCGGCGTGTCATCCCTCTCTACCACCACAGGTCTTTTAACATTTGGCGCTGTGGTTTCAGGCGTAAATGTTAATGGGGGCAGTGTCGTCGGTATTAATGTGCATGATTTTATTGAGGAAATGGAAAGCGAATGTAAAGGTGGTTTTGGGCGAGGTTTCTTAGGCGCAATCAAGTGTTTTTTTTCTAAGCCAAGAAACGAAAATGACATGCAAAAAATTAAAAAGCCCAAAAAGACCAGCGATGAAATTGCCATCAATGCCGAAATAGAAATTCCTGACCCAAAGCTCGAGGAAGAGAAAAAGGATTAAATTTCTTATCCATATTGATCAGGAAAATCGAGGCCGCGCAGTGACACTATCAATTAATCTTTTTGCCTTTTGGTTACTCAGTGCATCGTGGGTTTTTGCAGATGCATTTGACGAAATAAAAGAGCATCATGAAAAATTTTTTTCTTTGGTTACTCGTGCAAAGCTAAATAAAAATCCTGAACAAATAAAAGAAGTGCTTGAAGCGCATCTAGACACTCTTATCCGCCAAATAAAATCTCTGCCCAAGGAGCATCCGAAAAGGCTTCAGCTTTACAGTTTAGGCTCAGCCTTAGGGCATGCCCAGAAGAAGAAGTGGATAATTCTTAAGAGTCGAGATGCCCAAATAAAAACCAGACCGCCTTTTCATGAGATGAATCTTAGCCAGGGGACTTTCAATAAAACGCTCAAGCATGTGATTTTTCTTTGGCTCACCACGCCTCAATTTCTTGACGACATTTCACAACGTCTCGACATTCTCTTTGATGTTGAAACACCAGCTAGTGACTTAGTTGAGGGCGATAGCTTAGAAAAAAAAGTATTGCTCTTTTATCCCGACTATACCATTTCAGAGTTGAGATATCATCCGTGGCCAGTAATCCTTGACGCCAAAAAAATTCACAGCCTGCAACTCATGTCGGTTAGCGGCGGCCGTTCCATCAGCAGTGCTTTTGGGCATAGCGCCCTTCGCATTGTGATGTGCGACCCTCGAAGAGACGAAATCAGTGATGATTGTCTGCATGATTTAGCCTCCCACATAGTTTTATCCTTTCGAGCGGAAGTGACCAAAAGTGATTTGTTATTGCCATTAAAAGGAGTGGCGGGCTCATATCCCTCGAGAGTTTTTTTGACGCCGTTAAACGATGTACTTGAGGAATATTTGGAAAGAGAAGGTCGTAGCATCATCAACATTCCTCTTGAGCTTAGTCGAGAGCAGATCGATTTATTTGTTAGTCAAATAATAAGGATCAGTAGACAAGAGCGGCCTTATGAATTTTTTTCTAATAATTGTGCCACGGAAATTTGGGCGCTCTTGCAATCGATAGCAGTGCATCCAAAAATGTTTAGCGCCTCTCCCCTCTCGCCCAATGGCGTCGTTAAATCACTTCGAAAAGCTGGGCTGATAAACAAGGATTTTTATTTAGGCCAAAAAAGAACGATGAATGAACTTTGGCAGCTGGAAGAAAAGGGCCTCGCATTTCTTCCTTACGAGGCCAAACTCAGATTTTTCTTTAAATGGATCAAGGCCATTTTGGAACGCAACAATATTAATTTTCCCTTAAGCCTTTCGGAGTTGGAACTAAAAAATTCTCATGAGAGACTTCTCTTGTATCAGGATCTCCTTCACGATATTTCCCCCCAAGCATTTTTCCTGGGAACACCTCGCCATTTTCAAGTTATTATAGTTTTGCTAAAAAACTTCGAGCTAGAATTAAAAAGAAAACTCCACAAAGCATTAATCAACGAAGCTTCTTCGCCACAAGATAGCCCAGACTTCCTCACTTCGGAGGAACAAAATTCAAAGATTATTC
Organism: uncultured Myxococcales bacterium; assembly: GCA_964368985.1. Taxonomy (GTDB): domain Bacteria; phylum Myxococcota; class UBA727; order UBA727; family JABDBI01. Next base: position 5,560 of record CAYJDW010000067.1, on the reverse strand, counting down.
AGGCTATTTTGCAATGGATAGAAGCCAATAATAATCAGCTTATTATTGACACGCAGAGTGAACTAGAAAACGCGCGAGCTATGCAGAGCGAAATCCGCGAAAAGTTCAGCGAAAACTGGCACTTAAAACGTCAGCTGGATCTTTTGCCTAATGCGGAGCTGAACAACCAAGAAAATATCTTTCAGTTTTTGGATCTAGCTCAGCAAATGTGAGTTTAAAGACTTTAGTAGCCTTGGTATCTGCTCAATCAAATAAAGAGGAATTGAAAGAATATCATTGTCCAGTGATAAAGGGTGACTCGATATTCTTAAGCCGATCGAGCTCTTTTTTTCCTCCATAAATTGTTTGATTGATCTAAGACGCCCAGTTTTCCCAGCTTTTACTTCGATGGGGATAATATTTGCGCCAATGCTTATCACATAATCAACCTCGGCCTGGCTGCTTTTTTTATCTCTTTCCCAAAAATAGAGTCGCCTTTCTTGATATAGATCCGCGGCCGTTAATAGTTCTTGTCCTACAAATTGTTCAGCTAAAGCGCCCGCATTTATTTGTAAGACATCATTTTCCAAAATCGCCTTAGGATCTACCTGGGTGACGTTTTGCATGAGGCCAATATCTAAAAAAAGCAACTTGAATTTATTTTCCTTAGCTTGGGACTCAAGCGGTATGCCAGAGGCAGAACTTTTTTTAACGAGATTGATCAAACCAGCCCAACATAATTGCTCTAAAGCCGGTTGTAGATCGCGGGCTCTCAATTCTGCATCAACTTTTGAATATTTGAAGTGTTCTGAAACTAGCTTTGGCGCCATTTCAAATAAACGCTGTAGATATTTATATTGAGTCTTAGTGGCAAATTTACCAAAATCGTTGCGGTAAGTTTGCATTAATGCCGACTGAATATTCTGGCATTCTAAGTAAGATTTATTTTGCAGGTAGCTTTCGACTACTGCTGGCATGCCACCCACCAAAAAATATTGACGAATAAAGCCAAGTAAGTGGATATGCAGTGCATTGTCGAAGGGATTTTTTAAAGTTGTTTCATGGAGCGCCTGCAGGATCCTCTCTTGGCCAAGACTTAAGAGAAATTCGCTAAACGACAGTGGACGCATATACATAAACTGCACCCGACCAACCGGAAAGGAAAACTTTGCGTCATGAAGAGCAAACTCCATCAAAGACCCGGCTCCGATAACATGAAGCGCAGGCATCTTTTCTTTGAAATATCGTAAAGACAAAATCGCTTGAGGGCACTGTTGAATTTCGTCAAGAAATAATAATGTCTCACCGGGTCTGATAATTGAATTGGTAAGTAGTTCAAGCTTGGCAATAATTTTTATAGGATCGAGACTATTAAAACAACTGTTTAATTCCGGTCGAAATTCAAAATTTATTACTACCAATGAGTTAAAATGATTCTGGCCAAATTTTTCAATAGCATAGCTTTTGCCAACCTGTCTTGCTCCCCGAACCAAAAGCGGGAGGCGGTGCGCCATATTCTTCCATTTAACGAGTTCATCATCTATGGTTCTTTTCATAGGGTTATTATAACCAATATCCGGCTAAAATACCAGGGTTATTCTGCCCAAATTAAAGTGCTTATTTTTGGCGCCCTTAGCTCATCCAGAAATCAAATAAGGTTAGCAGCAAATAAGCCTCCTTGAAAAGCCTTGTGGTGGGACCTTATGTCCTCCACTAATCTCGACTAATTATGTGAGCTCTGTAGCCATGACGATGGTAAGGACAAATATTTTATCTAATCATGCGTCCAAAAATTCGCGGCCGGGAATAAATCTAGAAGCCCCATGCCGAGGATTGTCACATGAAATTTCTATTCAACTATTTGATTTTCCTGTTGATCATCCTATTAAGCCCCCAGCTCTCGGCATATTCCACTAAGACCTGCAAGGAAATCTACCAAGCGCAGGGATGGTTTGCGGCATCTTGGCACTACAAAGAAGAAATCGCATTAATCACGGCTCTGGAACAAAATACTTTTCTTTTTCATACGCCGATTTATCAAAAATATGCCGAACAAATTCAAGCCTTACCATTTCCTCTCGCAAAAACCCTTGATCTTTTACGCATCGGCTTTCAGGAGCAAATATTTTGCAATCCTTGGCCTCTAAAACTAGCCGATATTTTTCAAAAACTAAAAAACGGTGAATTTAGCAATGCCCTCATTCGAGAGTTAATTCGTTACCAACAAGAATTTAGTGCGCAGCCAGCATTTATTTATTCTCAAATTGAGCTCGCTCATCTTCGGCAAACTATCGAAACTGTGGTGAGCCCCTTCCCTAAGGAAGTACAAATCCGTGATCCAAAGCTGCAGGATTTTACGAGTAATTTCTTTTACTTTTTAAGAAAAGAAGATGGGAAAATTTTCATCAAACCAAACCCGAGAAAAGGCAATTACGCCACCATCATAAAGTCCGGAGTCCTCGAACATTACCAAGAGGGCGAGAAATTAGGGAATCGAACTGAATGGAATCTCTTTAATGGCGACGGTGGTCCTCGATTGGATGCAGGTCGCAAAATAGTTGAATTTTCGGTGGCTTCAGAAATTGTAATGGCGGTGGATAATCTTGGACAATTTCATATCTTTAAACCGACAGAATACAAAACCCCTACGCAATGGACCACCAACATTGGCTGTCCCATTACCGAAAAACTCTATCTCCCCAGAGAATATAAAGCTTGGACTTTCAATTGTTCATTGAAAATTAAGCCAGAGGACCGACGCAGCATCGAATTTATGCATCCCGACGACATCGTCCATTATTTTGAAGATGCCGATAATAAAAAAATTGAATTTGGATTTACTGCCACTGCCTATGTCTTGAGCGCAGATGGCAGAAAAATCGGTTTTTGGGATACGGGACTTGCCGCCAGCTTTGGCCGAGCCTTCACAACCCCTCACCGTGGAAATTTTGTCGCCGAAAATCTGAGTGCTGCGGGCAGTACGGTCATGGTGATTGGAAACAATGCCGAGGGAGAAAAAGAAATTTATACCCGTATGTTTGACTATGAAATTAACGGGGCCTGTCCAGGAGAACAACATACTTATCAAAAAACCGCGTGCCCTTCTCCTGATCGTATTTTAGGTTTGCTCGAGGCCAAAAGAAAATTGCCGCTGCCGGGCTGGAGAAAAATGGCTAAAATTATTCTTGGCGAGAACGATTTCATCACTAATCGCATTTCCATTGAACTCACGGGCCAAGGAAATAGTGCGCGCTTACTAAAAGTGGCAGGAAGCAAAAATGGTGAGCATGGCTATTATCAAAAAATGATTGAAGATCTGACGTGGGAATTTATCCCAGCTCAAGAAGCGAATGATGGTCCTCCGCCCTCTTTAGTGGAGCAAAAGCCTTCTAAAGAGGAGCATCTCGAGCATAATGAAATGGATTATGATGGAAAGATTTTATCCTTTTCGTCACTCGCTCCCGACACTAAACATATTCCTACCCAAATCGAACTAAAGAACTTTCATTATTTCCTAGGTGCCGACGAGCCCGCAACGATCGATTTAAGAGATTCTTATGGCAACCAGCTCTCCCTCAATTTCCACACCACTGACGCATGGACCTTAACGACACAAAAGAAACGGCGAGAAGGTCTGATTGGCAATAAAGATGGAGAACCAAAACCTTTACTCGGAACTCTCATCATCCCCGATGCTTATTTGAATTCCGATGACCCAGGCCTGCAGGCTTTAGTGAAATTATTTATGCCTTTTCATATGAAGATGAACGCCTTTGGAGTAATGGCGAGTGATGAAAGGGTGGTCATCCAATCGGTAAATAAGTTTATTGACATGGACGATAATTATAAAACCATCACCTTACCGAACCTCGCCATTAACTTTGTTCGCACCGATAATCGACCAGGCTATTATGGCCAGCTCGTCGCTAAACAGCAATATTTTGTGTCGCCTCAAAATAATCTGACCGAAATAATCGAGGTGATTAAGCTTAATCAAGAATTATTAAATTTATTGGAGCAAGATCAGCGGGAACTTAGTTACGAAAATTTAAAAAATGGGGTTTTAGCCGGGGGCACCAATTTTACTTTTCAAATTGGAAAAAGAGTCCTTTCCTTTACTAATAATACCCTGATCAATTCACTGCGAAAATTCATTACTCATGCGGTTGGCCAATATCAGGCGCTCAATCTCGAAGGATATTTTTCTTCGGGAAACACCAAGCTCGCCATTGAAAATGCCAAGGCACAAGTTGAGGCCAGGATAGAAAATTACCAAGGCCTCATTGCGAAAAGCAGGATAAATAAAAGACTCTAAGAATCTCGCCTAAAACAAAATTCTCACTCAATCCCAATGCAAATATCCACAATCGCTTGTGCAGGATTTTGTGCCCGTTCGTCATATACTTCAAAATCGGCGAGAAAACGTCGTTTGCCGCCCAGGGCGTTTTCATCCATTTGCCAAATCTTAAACCATGGCTCACGCACAACCGCTGGCATGGGGCCTGGGCCATTGGTGAATTTCACATAGGTCTGAGGAGGAATCACCAGCTTCTCTAAACCTTCAGGTACCTGATCGTGTGAACTCACCTCTTCGCCAACAAAATAAGTATAAGCGCCGGTGTGATCGCTCTCATAGCCCGTGTAGACGCACAGGGTAGAACCAGCTTTCTTTCGGAAAGGAATTTTCTCCGCCAACTGCTCACCAAAATAGCGCTGTAAACAGGGCACGATTTTTCCATTTTCAATAGCAATCTCATCGGCATTATTAGTTCGAACGCTGATGCCCATTAATTTTATTTCGGGCAGCATGATAGTAATTTTTCGCACAGGTTTTCCTCGTTTAATCTCTCGGGCTTGCTTTACCCATAAATTCGTCTGGTGTCTAGTTGTTTTTTTTGGGAAATTCAAGCCCGCCTAAAAGTCCAATCCGAAGGACTGCAAAATCACCTAGGTCGTTTAAGTATTTTTTTGCCAGAAAAATAAGGCTTTATACCAACGTTGGTTAATCTTTCGTTGCACTCGGCAATGAGTGGAGTTCGCAGCATACTCACATTTTGGAATTTTCTTTTTCGTGAATCGATAAAATAGATCAGCCATTCCTACTATTTTCTGAAATGTTTCAGAGTTTTGATTAGCGATATCAAAGCGCTGCGGATAACCAGGAATTTCTTGTTTTTGTAATTCCAGCAGTTCATCCTTTAGGTTTGGCGCCAATACTTTGTTCGTAAAATAATATGCCGGCACTGCTGCAACCAAGGCCGACAGTGGATCCCCATTATATAGATAGAAAAAAACCGCGATACCCAGAGGCAGAGGAACGAATTGCTCAAGATAGGTAGAATCTTGGTGAATAAGAATATTATTTTCGGCCTTCACATAGGCACGAAACCAAACCAATAGTTGCTCTAATTCCTCAAGATTTTTTTGTGGAAGCTGCATTGTTTCAGCTTCCACATTTGATATCTCTTTAAAGCCCTCTATCTTTCTCTCCTCGAGAAGCGTGGCTATTCTTTGGATATGGCGAATGATACTTTGTTCTTGGCTACTCATTGCACTCGCCGGAATAGAAAAAGCGGAGAGC
>CAYJDW010000066.1:0-15004 GCA_964368985.1 uncultured Myxococcales bacterium | reverse complement strand
GTTGGCAATCTTTATGGTTATGCGCCTTATCTCGGCGGGGCTTGGGCTAGGGACACGAATAAACCTGATCTTGTCTTTACCATATTTCACATAGGCGCCATCGCTTACTTGGCTATGCATGTGAACATTAAGATTCAAGGCTGATCCGAATCGTTGAATGAATGTCACAGCACCGGGATAATAGGCTTGACCCTCAAGAGCCTCTCCCCCACTCCTTTTTGCCTTCTTTCGCAAATAAGAAAACAACGAACCCGTGAATGCCCTCACCACGAAGCTTAAAGCCTCATTGTCATATGCAATTAGATACCGAAGCGGAGCTGGTACGCTTAAAACCCATTGCCTGGTCGAAATCTCGGGTATGATTGAATCCACCAGACGCACTGAAGTCTCGCTCATACGACGAGAAAGGCATGATCCGCAAAAGCCCCGTTTCTTGCAAGAAAACGCAATCAACCTGTCGTAGCGACAATCCTGGCAATAAATCCGAGCAAAGCCGTAAGTTAAAACTCCGCACCGCAAATACGCTGCAAACTCCTTCTTGATAAAGGCAGGTACTGGATGATTTTCATCCTCGCATTTTGTGACAAACGACGGCCAGCTTTGTTCGATAGTGCGATATAAAAGACCCTTTTCTGGTGAATGGCGCTCGTAATTTACCATGGGTGCTTTGGCACAGGCACTTAGGCCCATGGTAGTTCGAGTTGATCATGAAAAGTCTTTGTTAATGATCCATTTTTTAGGCACATTAACAATTGGTACCCGTCGATCGTTTGACGATACAATCGAGATTGAGTTATCAAATATATCTCTTGTTGAGGTCTCCATGCGCCTTAAATTATGTTTAAGTTTTGACCAAAGCTTTTCGATAGGATTGAGGTCAGGACTATAGGGTGGCAAGAATTTAATTGTGGCACCTGTAGCTTCAATAAGTTCTTTCACACGAGTATTTTTATGAACTGATATATTGCCCATTATTACACAATCACCTTCTCTTAGGTGTTTTATTAATTAATGCTTTATAAATACATTAAAAACATCAGTTATATTTCCTGAATCTATCGCCATTAAACTACATATATATTCTGAATTCATTACACCTAACATGGCTATCGTTTCCCAAGAACCACCAATATTATTACCATAAGCCTCAGAGCCTATTTTCGCTAATCTTGCTTGCATAGCTCTATATTCTTCGCGCAGCTTTTTAACTCGCTCGGATTCCCTTTCTCTGGCTATAAGAGTTTTTTTTATGGCTCATATCTAATGCTTTTAAAGCCCTCCATATGCCTGATGCTGATACTTTAATATTCCTCTCTAATTCATATTCTGAAACAAGTTCTTCAAGGATTTTATCAACACTATTTTTAATTTTATTATAAAGCCATTCTAAATACAATTAGCTCTTATAGCCAGTTCATACTATCAAATTAAATGGAATATTTTTCGCCCCGCGGTTTGACTGCGGGGTCCACTAAGCTTTTATAAAATCAACCTAACCTATTATAGCTGCGCGAGGGTATAGGAAGGAGCCGGGTGGTCCTCCATTACTCTGGCATTTAGCCATTTTCCTATTAGCCTTGTTAGTACTCCGTCGCGCATCCTCTGTTTTAAAAAGCTATTAATATTAATAAAACCTATGAAATTAAAAAAGGTGTTATTAATTTACTGAATTCATACTGAAATTTAGTAAATTTTCTATCATATTTTTTTTATGCAGAAATTTCATCAGCTGCAAGGCAGTTTTATTCTCATTATTGCTAGCATTTAAAGCATCTTTTAATAATTCAGGGTATTTTGTAAACAGGGACTGTAATCGTGCATTTATATCAAGAGCTTTTTGCTTTGAAATGCCTGCTTTTAAGCCTATTCGATGAAAATAATTATTCCCCTCTTCGTCCTTCTTTTCTAAAGATTTTGCAAATTTAGACATGAATTCGTAGTTATTAATTAAATCTAAATTCTTACTTATTGTCGCCATATCGATACGCAATATTATATTATCAACATATTCTTTTTTGACATCTTCTAACATCTCAAAAAAGGCTTTTTCAAGTTCATCATTATTAATAAAAATTTTCAATAGTAACTCTGATGAATCTTGACCATAATCAATTGCTTCTATAAATTTATTACTTAAAATGCGTTTAAATTTTTGAACCACTTTGTTTTCTTTCATAAGTATTTTCAATAAAAGTTCTTTCAAATTAATGTCATCTAAAATATCGTTAATTAATTTTATTTGCTGCTTGTTAAGGGCAGTAATTAATAGTAGATTTTCATATTTATCAAGGCTTAACAAAGCTTCTGCTAACTCATCGTTATTCAGAGATTTTTTAATTTGTTCAAGTGACTCATCATAGCTATTTTGTAAAGCTATTTGTAAAAAATAGTTATCAAATGGTTTATTTTTTAAAACCTCTTCTAACTTTTGCTGATAATTTAAAGAGTTGAGTTTATGTGGTTCAAGCTTTTCTGGTGTTCCGCCAAACTGAGATCTTGGGGCATTAATGATTTTACTTGGAAAATAGGTTTTTTTACGTATATCTAAAGACCCGTTATCTTCAAAATATGTTTTTATATATAAATGTTCTTTTTTTGGGTTATTGCAGGTTGGCAAATGCGATATATTAAAAAGATTGTTAATTTTATAAATCGTATCTTTATTATTATCGCACCATTCTTGTAAAGAATAATAATAAGGAAACATAAAAAAATAATTACCATAAACTTGTTGATCTAGTTCTTTAGTACCACCCTCAAAACTATTTCCATTAGAAATATGTTTTTTTTGCTCTATACTTCTATCGATAATACTAAATTTAGCGGCATCTAAAAACTTTATCTGAGTATTGGACCATATTTGAAAACTATTTTCAAGCCCATTTGCCCCACCACGAGCCATAATAATACCGTATATATCTAAATCCATTATAGTTGAAGCGTCAAATAGCTGATCTTTATCCATGGTTTCAACATCTATATCAGCATAAACAAAAAAATATCTATCATCATGATTCTTAAGCATGTTATAGGCAATGACGGATCTTAATAGATCCACACGAAAAAAAACTGGAGTTTGGTCCGAAAAAACATCTAAATATGTCATAACTTCTGGAAAATTCTGTGTTCTAATATCTTTAAAGATGACATTTTCTTTTTCAGGTATGTTCTTTTGAGTAGGTGACAGCATATTAGCATCATACCAAATAATGACTTCTGCTCCAGGGTTTTTCTGGGCCCACAGTTTGGCCGTATCTAATATTTTATTTAAAGTTGTATCATCAGGAAAAATATGTTTACTTCCAGTATTGCTAGCATCTTTATTAATCCACATTAAATTAATGCTATATTGGTTCGCTCTAGGTTTAAGTTCAGTAATAGTTTGAGCGGTTTTTATAATTTTAACTGCACTGATTTTTATGTCAAAATCGCCTTGAAATCGGTGTGGGCGAATAGTCACTAAATTATCATCTTTAATTTCCACTATTGTTCCATATAGTGGGATTTCATTATGATCATTAATCTCAACATAATCTCCTATTGAAAATGATAGAGCTTGTTGAGCCAAAATAAATAAAACTACAAAAAAATGATAAAAATTAGTGAGTTGCATTTTTTAAGTCCTAATTTCAATACAAAGTAAAGATTTTACTTGTTATTTAATTATAGATATATCAATGAATTTAAAAAATAACAGATCTGAACATAAAAAAGGCGAGATTTGCGCCTTATGCGTTCTTCTATTAATTCACGTCGTTTATGGTCATCATCAGCGTGATTATGGGCTCAGCTTCGCGAGTAAAACCCCAGCCCAAATCGTTTAGGCTGCCAAAATCATGATGCTCGGGCGAATTGCCTCCAAGGACCGCGTGAATTATAAACGGCCTAAGACTTCCACTATTGCTCCTCGTCCATGAATAGAGCGGCTTCTTCCCCATAGCACACTGTATATTTATTCGGCTTAAATATGTTAGGCGGAGCTGTGTTCTCCTGGCAGGACGGCCAGCTTTGTTCGATGGTACGATATAAAGTCCATAAAATTTGAAGCAAAGAAAGCACCATGCCCCTCGCCCGCTGTGGGATTTAGCGCAGCAACAAGTTTATAAGGCCACCCGCAAATTTGCATTCCCCTCCCTGCAAAGCCTAAAATACACCTGATAAGCTTATTCCACGGCCAAAAAAACATGCTCATTGTTGGCAAACAAGCCCCAGAATTTGTATTAAATGGCGTGAAAGATGGAAACATTATTAGCGTTAATTCTCTGCAATTCTTGGGTAAATATGTATTTTATTTTTTCTTTCCCAACGACTTTAGTGAGGTCTGCCCCACCGAGATTTTTGGGCTTGACCAAAATATTGATGAATTTAACAAGCGTAATGTTCATGTCCTGGCGGTGTCCCCCGACTCCATTTTTGCGCACTTAGAATGGCTTAAAACCCCTATCGAGGAAAGCGGGATTCAAGGCGTACGGCTTACCTTGCTCTCCGATATCAAGAAAAACCTTGCGCGTGCCTATGGGATACTTGATGAGGAAAAGGGGATCCCCTTCCGTGGTGCCTTCATTGTTAATCGGCAGGGCCGCGTCGTTTATGGCTCGGTGAATAATTTATTTATCGGTCGAAGCACGGATGAGCTTGTGCGCTTAATCGATGCTTTTCAATATACTGAGAAAAACGAAGTCATGTGCCCCATCGATTGGGAGCCGGGGAGTGAAACTATTCCCGCCAATCGCCGAGGATGCGAAAACTATTACCAACGCAAATTCGGTTAAACGATGAATATATTTCAACTCTATTTCCATCGACAACGCCTCCTGCTCGAGATGCTTACCAAAACGAAAGTATTGTTTTTGGTGCTCATAGTTACCCAACTTATTTGGATACTTTTTTTCACTTATGTATATTTTTCTCGCACCACCAAAGAACCGGAAATCAAACTTGAATATCCGAAATCTTTGGATTCCAGTCTTAAGCTTGGTCTCGAAATATTATCATTTTCGAAATTCGATATAAATAAAGACGAGTTTTCCATCGATGCTCATCTCTATATTGATTTTGATTCACGGCTCTATTCTATTGATGATTTTTCTAAGTTTCATTTTTTGCGAGGACAAATAAGCGCAAAGTCCAAACCACTGATTGAACAAACTGGCGATCTCATACACGCCACCTATGAGATAACCGCTAATTTTAAAGCGCAAATGAAATATGCTGATTTTCCCTTCGATAAGCACCGGGTAGATTTAATCCTTATCGATATTTTACCAAAAAACAAAAGCACATTTTTTAGCCAAGAAAATCTCTCCCTAACATTGGATTCACCTACCCTGGGCCCAGGTTGGAATGTAAGTAAATCAACAATAAAAAGCGGTTTCCCCGACGATTCTCAAATCGTGGCAAAAGATACGAGCGACGAATACCAAATAGTATTTTCATTCTATGCTAATCGCTCTTCCCCAAAGACGCCCATATTAGTGCTTATGCCTCTTTTATTACTCTTCTTTCTCCAACTTATTTCATTAACTTTTGAAGTGACCAAAGATTTCAGCGTTATCCTTTCTTTATCGGTCGGCAGTCTCTCAGGATTTTTGTTTTATCGTAATGTTATGGAACGGCTCATGCCCATGACCGATGATTTTATTATTGCAGATAAAGTTTATCTACAATTAATGGCATATAATATTTTCATTCTTGGTATTCAAATTTATATTCTGCACTATTTTAGAAAACTCCAAGGACAAACCCATCTTACCCAGCTTTTAGAGCGGGCAGTAAGCAATTTGGACATTATTCGAGGATGTCTTTTTATCTTTTGTTTATTGGCGCTCCTAGTCTCAACACTTTTCATTCTTTGGTAGGTAAAAAATGTTATTGATTGGTTCAAAAATACCCTCCTTTAAAGCCACCGGAATTAATATTAAAGATGGTGAAGTAAGCGTGAGTGATACAGATCTCTTGGGTCAATATACGCTTTTATTTTTCTATAGTTTGGATTTTAGTTATGTTTGTCCAACCGAAATCTTGGCTTTGGAAAAAAACCGTGAGGAATTTGCCAAAAGAAACACAAAAGTAATCGCCATTTCAGTGGACTCCATTTATACCCATGCACGTTGGCTAAAAATGCCCCATTCCCGCATGGGAATAGAAGGTGTCAGTTTCACCCTTATCTCTGACATGTCACAAAAATTATCGCGCGCCTTCCAAGTTTTTGACGAGGAAAGCGGGCATTCGTTGCGAGCTTCTTTCATTGTGGATGAAGAAAATATCGTGCAATACGGCGCCTCGAATTCATTTGCTTTCGGACGCAGCATTCAAGAAATCTTGCGCGTGATCGATGCCATCCAGTTTGTAAAAACTAGTGGCGGCAATTGCCCTCTTAACTGGAGGGCACCGCAAGCCTAAAGCTGGAACAGATAGTTTACTTCATCAGTAAATCTTTCCGAAAAATCAGGGTTAGGAGCCGGGTTTAAAAATGCCCCATAAAGTTGTTCCACATATTGTTCACTAATATTAACTTTAGGGAAAATTATTTTTACCATAGCAGTAACCTCACTATTTGGCCTTTGTATTATTTTTGCCGCTATAATTAGGGCAAATAATCTGTCTTTGTCAAATATATCGGAATATTTAGCAGCCATAACATAATTGGTATCTTTATAAATTTTAACTAAAATATCTTTAATACCACTATCAGCGCTTTGGATATAACAAAATAGACCCCTCTTTGTCTGCTCGACAAAAGTCTCCCAACGATCTACTCCCTCTATGAACTGTGCGCGCGGCTGAGGCAAGGAGACTGGAGGCTGAACACAATTTAGCTCATCCAACAGATTGGCCTCCGCCCTTTTAAGCATCGCCATCACCTCACCATTTCCATGTAATTCTGCCCATTCAAAAGGGCTATATCCTTGGTCATTAACTTGTTGAAAGAAAGCCGGGTCGCGATTCATTCGCAGTACTGTTTCAATATAGGCATTATTATGGTGAGGAAAGATCGCGTCGTGAAGGAAGGTTGTATGAGCTATCAGGGGAAAAAATAAAAAACACAATATTTTTATTAACATAACCTCTCCAATTAAGTGGAAAAACAAAGATATCCGCTTTAAAAAAAGCATATTTATTAACGTATATTGAAAGGTAATTATTCCTTTATTTCGATTTTGCAAGGTAGAATTTTAGCACCATTATTTTTGCATCAAGCGTCAATGACGAAAAAGATATCCGCAAGAATTAATAAAATTGCTCCAACTTTTTCTGGGACATCAAGTGCCCCAGGAGCTGATGAAAGCTCGCTGGTCTAAAGGCCCCGCTAAGGAAACGCCAGCTTAAACCGATGGGCAAAATTAAATTGCTAAGAGGCCGCATTTTAGCGCCTAAACGTCTTTTAAAAGCATAACTGGTGGGGGCTAGGGAAATCTGTTGGCAACCTTGGGCGAGGGCATGTTCTATCGCGGCATAAATTAGCCTAAAAAAAATGGCATCTTGTCGATGAAATCTTTCAAGCGTGGCAAGACGTGCGATATGAAATAATTCATTTTCTTGCATACCTTGCGCCATTCCCAAAAATTGACCGCTTTCGCTCAGAGCAACAGCGCTAAAAGCATGAGGAACGCTCATTTGAAAATTGGAGAAATAGGCTTTTTCATAGGCGATCCAAGGAACTTTGGCGCGCCTACGAGCAAACTGATAAGCCTCGTGCACTTCCTCTGCCCGCTCAAACGAAATTTCTTTGGTGATCAAAACACGGTGCTTTTTATTTTCAAAACGACGTATATTTCGCCGTATTCCCTGACGATATTTTGCGGGACGCGACGACAAATAATCGGTAAAATTACCTATCGGCAACTTAAGTTTCATATCGGGAAACGATGGTATTGCAAAAAATCCGACAGCTTCGAGTTTTTTGCATGCGGGCAAAGACGCATTAACATTGGGGATAAAAATGAGCTCAGTCCCCAAATCCATAGCCATCTTTTTCATGAGTGACACGGCGGGAAGGGCATCAAGAACGCCGCTTTGCTCATAAGGCTCGAAAGGTAAACCAAAAACCAAGGCTCGAGGACGCGAAATACTCGGGACAAGCAGAGAGGAGAGATAAGCAAGTCGCCGTAAGACGCCAGGCATCAAGGGTTCATGACACGAAAGCGGGCTCACAAAATAAGGTGAGCCCGCTGAAGATTGACTAATGTGAAGTTTCGGATGAGTTTCCGCCAAAAACTTCACATAGGCCGCATCAAATAATAATTTTCCCATCGCTAAATTAGGGCCGCCAAACTCTCTCATCAGCTCCTGGCTGCCTCGTCCAATCATGTTCTTTGGTGAAGCTCGGCATACTGTAAGTGCTGCCCGGCAAATGCCTGATGATCCACACATACATCATGGCATAACCCGGCGCTGCGACTTGAGCATGATCTTCTTCGTTAAAAATTTTCATTGTATCAAAGTTTTTAACCTTAAAAACTTGCTCACCCAATTCCGCGTGCCCATAGCCCTGCGGCTCACTGAAGCGATAATGATAAATCTCAGGCTGCGCATGATGATGCGGCGGATAGCTTGACCATCGGCCCGGCAAAGTCACCACTTCGCCTAAAACCAATTTGGCCTCCGGGCGATTTCGCGTGTCGAAAATAGTTCGCACAAAACGATAGGCCGTATCATCGAGTAAGCCGCGACCGCGGTGCTCGTTTTCCGCCATGTTGCTGGCATCAAAAAATGCGCTCTTAAATTTTTGATCATTATCGGTTTGAATAATCATGAGCTCGCTAGGAGTTTGCGCGGCAATTTTTATGGTTTCCGATGCTGGCACATGGATCGCTATGGGAGCTTCATCGAAAACACTTTTTCTCGTCGCTGCACGCTCGCATGAACCGTAAGAAAAAAGGACTGAGCCGTTGAGCAATAACACTGCTGTCTCTAATCCTGCATCAAGGTGAAATGGTTCATGGGCCGAAAGCTTTAATATCCCCGTATTCATAAGGGAATTATTTTCTTCACCCATGCGCGTAAGAGAAGTATAACCTGTTGCAAATCCTTCCGGATAACGAATCAATGGATTCATAAGCACCTACGCCTTAAGCCAGAGTTGATAAAATGCTTCATATCGCTGGGCCGTTTGCTCTGCCACGTCGACAAGAGAATATTCTTTTTGCAAAAACTTGAGCCATGAAGCCCAAAAAATACTACGGCCAACCGCAAAACCAATGCCGTGATGGCTAGATTTAGCAATGGCAAAAGCCGAAGTATATTCCTCGATAGATTTGCTTTCGCCTCCTAAAATTACCACGCGTGCATCGGCATCAAATTCGTCGATCAAAGCGCCCAATTCTTGCCAATGCTGTTTGCTCGAAAAAGCGGGCACTTTCCACCAATAAGGCGTGATGTGGGCCTGATATACTTGCTTAATAATCTCGACCAAGTTTTCATCGCTTGCATCATAATCTTTGGGCACGATTAGTTCGAGCATCAAACGACGCTCAAGCTTCGTGGCCGCTTGAAAGAGCTCAGAAAGACGCTCCATCTGAAAATCTCGTTCACTATGAGGAAGCTTTGGATGATAGTGCCAAAGCAATTTCACGCCCCACGCATGCGGGCGCTTCAAAAGAATTTCATAGGCGGACAAAGGCTCTAGCCACTGCGTCAAATGTCCCCCGCTTTTTTCAATCGGAGCAATCACCGAAATGCCATGATCCTTGGCCTTAAGAATCGCTTCCCGGCCATAGTCTGGATCGGTGAGCAGCGTGGGATTTTTTATTCCACTCCGATTTTTAGCGAGCACGAGCCCATGCCCCAGCGCAGTTTTAAACTCGTTTATTTTTGAGAGCGGCTGATTAAATTGCTGACAAGTTTCTTCCAGTTGCCACCGATGACAAAAAGCCAAGATCGGCAAAGGCGCCTGCCGATAATTATTTTTGATCACCACCGCGTGATGCAATTTTTCCAAATGAGGGTGTTTTAGCACTGCAGCGCTTGGCTCATAATGTTGTTGAAAAAATTCCACTTCGGAAAGGCTCGGCATTGCCGGTGCACAACCATGACGGGAAACAACCAAGGCCCCACAAGCATTGGATCGTTGGGCCGCTTCTTTCACTTCTTTGCCAACGAGCAGGCTCGACAATAACCCACTCATGAAGGCATCTCCCGCGCCCAAAACATTGAGCACTGGCACTGGGTAAGCCTCAAAGTTTTGCGAGCTCGCACCATCGAAATAAATCGCACAGCCATGAAGCCCTTTTTTCAGAACGATAGGCGCTTTACTCAATAGCCTAATAGCCTCAATAGATTCCTCAACCGAAGTTTTTCCGCCCGCAATAGAAATTTCTTCCTCAGTGCCGACGATCAAATCGCATTGAGGCAATACTTTCTGCAAAGCTTTGCTTACTCGATCGGAGAGCTTAAATCTTTGTTCTCCATCACCTTTCGACGTGAGACCCCATAAAACCGGGCGATAATCAATGTCGAGAATAATTTTGGTCTTGAGTTTTTTTGCCATGCTCATCACGTGAGAAGTAGTGTCAGCACTGTGAGCATGAGAAAAAGCCGTCCCAGTAACCAGCAAAGCTTTGGCGGACGCGATAAATGATTCCTGCACTAAATTTTTATCAACAAATAAATCCGCACAGTCGTTACGAAAAAAAATCAAGGGAAAATGATCAGGCGGACATATGCCTAAAACCACCAAACCAGTCAAATATTGGTCCGTTCTTTGCAGCGAAGAAATATCGACACCTTCGCTCGCGAGGGTCTCGACGACAAAGTCGCCCAAAGCATCGGTACCGACCATCGACAACATGCTTACTTTCAGGCCTAAACGCGCACTTCCCACCGCAATATTGCCCGCACAACCCCCTAAATATTTTCGAAAAGTTTGTGCATCTTTAAGCTCCGCTCCGATTTGTTCCGCGTACAAATCAACCGCCACGCGGCCCATACTGATCAAATCGAGGGGTCGGCTTTGATCAAAAGAAAGCGCGCTCATGCTATTTCCTCGATTTTCACGGGGCGATTATGCTGCAAGGAAAGATTGGCCGCGTGCGCCACGCGCACTGCCTCAATGGAATCATCAATCGATGGAGAACTCTGCCGCTCATTCACACAATTCTCCAAAAAAATTGCCAGTTCTTGCTGATAAGATTTTTGGTAGCGCTCGAGGAAAAAATGCAGTGCAGGTTCAATCATCGTTCCGTGCGCATCACTTTTTTCAACGCTGGTGGCACGATGGTTTTGATTGGAAAGTGCTCCGAGACTGCCAAAAATTTCCACGCGCTGATCATAGCCATAAACGGCTTGGCGACTATTATCGATCACCCCAAAAGCGCCATTGGCAAACTTCAACGTCACAATAGCGGTGTCAATGTCACCTACTTCTGCCACCAGTGGATTTATAAGTGCTGCACCGCGCGCAAAGACTTCAGTAATTTCGCTGCCCATAAGAAATCGCGCCATATCGAAATCATGAATGCTCATATCAAAAAACATACCACCGGAATTTTTGAGATATTCCATCGGAGGCAGCCCTGGATCGCGCGAGCTAATTCTCAAATAATAAGGCTTTCCGATTTCGCCCACTTTCACTCGATGGGCAATGAGCGAGAAATCATCGTCAAAACGGCGATTGAAACCGATTTGAAAATTCTTCGCATAATTTTTTAGAAGGTCTTTGATGTTTTGGTTTACTTGAAGCGACTGATCGAGCGGCTTTTCGCACAAAATATGTTTTTTTAATTCGATCGCCTTTTTTACATGCCCCGCATGCTCACAGGAAGGACTCGCAATCACTACCGCGTCGAAATCACATCGCCAAAACTCATCTTCTTCGGTCAACTTGCACTCAACCGCTTTACTACTTGCCCATTCCCCATCGAGAAATGGATCACAAATAGCGATGACACTCGCGGTTGAATTTCTAAGCGCGTTATCACAATGAATCCGACCAATGCGACCTGCGCCGAGGATTCCTAGCTTCAATTTCACTCTGGCCACCTCTTAGTTGATCAGTTCATTGATCGTTCAAATGTCGACGTAAATAGCCCACAATGTGATCCGGACCTCTCCTTGACCCCAAGGCTATCCAGCTCTGCCTAAAGACTCCGCTGTCATCCTCGAATTTGACCGGCGTTGTTGCATAATTGTGGACCATTTTCCCTCCACAACTCCTCGCCCGCTTGCGGGAGAGGGCAGGGAGAGGGTGGAGAAACATAAACGTTATTTTTTATCGACGAAATTCCCTATGTCTTCGTTTCTCCACCCTCTCCCCAAGCCCTCTCCCGCAAGCGGGCGAGGGAGAGTGGTGCATGACTTTTGGCCTCAAAATCTATTTATGAAACAACGCCGGTCAAGCCCGAAGATGACAATGAGGTACTTGTGCCGGCATAGCTGGAGAGAACTCTATTGCCCTAGTTAGGTGCTCATCGCTAAGCACCACCCAATGTTGCTCAATTAAACTTTACATGATAGCGAAAACTGTATTGCTATTTTTTTAACTCTGGAAGAATAAATGTCTAAATTTACCATTATGGAATACTCCTTCACTAAAATTTCAGGCAAAACTATTGGCATCTTAGTTGCCGCTGGCCTTTTTTTTGCGGGCTTTTCAATACTCTATTCATGGAGGCAGCCACTGCCGCAAAGACGAATCACGCCTAGCGCACTTCGCACGACTACGCAGACCGAAGCTGCTCCTACTCACCGGCAAATAATTGCTGAGAATTCGTCAGGACTCATAGACCAGGCTCCCCCGCAACCAGTCGAAGCTGTACAGGAAGAACTTCAAGAAGAGCTCGTTATTGAGGAAATAGCTGTGAGCAATTCATTTTTTCTCGTCGCGGTCGGCAACGAGCAGGATGGAGACTTCGTAAGTTGGGAGGACGCAAAAACGAGGCTGGGGCTATTGGCAGAAACTCATCGAGCTCCTGAGAGCCAGAAATATGTCGGGCCTCCTATCCGCCTAAAAATAGCATTCTCGCCGGATTTAATAAGAAAGCCCAATCAAGAGATACTCGAGGAGGCGCATTTTCGCGGATGGCTATCTCGTGTTGGCGATTATATTTTTGCCCGGCGTATGCTGTTGATCGGGGACTTGAAAGACGTGATACGAAATCCCGATTTGATGCGTGCCTCGGCAAGCGATGTTGATAAGCGCGGTTGTGCATTATTTTTGCAGACAGAGGATGAAAAGTGGCAAGTAGTAATTCGGGGTTTAGAGCAGCATCCGCAGGAACTCCAAGTAGTGGGAGAAGAAATTTTTTTGCGAGCACTCACTGAGCCATCATTGATGGCAGCATGCGAGCCCTTAAAAGTTAATCACATTTCCGATGTTTTATTGGACATGAAGCTCTCCTTAACAAGCGACCAGGAAAGTCTTGTCGAGGGTTATTTGGATGCATGTACATGCAGTACCGCTATGAAAAATCTAGAAATTACCGAAAATTTGGGAGCATTTCTGCCGCTAGTGGCATTTAGCGAAATACCGAGCATAACTGAGCAGGAGCGCGGCTTTATAGAAGGTTTAAATACTGGTTTTTTTAATGAATTTCATCAGGTCTTCGTTATTAATACCATTAAAAAAGCTCGGGCAAACATAAAAAATCTCAACGCTCTCATTACCAACAAAGGCGCGAACGACCGCTATCTAATGCTCGTTGATCGCCTTCGCACCTGGACCGAAAAGACCAGGCTCAGTGCTTTGCTCCTGCGCTCACTTTTCATTGAACGCGAATAAAAGTCCTGTTTTTGTCATGCCGGCTTCTCGCTAGCATGACAAATTGGAAGCATTTTATGCGCCGCAAGCTAAGACTAAAAATACTTTAATTAGCTTTCAAGAGGCATTTTCATTAGTCAGACAAATCATCACTATTGTCATCTTCGGAAATCTCCTCAAAATCATTTAATTCGCCATGCTCTTCCGGGATATCGAAAAATTCTCCCTCAAATTTAACCTGGTCATTTCTATTACGGCTTTTAGTTGAGAACTCTTTTACTGGCGTTGGGACACTTTGAGGAACTCCGTCATTGGGAAGCTGCTCCAATCGCTTCTTATCTCTCGATTTTGGTTTAGATTTTCGCTTCGGCAATTCTTTTACTGGCGTAAGATCACTTTCAAGGCTTTGGTCATTTCGAGCGATCTTGACGCCATCTCTTTTATTAGTTCTCGCTTTTGATTCTCTTTTTAAAGGAAATATTTTTACGGGCGTAAGAACACTTTCCTGGCTCCTGTCATTTTGAACGAACCTAACGCCATCTCTTCTAGGAGTTCCTGCTTTTGATTTTCTTTTTGCAGGGAAGGTTTTTACGGGCGTAAGACCGCTTTCTTGTTGCATATTTGAACCACTAGAATCTCTTGCTAACCATTCCTCGTCATCGTCGGAAAGGATCCCTTCGGGTCCTTCCAAGGTGAAATCAACCAGCGCCTTCACAAAATCCACGACATTATCTGAATTTAAATCCTTGAACGCCAGGAAATTTTCTTCTTTCCGATATTGTTCAAGCAAATTGTTGGCTTCAACTATGATGTCATTGATTACCCTCTGCAATTCAGCCTTCTTGGTTTTTTCTTCGGTTAAAAGTTCGGATTCTTTATTTTGATTCGCTAACAAGCTTTCGTGTTCTTCGATTTTTTGCTCGAGATTAAGCTGCACTACTCGGAGTTTTTCCTTGAGTTCATCTTGAGGTTCTAGGGCTGTGTTTGCATTGCTTAGCTGTTCAGCCAATTTTTGGTTTTTCTGCTTGATGGTTTCTATTTGTGCGGCTTGAGTATTTAATTTCTCTTGAAGCTGGACCAATTCGGTTTTTACGGTTTCAACATTGCGGGTGAGCTCTATTATTTTTTCGTTCGAACCAGAAATCTCTTTTCGGGCCTGCTTGATTTCGGAGGACAAATATTCTTTGTCCAAGACAAGTTGATTACGTTCGCCAGTTAATGCGTTTTTATCCAAAGTAAGCTGATCTCGTTCGCCAGTTAATGCGTTCTTATCCAAAGTAAGCTGATCTCGTTCACCAGTTAATGCGT
>CAYJDW010000065.1:4234-15148 GCA_964368985.1 uncultured Myxococcales bacterium | reverse complement strand
GGATCTAGGTGGGATAAAAGCCCTTTTCGAATTTCCTCCTTGTATTGAGCTGATGTAAGCGACGAACATTTTGCATCAATGGCCAAAGAAGCGAAGGCCTTTATCGCGTCTAGCCCAGATTTTCTCGGGGCTATTAAGCAAATTCGATCAAAATTTGCAGCCCAAGCCCTTGTTCAACACTAAGCGCGGTTTAGCTCTAGCACTTTAAAGCCCCTTTATTCGTAGAGGGGACTTTGTGGGGTTTTTGAATTATTTGGAATTCCTAAGAATGGACAAATTATTAGCTCGGCAAATGGGTCTGAATTTATAGCAAAACCAGAGTAGAAGCTGTTCTAGGGCAAGCCCTGGTTGGGTAGAGGAAGCACAAAGGGCTTTTTTCGAATTTGCCCATCTACCCAAGGCCTATAATTTGGAGCCAAAACATCAATCGGTTGCTAAAATAATTAACATAACCCCATTATGGCCTCAGCCTCGCAAGTAAAATCAGAGCCCAAGTCGTTTTAAGAGCAAAAAGGTTCCAAAATCATGATGCTCCGGCGAATTGCCGTTAGGGCCAAGCCTTTGTGTTTTTCGCCACCCGAAATAAAGCTTTGGCTCATCCAAAAGAACGCTTAGAAAACAAAGAATATACGCTAGTTCAAAAAGAAAGGTCAACACGATAGTTTTAGGTATCCGCAGGCCAGCCAGGCTGTTTTTGCTCCAAATGCTAGACCTCAATAGATGGGCTTTTTCAAAAATTGGTGGTTACTTACACACTCTGGTGCTTGCTCTAATAAATACTCCAGGAGTGGCCACCGTTCTTGTTTGATGCATGATTCTAAAATATTTTCATCCTTTAGTATATCTTTATGTTCTCGGTTATTTAAACAAAACATTGCTTTAACACAGTCTGTATGTCCATATATTAGGGCCATATAAAGGGGAGTTATTGTATGTGGTTTGATTCCTAGCTTATGGTTATCACCAATTGCCATGGGATCTGCCTTTAAAGATAGTAGTTGTTTTACAATATCGGTATGCCCTTTTTGGGCAGCAAGGAGCAATGGATTTAATTTATGCTCCTTCTTGCAGTAAAAGTAAGGTGCGCGTTCTTCACTCTTAGGCCGGTTCCTACATTGTGTAAACTCTATCCTCGCGCCTGCATTTATGAGTTTTTGAAATATTTCCAATTTGCCTTTTTCTGCTGCTATAGAAAGGCTGCTGGCTCCGAAATGCCAGTAGTTCGGGTTTGCTTTGATGTTTAACAAATAAGAAACCATATCGATACTGGGATTTTCTACTTGCATTGCCGAAAAAAGAAGTGCGCTGCTATCTGGTTTGACAGAGTTATCATTGCAGTATTGGAGCAATATTTTGATGGCTTCGATATTGCCACATTTTACTGCGGTATTTAGTGCATTATCTAGACCACTTAGAGTGTCAGTATAAATATCGATAAAAAATCCATTTTCTATCAGAAGCTCTAGCATCTCAATGTTTTTGTTTTTAATGCATTCTTGCAGCGTAATATAACAATCTACTTCATTCACATTTACATTATAGTGTTTTAGCCAGTGTGCTATATCGTTTTCAGCATCAGGCTCAAGATGGCTTATGAAACATAACAATCCTTGAATGTGGCCTGTTTCAATCACTAATATCATCACCTTCGTCACTTCCCACTCTGGCCACCTGTGGATTTCCCTTGAGCAGAGCAGTTCATTTAAGATATTATTGTTTTTGTTTTCACATGCGATACGGATTAATGAATAGAATAATATATTACCGTCATTATCTTTTGTATCCAATTTCGCTCCAGCTTCTATGAGTTGCTTCATTAGTTCTAGGTTATTTTGCTTACAAGCAATCGTCAGCGGAGTTTCTTTATTTTGATCGTATCGATCGACTGAATTTGGATCTGCCTTTATGATTCCTTGTAAAGCTATTAATCTCCCTTCTTTGCATGCATCGTGCAGGTCGAATTTTCCAGCATTTACATTCATGGCGGCAATTGCAATTATTGAAAAACATATGTTTTTTGACATTAATTTAACCTGAGTTTTGCTTAAGCGCTTTAACAACCGCTTAGGAAATGGCTAAAAACATAGGGCCGTTGAAATTTTGACTAAAAGACTTCAAAGTAGACCCTATGCTAAGAGAACTTTTTTGCGCCATCGGTGATTTCCCGAAAATCCCAAAAACTCAACCCGATCCTTGCAGCAATTTGCCTAACATCATGATTTTGGCACCAATGTGCCCTAAAACGACTTGGGCTAGGGTTTTGCTCACGAAGCTGAACCCATAATTGCGCTAATGTTAAGCCTTTGAGCAAGCGATGGCTGTTCTGGCTCCAAATTATGGGCCTTCCGGTAGGGTGGGCAAAATGAAAAAAAGCCGTTTATGGTTCCTATATTCCTCAGGGCTCCTTATTTTGTGGCCAATGTCTTTGTTTGAGCCAAATTAAAATCCTTCACCTAGCTTGTAGACTCTGCGCATCCATATAAATTCCAACGGAGCGTCACAGACTGCGGAGAACTCCAAGATGGACACGACCCTACAATTCAGAGAATGCACCCAGGCAGATGCAGCATTTGTGACGAAAATCATGGATGAATATTGGGGCGGAGAGCCTTTGCTAATTAGAGATAAAAATTATTATCCTAGCAAGCTTCCTGGAATTATCGCTGAAAATGGCACTAAATTAGCGGGCTTTATCTTTTATGAAATTCAAAAGCGTGATTGTGAAATTGTCGTCTTTGAGGTCTTTGATAAATGGAAGGGTACAGGCACTGCGCTTCTAGAACTGTTGAGAGTCATCGCTAAAAAGCAATCGTGTGAACGCATATTTTTGATGACTCATAATGATAACCTGGATGCTCTGCGTTTTTATCAACGCCGGGGATTTTCGATTTCTGGTATCCGGCTGAATTCGATGGCAAGGGCAAGAAAAATTAAACCTAGTATTCCCTTAATCGGAGACTATAACATTCCCATAAGAGATGAAATTGATCTAGAAATGCCTCTGATTGGTTAAAATAAATTATTAAATCGATAATTGCTCAAATTTAAATACTACCAGATCCATTCTCCGGCGATTTTTGCCGGAGAGCCAAGCTTAGATTACAGATCGCTAGCGCACTCAACCATGATGCCCGGTCGATTTTTAAGACTATCCATCATTGATTCGATTTTTCTTTGCAGATCAGGCCATGCTAAATTTTCAAGATTTTTTACTTCGAGTGAGACTCCAATCAAGGGCCTACCAGAGAAAAATAGTGGATAGCCTGTAGGTACCAACCATGAATTTCCAGTAAATCCTCCCAGTGTTTGAACTAATGTAGAAGCATCAAGTAGCTGGTGATTCAGGTTGACCTGATATATTTTATTTTGGCAATCTGGCAAATTTCCATCCCAAGAACCGAAATCATTAATAGCTGCTTGAAGAGCAAGAGGCAAGGTAAAGGCAACCATAAGAGAATGAAAGAAAGTCTTCATCGTATTATCCAAGTTTTAAGTGTAATGATATTCTAGGGTATTAATAAAGCAAAAACGATGCAAAATAATTTACAGTCTCTTTTCATGAACAATAGAAAATTTACTTGTTTAGCCACGCTCGCATAACGCGATCGTCACTCTTTGCTGCTTGCCCGCCCATCAGATTTGAGGTGGAGAAATATATGGCTCCATCAAACTATAAATACAAAATTCATAGTATCCGAGATACTGAATCATCTGAACTATTCTTCTTCCTATTGTTCGGTTCTAACTGATGAAAGAACAGAGTTTCAGAACTCCATTCCCTTGCATAACGGCCTTGAAAACGCCTCTATAAACTATTCCTGAAGCAAATCCCTAATTTCAGCCAACTCTTGCTCTATAGTTTCAAGCCCTCGTTCGAGTTCGGGCTCCCGCTCTTTCAAGAGCCCAAATCGTTTTAACAGCACATTAGTCCAGAAATCATGGTCTTTGGCGAATCCCACTAAGGACCGGCACAATGAAAAAAACGGTTTATGCTACTTCTCCTTAGGATCGGCCCAACAATTTATGGGTATTAGGGATATCAATTACTTTATTTAGAAATAAAAGCCCTAATATCAGACACTAGACACCAGCATAGCCATAGGCACTGTTGCTGTTACTAAAATGTGATGAGTATGAGTAAAAAAAATATACTGATTCTAATTGGGCTAATCTTTCTTAGCAACAAAGTATTCACCGCTCACTTTTTTAATCGTACCGACGACATTTCTCTGAAATATGAATATAAAGAATTGCTAGAGAAAGGCGGTTATGGCCAGGTAGTAAAAGGAATAGATCGTCAAACCCAAAAGCCAGTCGCTATTAAAATAATCGAGGTTCCCCTTAGTGAGCAATTTAAATATAATCAAGAAGTAATTTTTCTTCGCTATATTAAGGCTATGGGAGGTCATCCTAATGTCATTAACTTGATCGATTCTTTTTTTGTTAAAAATGGCACCGAATTTGGCACTCTTTATATTGTTTTAGACTTAATAGAAGAGGGTGATTTACTGAGGTATATCGAGAATAAACAGCCTTTAGATAGTCATATAGTAAAAGAATTTGCATCTCAGTTAGTTTCAGTTTTTAGCTTCCTCGAGGAATTAGGGATTGCTCATTGTGATATAAAACCAGACAATATAATGACCACGAAAAATACATCGGGAACCTTAAAATTAGTGATTATTGATTTTGGTTTTGTAAAATTTTTTAATAAAAAACCGTGTCAACATAACTATTTCCGTGGCTCGCTTCCTTATATGCCCGCTGAATGCTTTAATAAATCTATCAATCAAGATTTAAGCAAGCGTGATCCTTTTTCTATGGGAGTTATACTCTATACAATGCTGTCTCCTGGATTACTGCCTTGGAACAACGCACATAGTCCACGAAAAATGAAAAACGCGATAATAGCTGGCAATTATTTTCCCCTGTCTACAAAAGAGAGTGATGAAACCTATAACAAGTTAGCAGAATATACACATAGGCTTCTTTCAAGAGAGCAAAGTGAAAGAATCATTGAAGATGAAAATCTTAATTTATATAAAAATAAACATTTATTGCCTCTGCAGAAAGCTGTGACGCTTAATGTTGAAGCCATAAAATTTATATTTTATTATCAATCCCTCGATCGAATTGACCTCTCGATTAATGAAATAATATATTCTATTGTTAAAGGCGAAGAACAATATATAACTAGATTTTATGAATTTTTATGCATGCACTATCCTGGAACTTTGGAATGGCCAGTTGAGCATCTTGAAAAACTAGCGGAAGAAAAAAATGTATCGCTTCCTGAAATGGTGCAAGCACTTCTGCCTCCTAAACTGATCAGCTTGAGTGAAGATGATTCTATGTAGGGAGGGCCGGTCCTTGGTAATACTTTGCCGAAAATCATGATTTTGGCGCCAATGTGCTCTTTAAACGACTTGGGTCCTGGTTCTACTCTCGAAGGCGAACCCATAAGAGGCCTTATGTTAAGTTTTTTAACCCAAATGGCTATTTTGCGCTCCAAATACTAGGTCTAGGAAAAAGAGAATTTTTAAAAAAAGGCCTTTATTTTACTTATACTCTAATAATTGTGCGCCTAACTATCGTTAGTGGTTTACGTGTTGTAATGGCACCACGCTTTTAGCAAAGGGTATTAACAAAGCCGCCGTCGCCATCGCTATCGGCATCTTCTTGCAGTGGATTTGCGATAAGCGGAATATCTATACTGAGTCTATTACTCGGCAACAATGAAGCACTGCTCGTGCCATCGCTTATGACCATGAAACTACTATTAATTTTGCCGCTTTTGACCGTGATACAAAATGTCTACCAAGGGCTTTCTCATTGTTTCTAAACAACATTGGTGGATTATATAGTTCGACCCTACTGAATGTCTTTATTTCACTAGCCGTTGCATCAATCTTGGTTCATTTTAATTACGCAGGAGAACTCGCTTGTGCAGTGGCAATTATCTTAGGGCTTATCGCAGAAATACTTGTCTTGCGCCTACGCGTATAAAGGCTTTTTCAAGAAGCATTTATGCCACACTACTATTAGTACTTACTCTGCATGACCTTTCTTTCTTTAAAGATACGTGGGCGGGGTTCGCATCCCTTAGTGTGGTATTGAAAAATTAAATCAGGTGCATCAAATGCTATACTTTCATCTTTGACAAATTTAAGCGCTTCATAGTAGCTTCCCTCGTGAATTAAAGATACATGAAACCCTTTAACATGAAGCTTAAGCCAATCTACGAGACTAAGCTGACCAGAATCATTATTTACTAGGCTTGCATACATCCTACTGCGCTGAGGATGATCGAATATTCGGGGCCCCGTTTTCACTATATAAATTCCTTTATCTTCCATAATTGCATAAAGTTCTTTCAAGACCAAAATAGGGTGGTAGGTATAAGCCAATACGCCCCATAGCTCATACACCCGATTTATTTTTCCGAGACGAAGTAAATCTTCTTTTGGAATTTCTTCAAAAAGTTTTCCGACCAAGGGATTATATTTTTCTGTAGGAGTACCCAAATCATGATCTTCAAATGTTACTAAGGTGAGCTTTGGAATCTGCTGTTCTGTTCTTTCCTTAAATTGAGGATAGTCTCGCTCTTGAAGTTTTCCGGCCATTTGCCTTGAAAATATCCCTTCTCCGGCACCCAAATCTAAAATATGATCATGCTCATCAAGGGTCATTAATTCCTGGACATCACCAACCAGATAATCGACATAGAGCGAAATTCCACGATGCGTTTTCCAATCTTTTTCTTTTAGGCTTTCTTTCGCTAGCTTCAAATCCAAAACCTGCGCCTGTACCAGAGAAGGTGTACTCAGTAGCAGCGAAATTAGGAAGGGAAAAAACCTTGCTTGAAGCATTATTTGTTCTCCCTAGAAATAGTTGATCAAACGAGCGACATAGTCGCTCATTTCAGATCAAACTAGCAAAGACTCAAAAATAATCCATGAACTCTCCTAAGAGAGTTGTTCTGGGAAAAAAGCTCGCTCGACAGCTACGTAGATCCTATTTATTAGGACAAAGCGGTTATTATTCTAGGCTATCAAATAGTCTCTTATAGTTTATCAGATAGCGAGAATTTTCTTTATGTTTATGAAACTCTATGACATCATTTTCGTTCATATTCGAGTACTCTTCGCTGGTATTATCGTCTATATCATCGAATAAAGTATTTGTTGTATCATTAGTGTTATTAACAGTTGGATCTTCTATCTCCGTTGTAGAGTCTTCGCTAGTAAGATCTATTTCCATTCCTGTATCGTCTATATCGTCGAGTGAGGTATTTGTTGCATCATTCTTGTTATTAATAGTTGGATCCTCCATCTCCGTTGCAGAGTCTTCTCTAGTAAGATCTATTTCAATCTTTTCAACAGTACTTTTGGTTGTATTTTTATTAAATGGTAAATTTGCAAATAAAGGATTAAAAGTTAAGTTTTTATCTTTAATTTTTAAGTAGTTTTTGCGTTTATTTTTAGTTTTATTCAATGGTGTTATTGTGTTGTTTTTTTCTTTGTTTTTATTATGTCGCTCATTTAACATATTCAAAGCGCTTTTACTTAAGAGATCTGTGTACTTCAAATTCGGATTAAGGAAAAGTTCTCCTCTTTTTTTTAGAAGCATTTCTCGTTCCTCTTGAGACTCTGCTGTACCTATCAGTTTATCAAGTGATATAAATATACGACCCGGCCAACGTTTTATTCCGTAATGTCTATTATATTTTTTAAAAGCTGATTCGCATACTCCCAAGTTTTTCGCAGCCACTTTCAGATCTACATTAAATTGCGCTTGTATTTGTTGCAACGAAATTGGTGGAACAGCAGTATGGCTAGAAAAAAGTATGGTGGGCATGAGAAAAACACAGAAAATAATTGGTGTGAAAATATTCACTTTAACCTCTTTTATTGTTATATAATAATTATGAATAAAAATTTATTTCGCTTGGTCTCGCATTTTATAGAAAATAAAAGACTTGAAGCAAAATACCCTTTATCCGATTATTTAAACTATGTAAATAATGAAAGACCTGAATGATTAGATAAATTCAGTAATGGCGCATTAGCATCTAGGTCGGATAAAGCTCAAGAAGCAACAGTAAAATCAGTGAATGACTTTTGCAAAATCTTCAAAGAATCGGTAATGTCAAAATCATTTTTTTAAATCACTTGGGACCAAGGCCCAGTGAAAATTCGTCTAAAATAGCCTATTTTTAGCCCAAAAAAGCTAGCAAGCTCTCATAATGGCAAGGGCAAAGCAAAACAATTCGCTGCGACAACAGCCCTGAGTACATCCGCTCAAAGATTAAAGATTGGGCATGAAAAGAGGAAATCGACATTAGCTATATCCAACACGGCAATCCCCAGCAGAATGCCTATGTGGAAGGCTTCAAGCGCACGATCCGATTAATTAAATCTTATCCCCTAGTGCATCAAAAGCTGTCTATTCATGTCGATTAATATCGCAAAGCCCCTGTTTCGTTTAGGCCTACGATAGCGTCCGGTCTAAAACAAATTAGAGGCAAATTGCTAAATCTCTCTTACAGGATCACAAGTCCCAAGGATGTCAAATAGAGGGTCTAGCACCTATATAATAAAGAGCAGCTCTAAAATATTTTATAGTGTTTTTGCCATATGTTCGACTATCACCATGAGCAGAAACACCAAATAAAGGCTCTTTATTAGGGCCTATTAACTGTTTATGAGCTGTTTTTCTATCTCCAATAATTGTTCCACCGAGACTTTTCCATAATTTCTTAAACTCGCCATAAGAAACAGTAGAAAAAGCTTTAGAATCAAAAATTTTATCAATCAAATTTTGTTGTTTATTCTTTAAATTAAGTTTTTCATAAGGAGAATATGGCGTTAAATCATGAAATTTACGCACACCAGCAGGATATAAAAAATCTTCTTTATCTTGTTTTTCACTGTCTTTTAATGCGTCATTTGTAACAGCTACTTCTGCGTGCTGTTCTTCTATAGGAAGATTGCTTTCCTGTAGTATATCTATATCATCTTCAAAATCTTCAAATTTTACCGTAGCAAAAAAAGATTCACTTTCGACAAATGGCCTTTCAATTGGCTCTTTAAGATAATCAGGAAAGGGCAAATCATCTTTTTCTAAACCTTCTTCATAATCTGTAGTATAATATTTTATTCCGTGACCTTTTGGTACACCAAGACCTTTGAAGAGGTTTATTCTTTCTTTGGCGATAAAATGAGTTTCATACCAATAAATATCATATAATTTTTTATTTTTTTCCCAAGTTTTACTTTTTACACCATTACGAATTGCTACAGCAGCATGCTTACTACTCATTTTAAAATCATTACTATAAATCATGCATTTTAAATAACCGCCACAATTATCTGCAAAACCCAATTCTTGTGTTTTGTTAGTTAAAAGATCAACAAGTTGCACTGAAGCGCGAAGTAGCTTAATAGCATTTTTACTAAATTCATTTATTTGAAGAGATTGAAAAATTTTCTTAATTAATAAGACTTTAAATTGATAAAAATATATATTATTTTCTTTCACATATTGATTGAATTCAGATTTATCTTTATCACCATAATACTGCTCACATAAACTACTGTCCTGAATAGGAATATAAATAGGACTATTACTTAATGATTCAGCATTTTTTGCTGTTTCGAAAAGAAGATCAAACCTTTCTTCAAGAAGAAATTCTAATAAAGAAACAGCTTTAGAAGAATCATGAGAAATATTTTGTGCTTTTTCATATAGAGTATCTATAAATTTTTCGCCTGCTGCTACGGTATTATCAACGCTTTTACTCAATTTTATTGCATCATTAGCACTCAATATTAACCCATTTTTTTCATATTCTTTTAATTTTAGTTTTAGCTTAAAGGTTTCATGAAATTCTTGTCTAAACTCTTGAAATTTAATTATCTCTTTTAAAATAAAATCAAAACGAGGAGCCGCATGAAGCGATAAGCTCATGAATAAAAACACCAATATTATTCTCATATATTAAAACCTATTTTTTTCAAATAAAAAACTATTTTTCTGGGCCAACAACAGATGGCGGCAAGTATTTAGGATCCCCTCTTTTTGAATCTGCATAAATTTCTATTTAAAAGGGGCTTTTGCTCATAATATCCGAAGTAAAGCCATAATGATTTTATAGTATCATAAGGATTATTATTATCAATTACTAAAGAATAAAAAAAATCATATTTTATCAGTCATTATTAGGAATAGTTAAAGAACCAGGCTTATGCTGGCTGGCCTTGTCGATGTAAGCATCAAAGGCTACGGCGCGTTCTTGCCAATTATTCTTTTGCCTAACATCATGATTTTGGCACCAATGTGCCTTAGTCGTGGGCAAAATGAAAAAAAGCCGTTTATGGTTCCTGTACTCGGTGGCAATCGCCTGCACCGCACCGATGTCAACAATATTTGTAAGCGTATTGCCCCATATGTTAGGCCATACTTTTTTAAAGCGCGTCACTGACCAACATGGGGTTCATATTGCCCAAAAGCTGAGTAGGAATGTATCGGTAAGGGAAATATTTAGGTATGCGCGGCCAAGCGAAGAAGAGAGCGCAAATGTCGTTGAGGGATTGTTTTAGATATTTTTTACATCGCCCATTCGTATTTTTATTAATATAAATTGCTATATTCTCTAAAAATAAAATCTATATGATAGCGGTGGTACACACTAACTTCGAAGTCAACCATTGAAATATCCCTGCTTCCTTCTCCGACATCATAGCTCTCAAAGATTTTTTTCGTAGCAATTTTTTGTATAAAACTTGCAAGCAAATCTTTTGATTCAAACGATTTTATCAACTTAAGAAAATATTCTTTTTCATCTCGACATTTTTCTATAGCAGTTTTTTTAATAGAAAAAGATATGCCTGCATTATCGATGAGTTTGTTGAT
>CAYJDW010000065.1:0-4134 GCA_964368985.1 uncultured Myxococcales bacterium | reverse complement strand
CATTAACTGCACGACAATCTACCACAAGATATGCCAAATTGCCACGTAGCTCAAAGGAGAAGTGACTAAAGCGCAATTGATGTTCCTACCTTTGAAAATCAGATAAAATTCAGTGAAAAATGCTTAAAAAGGAAGGGAGGGGCCTTGTTCTAACGAGTATAGAAGTTAGCTAATATATCAGCTATAACGAAAATGATTCCAACAAAAATATGTAGAGGTATTCGTGCGCAATATTAAAACCATAACCATTCTTTGCTCTTTTTTATTGAATCACTCTCTTTATTCTTATGAGTGTGACGGCATCGAATACACTAAGAATAGCTTTGGTGACGTCCTTCTTAATATTGATAATTTGAATAAAGATGAATTGAGCGAAAAGCTTAAGCGCTTTATCAGTTGCGTTAACGCTCAGGAGAACAATCCGGTTATTAAAATTGATGTTCCTTATGAAAAGAGCCATTTCATCAATGCGATTGAATCTGCGGGATTTGAATTGCATGCATGTACCCCAAGATTTGAGTTCATTATTAAAAATGGTGTTTCTGTACCAGCGCCTTTTACAGCCGTAAGTTCGGCACAAGTTTTGGTATTGGACGGGGATAATGTACTTGTTGTCGAGGAAAAAACGCGAAAAGGTCTTCTAGGCTTTCCTGCAGGCATGACTGAGCCTAGCGAGTTGGTAAGAACTACAGCAGCTCGCAAACTAAAAGAAGAAGTCGGTTACACAGCAAATATCGATAGACCTAAACTCTTTGCAATTATGAATCGCGTTAAATTTAATCGTTATGGTGCTTCAAGCTATGTCCATTATTTTACTATTAATAAGAATGAGATAGATGGTGAACTGAAAATCGATGATGATAAAATTTTAAGAGCCTTTTTCGTTCCCCTACAAGATGTTGCCCAGAAGGATAGCATAGAGGGTTTGAGCAATATTGCTTTTATGAAAGATATTGCTAGTCATTTATTAAATAAATGCAAAAATGGAGGTCACAAATCATATCTCGACCCACGTCAAACAGATAGATTAAAAAAAGGTATAGCAAACATTGATGAAAGCGACACCATGACCATAGAATTTTTTAATATTTGCCAATAGAATGGTTTTAGAATTTAACATCCCAGTTTTTAGTGGCAATTCTCCTAAAATCATGATTTTGGAGCAAACGTGCTCTTAAACGGCTTGGGTTTGGGTTTTGCTCTCGAAGCTGAACCCATAATTGCGCTAATGTTAAACTTTGAGCAAGCGATGGCTGTTCTGGCTCCAAATTATGGGCCTTCCGGTAGGGTGGGCAAAATGAAAAAAAGCCGTTTATGGTTCCTATACTCTAGCACTTTGGGAGGCTAAAAACTATAAGGTAGCCACTAGCTCAAGCCATATGAGATGTTCAGTCAAAATATCATCACCTCCCAAAAAAACTAGTGCGCCTTTTTCTAATTTACCGGTGCGTACAAATTCTTTGCCGTCGTTAGTTTCTCCGCGTGCTGTCCACCCACATTCAGTAAAACCAAAATCTACGTCTGATGCTGTGAGCTTTTGTTTGCCACAAGGAGCTTCACGAATAAAATCACCTATTACGTGGCCCGCATTAATTGTTCCTAAACCTAAATATTTTATTTTTCTTGGAATCTTCGCTTGACCATCAGATTGGCAATTAGTCGCCAAGAAAACACCAGGAGTTTTAGCATTGAAATCCGTATTTAAATATTTCGATTCTATATTTTTAACCTCTGAATGATTGCCACAGCTCATCAAAAACACTGTTAAAGAGCATAAAATAAGGGTGTTTTTATATGTCATAAATTTTGATCCATTTTTCTGGTTGGTTAATAGTTATTAAGTGAGAATATAGCATCTCAAAGCCACTAGTACAGTGTCCACTCATATATTCTCCTGAAGTTCTTTCTAATGCCAAATCTATTTGGAATAGGTTTGCCTATTGTAATGGACAAAACATATTTTTTCATAATTTATCGCTCATCCTAAGGCGCTGGTGGGAACATACCCTTGCCTGGTCAAATTTTTGTACTTCCAGGTTATAAGGTTGTGACGCATCGGTAATCACCTCCGTCGCCATTGCTAGCCAATCGCAGCAATTTGTCGAAAAATCGGCTAAAAGTGAGTTGGATGCTTATCGCTATGACAAGTCAGTATATAAAAAATAGAGGACTCAATACCGACTGCAATTGGCACCCGATGGCCAGAATTTGATTTTGCTATTAAAAACGTCGTGGCGGGATGGAACGTCGAGTATTTTGCTTTCGCCTTTTGATTTGCTTGAAAGATTAGTAGCACTAATACCTGCACCACGAAAAAATCAAATAAGATATCACGGATTTCTTGGCCCGAACGCAGAACTGAGAGGGGAAGTGCTGTCCCACACAGAAAAAAGTGGTGACAACTTAAAGACCAAGATATGTAGACCTAAGTTCGCCGATCTTATGTGGCGCGTGTTTGATATTGATGTGTTGAGCTGCCCTCGGTGCTACCCGCATGCAGATAATTTCCTTCATAAAGGAAGCAAGGGTGATAACTAGCATCTTGAAGTCACTAAAAATGACCACCGCCCCTCCGGACGTGTTTAGGCCGGATGAATATACAGTGTGCTATGAGGAAGAAGCTGCTCTATTCGTGGGCATGGAATTCCATCGTGGTTAGAGAGTCTTATTTCCCCTGTTACAATTTTTAAATCGGATTTTTTGTCCATGGCACTAGCGCTCAAAGACACGAATAAGCCTAGCAAAATTGTTCTAAAGAAACTGGTTCTAAATTTCTGCATGGTATGGACCTCATTAGTTTGATCCAAAGCAATTGCCTTTGATAAATTATTCGAGCTGTCGATTCCTGAACCAAATTCATCTCTGCCGCTACAAAAACAAGCGGGTAGTCTTTGCAATATCAATAGTTCGACCAGGCTCAAAAATAAATGTGAACCAGTGATAGGCTTGTTCTCGGTCGCTCCCCCCTTCGTCGGTCATTAACAATCGATTGCAGAACTCGACCAGGTCCATGATGATCCGTTCATAACGGTAATATGCTAGTGCTGTGAGGTTAACTTCAGTTTTGCCGTAGCCTTCGTAGAACACAGCTTCATCTCGTTTAGTCTTCCATATTTCATCAATCCCACAGCCGATGAACATAAGATCCCGTTCTTTTGGCGCGAGTAGGGGAGCGTCCCAATCCACGATATATAGTTCGTTCGTATCGCTGATCAGAATGTTAGCGCCGTGAATGTCGGTATGGCAGAGGACCAGCTCCAAAGGCTTAGACTTAAGTTCTAATGCCAATGTTTCTGCCCGTTCAATAAGATGATTTATTTCATCTCGCTTTGATTTCATGAATTCCGCCAGCTTCATAGCGACAGGTTCATGAAAAGCCTGATTTTCCACCAGTGCCAAAAAGACCTTCATGCTTTCACGATACTGTGGAGCAAATGTCTCCTTTGGAAGAAGCCCTTTTAGCTCTGGTGGGAGATTGGCTTTGTGAATAGCTTTTAGTGCGCTGCCAAGTCTATGCTTATGATGGTCTGATAATTCAGTTTCAAATCCATTTTTTCCTTCGACAAAGGGATACAAAATTATCTTGTACTCACCAAAATCTGCCCAGCGTTGCTTAGATTTGGTCTCAAAGGGAGCGATGATTTCTTGGATGCTCTGTGATTTAAGAAAGAGGGGGACCTTTACGGCGATTTCGTTGAAGCCTTTGCGCAGTTTTAGGAAATATGCCGTTGCATCATCTGCGACTAGTCGATAGACGGCGGCGTCCGGATCTGCACCGAGAGGGAGGAAGGTCAATGTGGCGACACTTAGATCGTATTCGTCTTGCACGCGGGAAATGATGAGGTCATCGGCGAGATCAGGTTTTTCGAGCATGAAGAGTTCCAGTATGAATGTAGGGTTACTTTGCCATCGGTGGCTATAACACCTTCTTCAAGTGATAGCGCTTATGCCCAGGCGGGCAGTCTTCAAGCGCGCCATAGACCTCATAGCCGTGCTTCAGATAAAAATCCTTGGCTTGAAAATCGAAAGTATCGAGGTGCGCAAGTCTTGCCCCCATGGCCTTGGCCTCTGCTTCTACTTTGTTGAGCAAGAAGCTGCCCAAAGCTTTGTGACGGTGAGCTTCTTCAACAAACA
>CAYJDW010000064.1:0-15438 GCA_964368985.1 uncultured Myxococcales bacterium | reverse complement strand
CAGCCATCAACAAAGCTGCTCTCTCATGTTTCCCCTCCTGGTGTTGTACATCAGAGCAATGCTGTGATGTTATGAAAGATTGTGGGACATGCTTAGGCGCTTGCTGCGGTGGTTTTTGTAAATGCGTGCAGGTCTGCGCGGAAGCTTGCGAAGATATGGATTGCGATGACGACTGCGGTGATGCGGATTAGGCAGCAAAAATTATTGCCGGAGCAAAGGACCGGGCGCATTATAGCGAGGGGAGAATTTGCTGGCGAGGTAATCCTGAACTGATCCGACAAAGCGTTCATAAAGTGCCTCCACCTTTTCCATACTCTTGGCGACGCAGCTAATTCCCAACTGGCCTGTGCAGAGAGTATCGTTATGTATGATGCAACCTTCGCCGGTTTGGACGTCGAGGCTATCTTTGTGCTCTAACAAATACGAGCCGAAGAAATCTTTGTTGACCTCGCCGCAATATTCTCGGTTATTAAAAACAACAAACCTTAGTTTGTCAAACGATTTCATATACCTACGTTTCATGCGGTCTTTCCCGAGAATAGTTTCCATGGTGAAGTAGGGGTATGCGGTTGCAGTCATCCGAGCATTAATTTCAACGGCGTAGCTAAGGTTTTTTTTCCCAAGGCGAGTGCGTTTCACAAAATCCGTTCCCATAGGTCCGCACACGCCTTGGGTGCTCAAGTAATTGCCTATTTTCCTACTCTTTTCTTTAATGTCGTGGCTATTTGTGGGACCTAAAGATCCTTCATAAACAGTGTTGTCCGCGCCCGATAGCAATTGTTGATAAGTGTATTTCACCGACACATCATTGGGCCCGTTAATCACGTACAGGCTAGCCCCAGACGAGGTGCAGCCCTCAATAAATTCTTCAACGATGGCGCCCTCAGGTTGTGGCCAACCCTCCCTCCTTTCCAGACGACTCATAAAAGACTCTGGAAAAACCTCGGCGTCATTAAGGCGCTCGCTAATGAATAGCTTAGCTGTGTCCTCGTCCATATAAGGAGTTATCTCTTTAAAATGCAAAATTCTATTGCCATATCCTGCAGCGGACCTATCTAGTTTTATGATGACTTTGCGGCCAGGAATTATTTGTAAAAGACGATAGATATCATCTACCACAGCTTCCCTTGAATATGCCGGTGAATAAGTGCCGCGTGGATGGCGAATGCCGGCAGCGAGGAAGCATTGACGGCTCTTACTCTTGCTTCCCCAACTGAGTTGGCCTGAGGTGAGCAATAAAGGAATTCCCAATTTGTTTGCGAGAGTGTCTAATGTCGGTCCAAAGCAGTGTGCAGAGATACCGACAAATCTGTTGCGGATTTTGTCTTGCATTAGACGAAATAGTCTTGTGCGCAACATCCCGACAACACCTTCGTCGCTAGGAAACCGGATATCGACGATATCCAAATATTCACGTTCGAATGCGTTGTATGCGGCTTCAAAGCCAATGGCGCCGTCACCGCTAAATTGCGCTCGATTGATGAGGCGATACAGATAGCGAACATAGGCATCGCTTACCGGTGAGTCCGTGAGATAAATCACTCTTCCCTTGCCTCCCATACGCTCGATCATGGCCATTTGCGCAATAGACAAAGCTACCGCACGCTTTTCCCGTTCCTTAGCATTGCCCTGTGCCAAAGACGTTTCTGACAAGCCCGTGTTAACCAACACGTAGCGAGCTCCACTCTGAATCACAGAATGGATAAACTCTTTTTTCAGGAAATCATAATTAACATTTGTGTCGACGGGTGCATGCTCCAAACAAGCTTGCTTGAGCCCCACCCATCCTCGCCATTGTGCATGCATAATCAGAAGCGGTACTTGATCCAATAAGCCCATAAAGACACTTTTTTCAATTTTGTTATCCTGCATGAGATCACTGAGACGAGAAAGCCTATTAAGCATTTCCTCTTCGCTATCTAAACTTAAAGGCCACAGCAAAATTGATTCATTGCTATTGAGTGTACGGAAAGAGAGTCTTTGTATCCATGGCGAATCAAGGCTGCGACGACAAATAGGACATTCTTTATGGCCATCAGGGAGTAGAGCAAAACAGTCGCTACACAGGGCATGCTGACAAGCAGCGACGACTATCACCGTTTCATCGTCATATTCGTCCAAGCAAATCGGGCACACGGCCTCATTACGGAAGTCAAACCGCAACTTTTGCAGTTCGTCACTTGACGCAGTATCTGTCGACCAAGAGCACAGGCACCAACACATCACCCAAAGAGCCACCACGAGAAGGTTCAAGTTTTTCCCCATTAAATTCCTCATGTGCATGGTTTTTTTTGAAGTGGGCAGACATTGAAACAATCCTTTATTTGGGGTTTATTTCGCCAATATCTTGTTCAACAACCATTCTTCATCGCCAATTAAAAATCGAGTGTTTTACCTGACTCTCAGCCGCTATCACTGGCCCCCGAGCCGGCTCTTTAAAAAAACTTGACGATGTTCCTCAGGTTTTTAGAAGATATCGAGCCCCTAAGCCCCTGTGTTTCCATGATTTTTGGAATAGAACCCTTTCTCCCCTTCTTTCAAACCTTGCCCGCACGGAATTCTTTTGTAGCAACCACTTTTCAGGGACGAAATTCCTTGTATGGTAACTGTGACTAAATATTGAAAAATAAGAATAGACTAATATATGCAATGTCAACCTGTTTTTAGTATTGAGTTTTTAAAAACTACACTATGGCCGATATTTCCTCACGAAGTACGACGAGTCTTAACGCTGTCGGCTTTGCTATTTTTGGTATGTTTTGACTACAGCATGCTACGCTGCATGAAAGACACGGTGGTGGTTACCGCCTCATCAGCGGCGGTGATTCCGTTTATCAAAGTTTGGACGCTGTTGCCCATGGCGATTTTCTTCACTTTTGGCTACGCGAAAATTTCGAGCCGCTTATCGCGCTCCACTACATTTTATGTGATCGTAACGGCCTTTCTGGCCTTTTTTTTGGTATATGCCTTTGTGCTCTATCCCTATCGGGAAGCAGTTCATCTCACTTCTTTGGGTAATTTTTTGCGTGGCGTGCTGCCCCAGGGGCTGGCTGGCTTTATCGCCATGATCGAATACTGGAGCTTTACCCTCTTTTACATAATCGCCGAGCTGTGGAGCAATATAGTTCTCTCTATCTTAACCTGGGGCTTCATCAATGAAATCACCTCTCTCAAGGAAGCTCCTCGTTTTTATGCGGTTTTAAGCGTAGCCTCCAATATAGCCGCCGTGGCCGCCGGCTCGGTGGCCAACATTTTCGTATCCAATGTTTTCCAAAACGATTGGCAGAGCAGTCAGCAGGGCATGATTTTAGTCATCGTAGCGAGCGGATTTTTTTCGCTGCTATTGTATCGGCTGGCAAACAAGGAACAGGCTATCAGGGCACAAGCCGAGCTGACACCGGGTGAGGAGCGCGGGGCTATCAAGTTCTCGCTTAAGGAAAGTTTCCAAGAAGTGCAAAAATCCCGGCATTTGCGCTACTTGGCCATCATTGTGATTGCTTACTTTTTCGTCATCAATACAGTTGAGGTCATTTGGAAGGAACAGCTGCGCCTGCTTTTCTCTTCGCCCACCGACTTCAACCATTACATGAACACCCTCACCATCTGTATCGGGGTGGTAAGCACCCTGCTCGGGATTTTTGTCGCCTTTCTAATCAGCCGATTTGGCTGGACCAAAACCGCGCTATTGACGCCGGTGGTAAGCTTGATCACAAGCCTCGCCTTCTTCATATTCGTCACTTTTGAACACAAGCTGCTCGGATTGAGTGGCCTCTTAGGCACCACGCCCTTGGCCATCGCCGTGTTTTTAGGCGCGGTTCAGAATTGCCTAAGCAAAGGCACTAAATACTCGTGTTTTGATTCCACCAAAGAAATGGCTTTTATCCCCCTTTCCCGCATCTCCAAATTGAAAGGCAAAGCCGTGATCGACGGCGTCATGTCCCGCTCAGGCAAAAGTGGCGCAAGCTTGGTATTGCAAAGCATGATCCTCATATTTGGCGGCCTGGTGGTTAGCACGCCTTACATCATTGGCATTATGCTGGCCGTAATTCTAGGATGGATCCGCGCCACACGCCGTTTGGGTCGTATCATTGATGCGGCCCTGGGCGGCGAAGAAATCAGCCCTCCTCCCCTGCCTGAGCAACTGGAGTTGGCCCCCTTGGCCACGGCTTGCACCGAAGTTGAAGCGCTTGCGGACGACAGCGGCCTGGAAGGAATGCCCTGCCAACCGACCTAAAGTCTAAACGGAGCTAGCTGTGGCTTTACATCCGCGTTTCAGCAATTAATCTGCCCAAAACATCTTTATATAGAGGGCTCATATGAAAAAATTATTATTATTTTTACTAATTTCAGCCCATGGCTACGCTTCTTATAACATTGACTTAACCCCAAATGACGGCATGGTATTTAGCAGTAAAAATGCCCTCGCGATTAATCAAGATCAAACAATAAACAGCTTAACCAACGATCTTTCTAACTTTCAGCAACGGGCTTTTCAGTATTTTGGCCCTTGGCTGGAAACTCTAAAAACCATGCATTTAGCCGACAGCGCTAAGAAGAAAGCCGCGCTTTGGCAGGACGTGGAGTCTTTGTTCCTGGCTTCCTCGCAAGAACACCCCCTCTTTCTTCTCACTGAATGTGGCACTCGAGATAGGACCAAAAAGTGCCCCCAAGAATGTCCGTTGGAGCGCCTGGAAAACTTTAAAGAAGGTGCTCGCGCGGCATTTTTAACGAGGCTCTTGGAAGCATCCGAGAAGGTGGGGCAATCAGAAATTGATGCAGTGGTTTTTTATGCCTCCGGTGGAGCCTTGTTTGAGATGCAAATTTTGGCCTCGCTTTTTCCGACAGGCCGAGCATTTTCCAACATAATTTTGATCGACCCGGATTACTCCTTCTCGGCCGAGGACGCGCAGGAGATGACCAAGCCCTTGGCCGAAAGAAAGGCCATTCAAGTAAATTCTCTAAGAAGACTTTATCGACACATTCAGCTTTGCAACTTCGTTTGGTCGCTAAATCCCTCTGCCAAGATATTTGTTTATCGCAATAGTAGCGCCTATCTGTCGGATATCAGCGCCCAGCAAGCCCCCACCGGCAATATGCTTGTTTCGATGGATCCCATTTCGGGGACCTACCTACTATCGAATGGCGCCTTCCCCCAAGCCAACGTGATGATTGCAGAGCTCAACAGCCTCAAACAAAGCCTTAATGCGAACGCCGTAGTCGCCATCAACTATCGCCTTAGTGGTCTTTCCCAGGAGGTCCATTTCGTTCTTGAAATAAAATGAAAAAAACCCGTCAGAACGAGATATTTTGTGGGGGCTCTTATTTATTCGAGCGCTAAATCTGGACATAGATAGTATAAAAAGCGGTCAAAGTCCTGGGTCCAATATTCAAAAAGGCAAGACTTCTGATGCGTTACTAAAACTTTATATGGTTTAGTCCGCGCATTCTTAAGAAACTCTGCCCAAGGCTTATTGGCCTTGCTTTGGCGGTGGTGAAAAGTCGGGATATTGGAAACATCTAATATGCCCCAATTTAAACCACTCGTTTCAATAAAATTCAGCATAAGGTTTAAATCATCGTTATCATCCGAACTCGTCGGAGCAATATTTAGTCTGCTCACCGCAATAGTATTATTGTTGATGCCGTCGATGATCTTTTTCCATTGAAGCTCATCGTCCCAATAGAAACGCTCACCTTCGACACTCTGATATTTGAACATTGTATTAAAAGTATTGTAAGAAGCCATGTAATCAAGAGCGCGGCTTTCATTAAATGCCTTATTCAAACAACTATTTTCTATAAATTTATTTTTCAGATCAGGTCCTTCAACCTGATCTATTATTTCTCTCATATTTTGAGCTGAAAAGTTTTTATTTTGAGCCAATTTTAAAAGCTCCGCTGAGCTCACATCAACGCGATGAAGATTGGCGATATAGCGAACTCGCTGCAGGTGGAAATCTCCAGGATGTTCGTCAGCTATGCATTTAATAAAATTCAAATGAGTTCGATTAAATTGCACGATTCTTTCATCAATATCAGCCATCCATAAAT
Organism: uncultured Myxococcales bacterium; assembly: GCA_964368985.1. Lineage (GTDB taxonomy): Bacteria > Myxococcota > UBA727 > UBA727 > JABDBI01. Next base: position 9,387 of record CAYJDW010000064.1, on the reverse strand, counting down.
GGCTAATATGATCAGCCCAAGCATAAATTACCAGCGTGCGAATCGTTCCCACTGACACCAGCAAGCCTTTCGCTTTCGGATCCTTAAGAGATGACAAACCAAAAAGCCCTGGCCTAGGTTCATTAGGCTCAATGAAATCTCGCCAATTAAGCGCACTAGAAACTGAAACTGAATGAGGTACTTTAATACTGTTTAATGAATCAAACTGAGCGACGCCAATTACTGAGCACAATATTGAACATAATAATATTATTTTATTCATGAAGATTTTCTTTTGTTTATTGCTTGAAAAATTAGGCCTTCTTTAGGAAACAAGTCTTCAACACAAGAGTAGTGCCATCCACCCGGCACTCGACAGCCTCGGAATCATCGATCAAATGAATTCTTTTTATCAAAGTACCCCGCTTTAAATCACTTGAGCCGCCTTTAACTTTGAGATCTTTAATCACGTAAACTGCATCATCTTCGCACAACAGAGTTCCGTTTGAATCTTTAACGAGTTGCGCCTCTCCAGTCTTGCCACCTTCAAAAATACTCAAAATAGTGAGCAGCCAGCTACGAGCTTCTTCGGAGGAGGCAAACCAGCGATTAGCCTCACTCCCTAATTCATCTATCGGCATCTCGGTATCTGCCAATAGAAGCCTGGTCTGCCTAATCAGTCGCTGCCGCTGCTCTTCCCGAGTGCCAGCTATAAATGTTCGAGTATGATTTTCGTCCTGTTCTGGATCGCTATCAAAAAATTGGCAGATAAAGGCATGTAGTTCAGGAGCTTGGTTTATTTTCATTTTTATCGTCTCTTAAGTTATCGAAATACACTATTGGTCCTTTGCCATTAACAAAAATATTATAAAAAACTTAGAATCCTCTTCAAGAATAGGGAGAAAATCGAAATACTCAATAGCGCTGGAGCTGATGACGATGGACCAAAATGTCTGAGAAGGGCTTGTCTTTATGGAGCATAATAATATTAGAATTTACCTGACTATGCCGCCTAAAAATAATAGGATTTTTGCCGTTATGGGACATTGTTCGATAATGAAAACCGCATGCAAGCACGTGTGGGAGATAAACTCGCCTTAACGTTTTTTCTTCTCGATAACTCCTTGCTACCTAGCAAAACCTAAGAAGGTATCAGAATGAGTAGATCAAAATAAAGCGTTTAGATGAGGGTTTTAGTACATTTTACAATGCTCAACAATTTCAAGTGTTCGAGAGCCACCCAGCTTAATTTGTAAGTTAAAAATTGGATATTTATCATGATAAAAAGCATGTTTTTTGCTATTAGTATCGTTTATTTATATCAGGTTTTATTGTATGCAGACCCAATGCCGCCTAATTCTATTTTAGGTTTTGGGACTCAGCACATTAACCAGGGCAATGCCGAACTGGTTCAAGACGCCATAAATAAAGGTTACCGCCTATTTGACACTGCCGACATGTACAGAAACATACAAGTTTTGGCGCCTATTTTTAAAGCAAATAACCGAAGCAATCTGTATATCGTTTACAAAATAAATCCTTACAAAAAGAGAGACTTACAAGAAGTAAAAAGCACTATCGATAGTGTTGTAGAATCTATGGGATACATCGATAACCTCATGCTTCATTCCGCCGAAGATTTTTACAATGATGCTGACAGCGATTTTACGCGTGATTTTGTAACCTATGTGGAAACACTCATACAAAATGGCATGGTAAAAAGTTTTGGTGCTAGCAACCTAAACTTCGGGATAAAATCTTTTATTGAAAAACTCAAAAAAATTAACAAAAATTTAAAAATAGAAGTTTTAGAAAACAAGTTAGACAATAGCTCTCTTCAACTTTCTTCGGTTAAAAATGACCTATCTTTCGCGCGTGAAAATAATATAAAAGTTATTGGATATGGGGCTTTGGGTGGCGTAATTGTTGAGGGGATTTGCAATCTAGGAACTTGTAATGTTTATTCACCTTTAGTTTTCTTGGACGAGGTTTCTCATCCTTCCGTGATTGGGCTAAGTCGAAAATATAACATTGACGCTATGATGTTGTTACTCGCTTTCGAGTCGAAAAAATTCGATATCTATCAAATTCCCACAACATCAAGCTCCCAACGCTTAAGCACTAATTTCGATTTGTTTAAGAAGGCATATAACTTGCTTAGCCCGCAAGATATGGATTTGATAAGTCATGACATTGGTATAGCAGAACCAAACGAGTTTTCAGACATACCGAAGGAACTACGCGAAATAAACCTATTCCGCTCTAGGCTACGCCTTATAGAACATCTTCAAAAAACGCCAAATGAAGTCTTAAAAACTCTTAATAATTTAAAACTGGTTTTTAACGATGCTGAAAGTAATTCAGACCTAAATTCCCAGATAAATCAGCCGGCAAACAAGCTCTTGTTCGTTTACGAACAAGCAAGAAAACTCAATAAAACCAATAAACTTGATTCAATTCTGTCCGGTATTAATCAATTTTTTAGTTTACCTAATAGTCATCGATTTTTGCCCATTCTAAAAAAACTATTCAGCTTTGAAGCGAAGCAACTGGGAGGTTTATTAGTCGATAGATTTGTCGATTATTTGGGCCCAGGAGCTCTAACGGAACTCAGACTCCTCGATAACCGATTTTTTACTCTTATCGATAAATCGGACCCCAACAAGCTTTACCCACAATTCGGGAAACTCATTCTTATAAATCTGGGTAAAAATAACTTGATAAAAGTAGATGTTGACAGAAGATCGAAATTTACGGTCGAGAATTTAATTTCATTGCTCAGAGAGAATGAGATTAGCGAGAGCATGATTTCCGATGTAAATGAAAATTATGATTTAAGTAAACTCGATAAGGATATGGATTTACGGACAGATACTGATGCTGGTTTGTGGTTAAGTAAAAGCGATACCTTGCTCGTAGGAAACGACGTAGAAAAAACAGATAAAACCTGGGTAGATATAGTGAATATCTATGACCCATTCAAATTTAAATTCATGTACACGCGTTAATCTCATTGCGTAATCGCTTTCGATACCATGAACATGGCGGTCTTTAGGGCTCAGAGCTTCGCGAGTAAAATCCCAAGCTCATATAGCTTACAGTTTGAGATGATGAAGGTTGCTTAGCGCGTTTATTAATCTGCGTGACAAAAATCATCGTCATCAAATCCAGGAATAGCGCACTTAACAACTGCTCGCGCAAAATCGCATTTTGCTTGCATGTCAGTCGCAATAAATACGTAATAAACTGGAATAGAAAGCCCAACAAAAGTTACGAAACTCTGGGGACTAATAATTTCGGTCGCTGTTACTTCTCCATTTCTATTCTCATCAAAAAAAACACCAAACACCTTGCCAATACGACGAAGAATCGAATGTCGTTCGGGATCCACTTTCATACATTTGGTAATCCCCCAGGCAGCTCCTTTAAATAATGCAGGAGCCAAAATATTATTGAAGACAAGAATGCCTGCAAAGCAGCCAAGGGAAATATAGCAATTTTCCCATGCAGCCGTTGCCTGATAACATTCTTGTGGCCAGGGAGCATTCACCGAAAGCAGTTCACTCATGCAATCGTTAAAAGGTTCTGTGCAGTTAGTTTCAAAGTAATCGGTTACATTTACGAGCGCGAGATTCTGGGCACAAGCATAAAAGGTAGATTTGCAGGTTTCAAGCAAAGTACTGTTCAGGGCCCCTATCGAATTTGCTGCAAGCAAAGACCCAATAAGCATTATTCTCACTAACATTTTTGGCATAAGAAACCTCTCGACTCTTCTAAATCTGAGACCTTATTAAAGCCATTTTTGTTAGTTTTTTATTTCCATGCTTCTCAAAGCCGGAAGAAAGGGAGCTTATGGATCGAACAAGAAAGTTGTCCCTCAATCAGTCCATAGCCGCACCCTGCAGCAATAATACTCGGCCCGCCCGAGGGCCCTCAACATATTTGGACGAAGATTAGTCACAATATGAGCGGAGTTTTCAAAACCGCCATATTCTTTCTTGAAGGCGATGCCGAACTCCTGCAAACCTCGCATCGTCAACTTCAAATCGGCCAAGCTAATACCATGAAAACAGTCACTATTTTATATTTTTATACAAATTTGGACATCTTTAATGCAATAATACGCCACCAAAACTAAGTAATTATGGTTAGGAGTTTTTCTAGCTATAATTGCGCAAAGAAATAAGGATAATTAAAATGAAAATAATGATTATTTCGGCACTTAGTTTAATGGGATTTTTCAGCTTTAATGTAGCAGCTTTTGATTCGGCCACGTTCATGGAAAAATTAGATAAAGACGGCAGCCTGGTAGGCCTGAGTGATGATCAAATGGATGAGCTCCAAAACAGCTTTGAGCAAGGACTTATTTTGTCAGAACAAAATGGCGAAATGTTTTTTCTCAGCTCCATAGGCTCTGCTTTTAAATCAATTAAGGACTTGCTTTCAAGCGCCGCTGGTAAGGTGAAAGCAGGTTTTACAACCGTTGCTGACTTAACCAAGAGGGGATTTAGCAAGGCCGCAGCTTTAGCAGAAAAACTTGGGGTTACCGATATGATTAAGGAAATTCCTAGTGTGGTAGCTGAGGCCGGCGCAGCTACTGTGGAAGCATTTATCCAAGGATTATTTGATCAGAAATTTGGTGGTACATAGTCGCGAAGAAATTCGTTTATATAAATAGCTTAAACGGGTGAATGTGATCCATAATTTGCGGATTCAGCGTTAAGCCACTGATTTAACTCGATAATTTTCTTAAAGTCCGATTCACTCATCCAAAACAGCCGTCTCTTTTGGCGGAAAACCTTAAAAAAGAGCCGGCTGTTTTGGTAATTTTAGACCTATTATGCTACAATCTCTTGTATGGGAAATAGGAGATTATGCAATGAGACGAACTGCTGAACCGTTTTTGACCGATTGGCTGAAAACTCCTAATAGAAAACCTCTGGTTATTCGCGGGGCGCGGCAGGTGGGCAAGACATGGCTTACCCGCAATTTGGCGCAAACAACGAATCACCAATTGATTGAGCTCAATTTTGAAAGGAATCCTCAACTAGCGTCCCTTTTTTCTTCCAACGATCCGCACGAAACCTTCTCGCGCCTGCGAGCTTCTCTCAACGTGTCTTCTGAACCAGCAACCAGCATATTGTTTTTAGACGAAATCCAGGCGGTGCCCGAGCTTTTCGCCAAACTCAGATGGTTTGCTGAAGAAATGCCAACGCTACCCGTTATCGCCGCGGGCTCTTTACTGGAGTTTCTCCTCAACGATCATGAGTTCAGCATGCCGGTGGGCCGCGTAAGCTTTATGCACCTTGAACCATTGTCGTTTGAAGAGTTCCTGTGGGCGCGCGGGAAAAACCTTATGCATCAATATTTGTTGGATTTTCGTATTAACACCACCATCCCCTCAGAAATCCACCAACAGCTTTTGGCGTTATTTAAAGAATACATTGTGGTGGGCGGCATGCCCGCCTCGGTAGCTAGTTGGTGCGCCGATTCATCCACCGGAAAAGTCAGCCAAATTCAGCACGATCTTTTAGCTACCTATCGCGCTGATTTTGCAAAATATCGCGGTAACGTAGCGCTGCCAAGGCTTGAGGAAGTTATGTGGGCCACACCGAAATTATTAGGACAGAAATTTGTTTTTAGCCAGGTAAACCAGGCTGTTCACACCAATAATTTGAGACAGGCTGTTACTCTGCTTAATCAGGCAGGCATTTGTCATTCAGTTTTTAGCACGGCGGCCAATGGCATTCCCTTGGCGTCAGAACGAAAAGAGAAATTCTTTAAAGAAATTTTTTTGGATGTTGGCTTGTGTTGCGCCGCCTTGGGACTTGGTCTGTCGCAAATTCAAAGCTTGGATGAAATTACTTTGGTCAATAAAGGCGCCCTCGCCGAACAAGTAGTTGGCCAATTGCTACGGACCATTGAGCCTTTTTACATTGAGCCGGCTTTGTACTATTGGCGCCGTGATCAAGCAGGCTCCCAGGCTGAAATCGATTACATCATTGCGCACCAAAACACCGTCGTGCCCCTAGAGGTAAAAGCGGGCGCTCACGGCACTCTTAAATCCTTGCAACTTTTCATGGCAGAAAAAGGGCTAAGAAAAGCCGTAAAAGTGAGCTCCGCATTGCCAAGCCTCACCGAACAGCCCTTTCAACTTCTTTCCTTGCCGTTTTATCTTCTCGGGCAGTTGCCGCGCCTATTGAGCGAGCTTCCTCACTCAATCGTCCCCGCAAAAATTTGAGTGGCTAGTTGAAAATACTCTTTGCTACTGCCTACGGGTGTGCGGTTGGTGATCACGAGCGTTGCGATGCCATGCACGAGAGCTTTCGGTTCGCCACCACCAAAAGAACCAACCGATTATCTTATTTCTGTCATGAGTTTTATACCTTCTTGAATAGCGGCCTTAACCTCATTTTCTTCGTTCTTGCTGATTTTTCCTTCGTTGTCCTGTAGATATTTTATCAAAGCTGCGACCGTTCCGCTGGCACTTTTCACCACTTCGCCAGCTGTTTCTACGGTGGTTTTTTCTGCATTGGGATCGGTGTAAAAAACCGCTTTCGAGGCTCCAGTTAAACCCTTAGCCATAGCCACTGCTAAGGTGACGTTAGCGGGAGTTGCGTAGGTAGATATTTTATCCAAAGCGCTGGTAGGAATTTCAACGCCGATGAGAGCTCCTAAGACGGGTGCAGAAAATAAGATGGTATCGGAGGCAACTTTCAATACCTTAGCCAGCGCTTCTGGATCGATCTTATCGAGCCCTGCATCGGCTAAATAGGCAATCGTTCCAATCCCATTTTTTAAATGAGGAGCGACCCTTTTGGCGGTATCAAAAAGTTTTGATGAAACATCAACCACGCCTTTGGATATGGTTGAAAAAATATCCCCTAGGAAATTTTTTGGCTTTCGGCAGAAAGAATCAGCTGCTTCTTCACTGAGTTCTAACGAGTCATCATGGGCAATAAAAATTAAATCTTCGACGTCCTGATTAGTTGATCTTGTAAGCCCAGCAGTCGATAGGGATAATAAAACAATAATGCTTAAAATCAGCTTATTCATAATATTCCTCAAACTATATAAATAGTTATCGGCTTAAATTGGGAGCAAAAAGCTCCTAATTTAAGCAGCCGATTTAAGCATTTAACAATTATATGAATATATTCAGCTTATGATCTGCCGACGCCTACGAACGAGCAACATCGCTAAAGCCACGCTGAGCCACCATGAAAGGCCCTCTGGCGAACCTAGAGCGCTGCAGCCCGAAAGCGACTCCGGGCCCTTGCCAGAGCGACCTAATCCGGTGGGTTTTGCGTTCTCAAAGCCTGAGGAGCTTTCATCCAGAGCCAGGCTTAGGGGGACGCAAAGCTCTTCCCCTGGGCCAAAGATCCGGCAGGTCTCTCCTTCTGGACAGCCACTGCCGGAGGCGTTCACGAGACCACATGCCTCATGGCACGTCCCCTGGTTGCTTCCCGCTTCTATAATGCAATACAAATTGTGGTCACAAAGCGCCTTGCCATCACAGATTTCGCCTTTTTTCTTAATGGTTACGCATAAGGACACGCCACCCGTCAAATCGACGCAGTTTTGCTCTAATGGGCAATCAGATTTATTTAGACATGGCATGAAGCAATAATATTCGCCCCTCACCGCACCAGCGCAGGCAAAAGGCTCAGCACACTCGACTCGGCTGCAATTTTCTCCGAGCTTGCGGGCCTCCACCGATTTTTCTCCCATAAAGGTGCAGAATTTTTTTCCGGCATTTTCATGGCAAATTGCACCAAGTTCGCAGTCCTGATCACCTCGACATTTTTTGGAGCAATATTCATTGCTACCGTCGACAATGCATTCACTACCCTCCAAGCATTCCTTGGTATTTTTACAAGGAGAACCAAAGCCGCCACCGCTAGCATCGGGGTATAAAATCCTGAGGCCTGCCATATCGTCAAAAACTGGGTACATCAAATCAAAGCCAGCTCTCGCGCTCATGATGGAAGTGCTGCACATCAAGCAAGGATGATCAAGACCAAAAAAATGGCCCAGCTCGTGAACCAGAGTGGTCTGAATGGAAATACAATCATCATCTTCACACTTAACTTGCCAGTTAATAATTGGCGTACCGTCTTTTTGCCTTAAACCATTCAACACCAAATCGGCATCATAAATTCGTCGAGGCTGTCCTTCTTCTTCGCCACACTTATAGCGAGGAAGGGTTGCACCCAGGGTACCAAATTCGCCCACGCCGACAAAAGTTCGCCACTCTTCAATATCATCGATCCAAAATATTTCGTGAGTGGAGTCGTCGCCGCCAAAATCGCGAGGGTTCTCAGCATCCACTTTGAAAAATCGCAAATTGGAACCACTCACATCATTCCAAGCCGCCAGGCTTTTATCCACAACGCCATCCCAATCAGCCAAACTAATAGCTTGGGGCAAAGGGCTCTTGCTCACTGTCACGGGAATATTGGGGTTCGGCCAGCGAGCCGCGTGTTCATCATCACAGACGCCGCATTTATCGTTACGTTCTTCGCCACTCGCAACAAAGCCATTGCAAACATAGCGATGGCCATAACTCGTGCATGACAAAAATAACCCAAAAATTATCCATTGCGCATTTTTCATGGGCCACCTCTTAACGTCGTTCTTTGAGCATTTGTCTGATTTCGTCTTTGAGAATATTCACATCAGAGAAAGTGAGCGGTGAGGGACGATAAGGACTGCTGCTCGTTGAAGAATAGGAATCCACTGCGCTCACATCACCAAGATCCTCACGCACCTTGTCATTGCTGGCATTTTGATCGACATCGAGCTTACCTTGACCAGCGCCATAACTTACAAATTTTTCACCAAGCTTGAGGCCAAAAAATATGAGCTCAGAGCCCACCTCATAGCGTTGGCCGCCGATAATGGGCGAAATCATACCATTTGACTCACCACCCACCTGATAAAGCGTGATAACTTCACCAGTCTTTGCACCGTAGAGCCCATCGACAACTTCGATTTCACTTAAGGTAATATTGCGGCCATGTTTGTCTCGCGTAACTTTTGAACCGCCCACATAACCGTGAATAACCACATCACTCTGCTTCGCCATCGTGTGCAAATCTGCCAACTTCACGATAATCGCTTCGGCATCAAGCGAAAAAATAGCCATGAAAACGATTGCTTTAAGCATGCCCCATATTTTGCGGCCAAACATAAATAACCCCCATCAGCAAAACCCTATGCGTTATTTGCTGCACGCAAAAAAACCTCGATTAGATCTGAGATAATTATATTCTATTGGGGTCATATTTGGCCAATCACGTTTATAGTTATTTTCCATCCCCTCAAAACACTCTACTCGCTGCTTAAAAAAACCCATTATTACCGGTTGATTTATCGCATTAACCACATTATTTTCTGTGCACATTT
>CAYJDW010000063.1:0-15493 GCA_964368985.1 uncultured Myxococcales bacterium | reverse complement strand
AAAAAGCCCCTTAGCGCGCCCCCGACTCAAGCATCGCTTCAATCAACAATGCTGCTACCACATAAGGGTCGCAATTCGCGCCCGGGCGGCGGTCTTCGATGTAGCCGCATTTTAGCTCTGCCACGTTGTTTGGGATTCTTATGGAGGCGCCGCGGTCGTTGGGGCCTGCTCTAAAAGTGTTGATATCGCAGGTTTCGTGGTGACCGGTGAGGCGCTCGGCAATGCCGGCGCCATAATTGCTAATATGTTTTTGGTGACGGGCTTTGAGGCTCGTAATGAAGCTTTCAATGGTTGCTAATCCGGTTTTTGGATCGCGCATGGATTTAGTCGAAAAATTGGTATGCGCGCCGGCGCCATTCCAATCGCCTTTCACGGGTTTATTATCAAGACTCACGACGACACCATGCTCTTCGGCCACGCGATGCAGTAACCAGCGTCCGATCCATAAATGATCAGCGCACGTCAATGGGTCGGCTTTTTCTTCGCTAAAACCGCGATGACCAATTTGAAATTCCCATTGCGAAGGCATTACTTCCGCATTGATACCAAAAAACATCAAACCGGCATCGAGACATAACGACATATGCTCTTCAACGATTTGACGGCCATGCACGCGGCCAGTACCCACGCCGCAATAATAGGGACCTTGAGGCTCAGGAAATCCAGTTTCCGGCCAGCCTAAGGGGCGGCCTTCGTAAAATAGCGTGTATTCTTGCTCAAAACCAATCCAAGGATCAAGATCGGCGCTGTCGCTCGAGAGCTGTCTTAGTCGCGCCCGGGTATTGGAAGCCACAGGCTCACCAGCGATATTAAAAACTTCGCACATAACCAAATGATGACCAGGGCCTCGAATCGGATCGTCCACAAAAGTAACGGGCTTTAGTACCAAATCGGATTTGTCGCCCGAAGCTTGATAAGTTGATGAACCATCGAAATTCCAATCAGGAAAATCACTCAACATAGCAGGGCCATCAATGCTCACAATTTTGGTTTTGCTTCTTAGTTTATTGGTCGGTTTCGCACCATCCAGCCAAATATATTCAGCACAACTAAACATGGTTTTTACTCCCTGAAATTTTTAGGCTTTGCCCGCTAAATGCATTTTGATCCATGAAAAACGATCTTGTCCAAATACAAGATGATCACCTAGCAGAAAAGTTGGCACGCCAAATACCCCTCTTTCCACCGCTTCGGTCGTATTGGTTTTTAACTGATCTTTAATCGCTTGATCTTGGGAATTTTCAATTAATTTTTCACCGTCAAATCCTGCATGATTAAGCACCGAAATGAGAACTTTGTCGTCGCCAATATCTAAATTATTGCTCCACGCCGCATCAAAAATAGACTCACCTACGCGCGGCTCGAGTAAAAATACGCGATTGGCAGTCACCGAGCGCACCGGGAAATGGTCGTTAAACTTAAATTCTAGCCCGCGATACTTTGCCCAATCGTTCATATCCTCTAAATAATATGCCGCTTTATTAGGATGGGCGCTCAGCATGGGGATATGGGTGACATTGTGCTCCCGAAAAATAGCGCCGAGAAGAACGGGCATGAAGTTAAAACTGGCTTTGGATTTGACTACCTCTTTGAAGGCTAAATAACTGTAGGGCGAGGCAAAATCGAAATAAAAATCAATCTTTTTTTGGCCCGAGGTCCATGGATAATCCGAAAGTTCAAGATGCAAACGCTCCTTCAATAAAATCAAACGATCGGCGCCAAAATAAAGGCGATCGTCTACTAGCAAAGTTGGCACGCCAAATATTTTTCTTTGAAATGCTTCATCAGTAGCCTCGATCAAGGCCGTTTTACTCGCTGGATTTTCCAAAGATAAATTAAACTCGGTCGCGATTTTTTCGATCACCTCGTCGCTATCAATGTCGAGATTCTCTTGCCAATAAGCCTGATAAAGTCGAGCGGTCAACGCTTCTCGCATTTCCTGCGCGCATGAAATTAACAAACGCATGGCTTTAAGCGAGCTCACCGGGTGACGCCCATGAAAAGATAAGGGCGCACCAAAATAATCAGCCTGACGCTTTATATCAGTTTTTAAATAGTCACTTTTAGCGACCGGAAAAAATTGATTGGGATTATCGGGCTGCTCCATGAGTTTAAATAGTCCCCCAAGCAAAATCGGCTTTAAGGCCACTTCTTCTTTCCTAAAAACATCGTGGCGATGAAGAAAACTAAATGCCATGTAGGCATAGGGACAAACGATATCGTAATAAAAAGCTTTCATGCCCTACTCTCTCGCCACCAAATTCCACGTGGCCATACCACCATCGAGATGATAAACGTTATTGATACCGCGTTGCTTCAATGCCAGGTGCGCCAAATAGCTACGATGACCGGATTTCGAATAAAGCACGATGGGCGTCTCGCCGTCGCCAAGCTCACCGAGACGATCGCGCAAATGCTCCAGCGGCAAATGCAAACTTTTGGATTGAGCTCGTCCTGATAACATGGGCGTTTCGCCCACATCTACTAAACGAAAATCAAAATTACTCGCAAGCCACAGCGCAAGCTTCTCGGCCGACAAAGTATGTTCACTATCGGCGATGGCCATCTTTGCGCGCATGGCGGCATCTTTTAAAGGATCAAAAGCCGGACCCGAGTCGGCAAGATAAGCCATATCGAGATCGATTAATTTATCCGGCGCCCACGCCTCGCAAACTGCCACCGACAATAAATCGATGGTGCGCTCCACGCCTTTCTTGGCAAAAACTTCGCCACCAACGACACGATTTTTTGCGCGATCAACCAATAAACGCACGCACATTTCTTGCTGATAGACAAAGCTATCTGCCGCAGAGCCATAGACCGTCGCGACTAAAATATTTTTGTCGCCTAAGAGCAAACGCGCTTCGTGTTCAGGAAGCCCCGTGCGGGCGAAAGAAGTATCACCAATCTCAGTGACTAAGGTGCCGCAAAAAGGTTTCAAGCGGTCCTTGTGACCGATATCGCCGATCGCCGCATTGAAACCGGCAATGTGAGCGGTGCGTAAAACTATGGTTGGATGGGGCATCCATTTTTTGTGATTGCTGACAGCCATAGGCACACTCACCGCGCTGCCGCAGGCATAAACATTCGGCAAGGTGGTGGCCATATTATCATCGACGCGAATGAGACCGTCGGCATCGAGCGCAGCCCCTGCATCTGCCAACAACGAAGTTCTCGGGCTAATGCCGGTACAAACGACCACTAAATCGGTTTCGAACTGTTCGCCGCTATGAAGCGTCAAGGAAAAGCCGCCGCCATCGATGGGGCTTGCTTCATCAATGCTTGAGTTTAAGGAAAGCCCTATGGCTTGTTCCTTAAGTTTTCCAACAATAGCCTCGGCAAAATTCATCGAGAAGCTGGGCATAATGCGTTTCTTGATCTCAACAACTCGCACAGCAAGGCCACAAGCTTTAAGCGCCAAAGCCGCTTCCACGCCGTAAAAACCGCAACCCACGACGGTCGCAGTTTTCGCGCCTTCTTTGAGAGCTTGTTTTATGAGTGAAACATCATGCAAGTCACGGAAATGACATATTCGCGGGCCCGTGAGACCTGGCACATCGAGTTCGTTGGAATGAGCGCCGCCGGCATAAATCAACGCATCGAAATGGATCCGCTTACGCTGATGATTATGTTCAATCGACAAAAAATGGGAATCGAGATCGAGAGCAACTGCGCGAGTATTGGTGCGTACTTCGACATTGTAGCGCTGTTGATAATAGCTATCTTTTTCACGAAGCGCATGATCAATGTTGCTATCGCCGATTAAGTGATAGCGCAAACTCGCCTGCACCCAACTCACTTGGGGGGCTTGTTCGATCAAAATAATCCGCGCAAATTCGTTTGTTTGGCGGGCACGAGCCACAGCACTGGGGCCACCATGGGAGCCACCCACCACAATAATGGTCTTTCTTTTGCTCACTCTACCCGCCTTTAGCATTAAGCCAGTTCGATTAATCCAGCAGCTCCCATACCACCACCGACACACATAGTACAAATGCCGTACTTGAGCTTATTCCGCTCCATATGGTGAATAATGGTGGCGATTTGACGTGCTCCGGTACAGCCGAGAGGATGCCCTAGCGCAATGGCGCCTCCGTAGGGATTCACTTTTTTTAGATCGAGCTTAAGTTCGTCGACACAATAAAGAGCCTGAACCGCAAAAGCTTCATTGAGTTCAAAAACACCAATGTCATCTATTTTTAGACCCGTAGTGGCAAGCAACTTTTTTACTGCCGGAACAGGCCCAATGCCCATGATGGTGGGATCCACCCCTGCCGTTACGAAAGCCCGAAAATAGCCGCGAATTTTTTTCTTGGACGCCAATGCCTCAGCCTTATGCATAAGCACCACCGAAGCTGCTCCATCACTCACCTGTGAGGAATTGCCGGCGGTAACCGTGCCTCCCATTTTGAAAGCTGGCTTCAAGGCCAACAAAGCCGCAAGCGTAGTATCGCTGCGAGGGCCCTCGTCGGTATCGATGGAAAAAGTCGATTCTTTTTGGCCATCATATTCCTTCACCTGAACGCTCACGATTTCATCGCGAAAGGAACCATTCTTGATCGCAGTGCAGGCTTTTTGATGGCTCGACAGCGAAAATTCATCCTGGCGCTCACGGCCAATATTAAACTTGCTAGCCACCTCTTCAGCCGTCAGCCCCATAGGCAAATAAGCCCCCGGATAATGGTCCATGAGATAAGGATTAGCGCTCGGTTTATGACCACCCATGGGAATCATGGACATAGATTCCACGCCGCCCCCAAGCCCGGCCCGAATTTGTCCCACTTCAATCGACTTCGCTACATCAGCAACCGCGTGAAGGCCGCTTGCGCAAAAGCGATTGATAGTGGCAGCCGACACATTGATGGGCAAACCGGCCCGCAGGCTCATAATGCGGGCCACATTCATGCCCTGTTCCGCTTCTGGCATGGCACAGCCAAAGATTATATCTTCCAGCTCGTCGCCACTAACATTGGCTCTTTTTAGAGCTTCGCTAATGGTGATTGCACCGAGCTCATCGGGGCGAGTGTTTTTAAAAGCCCCTCGACCTCCGCGACCGATAGGAGTACGAACTGCTGCTAAAATTGCTACGTTTTCCATCATCATAATGTTTCTGATTCCTCTCTCACAGCCTAGTTGCGCAAGGGTTTATTGTTTTCCAGCATATAGGCGATCCGCGCCATGGTTTTCTCTTCGCCACACAGCGACAAAAAGGCTTCACGTTCCAAATCTAGCAAAGCATCTTCGCTGATTTTTTTAGTGGAGTTGGTGTTTCCGCCGGTCATCACGTGAGCCACTTTGAGGGCGATTTTATAATCATGTTCGGAGATAAATTTGCCATCCAAAAATGAGCGTAAACCCATGGCAAAAGTTGCATGGGCATTTTTGCCTGGAAGCCTAAATTCTCGTCGAGCAGGTGGAATGTAGCCCGAGCGCGCCATGGCTACCGCAATAGTGCAAGCATCATGCAACTGATAGCGGCGATTCATCGAAAAAGTATCAGCGTCGGCCAAATACAGAAGTTCCTTAGCCTCAGCTGCGCTCGTGGCTACCTTAGCCATTGCGACCGTTTCAAGACTGCGCATGAGCAAATGCTCCGTCACATAGGTGGGACTATCGATAGCCCCTTTCAAGGTACGCGCCACCATTTCGATGTTGCCACCGCCACCAGGAATCAGCCCTACTCCCACTTCTACGAGGCCCATATAGGTTTCCGCGTGAGCGTGAATGCGGTCACACCACATGGAAATTTCGGTGCCCCCCCCAAGCGTTAACTGAAAAGGCGCTGACACTGTTGGTACTGCGCAATATTTCAAGCGTTTGCAAGTATTTTGAAAGAGGCGCACAATAGCGTCGACATCATCCCACATGCCTTGACTTGCGCCCATGTAAAGTAGCAAGAGATTAGCGCCGACACTGAAGTTAGCGCCTTCATTTGCAATAACTAAAGCCTCAAACTGGCCACTTTCGCAGCGATCAATGCCGTCGTTGATGCCATTGAGCACATCTTGATCGATGGAGTTCATCTTGGTGTGAAACTCAACAATCAAAGCGCCATTGCCTGCATCCACCAAACTATAGGCATCGAGGTCGACCACAACTTTTTTTGGATCTTTTTTGAGAATATCAAGGCGCCATTCTCGAGGAGAAAGCTTTACTTCCTGCTGATCTCGATTTTTTGGACTATAAACTTGCGTCGTGCCTTGGGCATTTTCGCTATAAAAACTTTCGCGCCCGGATTTAAGCATAGCCAAAACCCATTCTGGAACTTTGATGCCTTGGCTTTGCATGAGCTCAACACTGCGGCGCACGCCCATGGCATCCCAAGTTTTAAAGGGCCCCATTTCCCAACCAAAGCCCCACATGAGTGCTCGGTCAATATCGGCAATGCTGTCCGATATTTCGCCTAGACGCGATGCAGCATAGACCGAAGTAAGAGCAGCTAGTTTAAAAAAGAGCTTTGCTGCCTTATCGTCGGCATAGGCCACGTTATTAATCTTTTCGCTCAAATCAGAGAGATTTCTAATGGCGCCGAGGGATTCAAACCTGACTTTCGCTTGATCGTGATAAGTCATGGTGTTTGGGTCAAGAACTTGGATTTTATCGCCCGCTTTTTTATAAAAACCTTGACCTGATTTTTGCCCCAGCCAACCATTTTTGACCATTTCTTGCAAAAAGCTTGGGATTTTAAAGCTATCGTGGCATTCATCCGATTTTAAACTGTCATAACAGTTTTGTGCCACGTGAATAAAAGTATCGAGGCCCACGACGTCGGCCGTACGAAAAATCGCACTCTTTGGCCGGCCTAAAGCCGGGCCAAAAATAGCGTCCACTTCCTCAACGCTATAGCCGCCATGAGTCACCGCTTTAATGGCTTCCATCATGCCATAAACGCCGATGCGGTTGGCCACAAAGTTGGTGGTATCTTTGCCAATAACAACGCCCTTGCCGAGCTTTTCCTCGCCAAATTTTTTCATGGCCTGGAGAATTTCCGGCTTGGTGTTTTCGGCAGGAACGATTTCTAAGAGATGCAAATAACGCACCGGATTAAAAAAGTGCATGACCAAAAATTTCTCGGTAAATGCTTTCGAAAGCCCGTCCGTCATCTGGGCGATAGACAATCCGGAGGTATTGGAAGCAACAATCGTATTTGGGCCAACCAATTGTTCGATTTTCTTGAAAAGACTGACTTTGGCATCAAGTTTTTCAATAATGGCTTCGATCACCAGGTCTGATGATTTAATGCCGGACAAGTCGTCTTCAATATTACCAACTTTAATGCGATCAGCCGTTGATTTAGTAAACACTAGGCTCGGCTTACTAGTTTGGATTTTTTTTATCGCGTCTTTAGCGACTTTATTGCGATCGCCTTCCTTAGAAGCCACATCTAATAAAGTGCATTCAATGCCCGCATTGGCCATATGGGCCGCGATTGCCTGCCCCATCACACCCGCGCCGATCACGAAAACCTTCTTGATCGCTGGTCTAAGCGCATTACCACTATTTAGCATGCCAACCTCGTCTACGTTTTTGATCAATAAAATCAGATCTTTAGCCACTTGGTTAACATAAGAAAATTTGCTTGGCCACGAGCAGATGCTGAATTGTCTAGTCCATTTAAGACCAAGGCCTGTTTAAGCCCTCTATTGACGAATCTTGGCAAGATTGCTAAGTGTTAAAGTCTATTAATAAGAAATATTAAACTGCAAATAAAAGAGATAAAAAATGGCGTACTTCTTGAGTTTTGCAGGCGGGGTAAAAGAAAAATGGGACTGACTAATAAACATTTCGATGACTTAGATGACTTCAGCGCTTTTGATGAAAAGCTTGAATGCAGCGATGAATCTGAATCAACTGATGCAGGTCCTAATAGCGCATTAGCATGGCGGAAAGTCTTGATTGAGCGCGCAGTTATCAACGTGCGAAAAGCGGTTGAGAGTAAAACTGATATTAAGAACGCTTATAAGACCGGCTCCCTCGTGTTTGACGATGAAGCGCATAAGTTTGGTCGCGTGGTTGAATCTCGCCCGGGTTTCTTAAATCTCACGCTCTTAGGTGGGGGCAAGCTGGTTAAGCAAGACATTAATCATCTTGATTTCATTCGCAAAAACCGTACTGAACTTACTTTGCAGGAAATGGCTGCCAAGCTCTTTTTAACAGAAGTACAGGTGATTGGTCTTCTCAATCAGATTGAACTTGAGAAAGAGAAACAAAGCCCAAAGATAGGGATGAATAAGCCTAAAGTCGTGGCTGTAGCGAAACCAGCTCCTAAAAAACCTGTGATGACTGCACAAAAAAGTGTGCCTTCTAACAAACCTCTACCAACCAAAGTGCCCATGAAAATTGCGGCCAAAAAACCTGTGAGCGCCCCGAAAAAAGGCAAAGTATCGCTGAGTTCCCTCAGCAAAGAAATGCCTGTAAGTTTCGCTAAATTGCTGCCGAAAGGCGCCACCACTGATCCAGTGCGTGACCCTAATGGTTATATTCAACAGAACTTTTTGATGATGAGCAATAAAGAGTTAGCTGGCGCTACCGGACTTTCCGAGCACACCGTGCGCCGCAAGCTGGGCGAATGGGGATTGAAGCGAAAGGATTTTGTTAACAAGGCTTAAAGAAGCCAGAAGTAAAGAAAAAATGGGGCCCGCAGAAGGCCCTTTTTTTTAGGCCTTATTGCATGCATAGAATTCTAAGCGGAGTGAACCACTACGCTCCCTCGCCCGCTTGCGGGAGAGGGCTTGGGGTGAGGGTGGAGATACAAAAACGCTGCTTTTTATGAAAAAAATTCACGAATCTTTGCGTCTCTCTGCCCTCGCCCTAGCCTCTCCCGCAAGCGGGCGAGGAGTTGTTGAGATAAAATGGTCCGCAGTTATTCAGCAACGGCATTTAAACAATCGGCTTGCCCGCTTTTAAAGCCCGCACGCATTCAAGCAACCATTCGCGTAAACGCTTTTGATCGCCAGGCGCAAATTTTACGAACTTAGCGCCAACCATCCATGAGCCACCTTGGTCTTCCGACCACACAACTTCTGACGAAATCTTCAACAGCTCGATATCTTTGCTCACCGGAATGTAGAGCAAAATATTGATATGGTCGCCAATATTTAGCTGTTCCAGGGTCTCAAAACTTACCCCACCAATGGCCAAATTTCTTGACGTAGCGGTGAATGATTGAGGCCCCAAAGTTACCTCAATACGAATCTCAATGGGTGCCCTTAAATGCCGGGTGGGTTTTTTTTCGGTAACAGGAGCTTCGTTCGGTTGCGGAATATCCAACTTTTTAGTCATAAAAACCTCAAACTAATACAATTAAAAATGAGATAACGACCCTACATGGCTTTAGTTGGTTAGGCAATAAGCCCCTCAATATAGGCAATAACCTTGGCGCTGAGGCCTGCTTCCATTTGCAAAATGCAGGTGGGACTTGTCACATTGATTTCTGTCAAAAATCCATCAATGACGTCGATACCGACAAAATGAAGGCCGAGCTTCAAAAGATAGGGTTTTAAATGAAGACAAATTTGAATATCTGCCGGAGTCAAGCCACATGGCTCAGGCAAGCCTCCTGCATGAAAATTAGCTCGATGGTCACCCGGGTGAGGCACGCGTAAAACTGACCCTAAAGGCTCACCTCCCAACAATAGAATACGTTTGTCACCCGCACGAGCATTTTTTATATAAGCTTGCGCCATGATGGGGCGGCTATAGTTTGCACTGAGAACCTCCAAGGCCGAGTTGAGGTTCAAATCACCTTCACCAAAAACCATGACGCCACTGCCGCCAGCGCCAAATAAAGGCTTTAATACGATTTTTTTGTGGATGGCCATAAAGTCGGTGAAATCGGTTTTGCTCGAAGAGACCAAAGTAGGCGGAAAAAACTGATGGGCAATGTGCTGGCCAAACAATTTTTCATTCGCCACTAAGAGACCATCAGGATGATTGAGCACCAAGGTTTTTTTAGGATCATGGCAGCGCAACATGAGCAAGCTGGCCATGAAATGCTCATCTACGGGTGGGTCTTTGCGCATAAAAATCACTTGAAACTCATCGGCACTCATCTTTCTGGGCGGCGACGAATAACGGGGACTTTCCTGGTATCCAGGCCGCAAAGATAAGGGTGCCGCGTGAAAATGGACTTTCCCGTCTAAGAGAAATATATCACCGATTTCACAAGCGAAGTTCTCATGGCCACGCGCACCGGCCTCGGCCATAAGCGCTAAAGTAGTGTCTGATGCGATATTGAGGCTTGGGAGAGGATCGACGATGGAGAGAAATTTCTTTGGCATGATTGTTCCCATCAGGTAGGCGTGCCTGGAATAAAGAGTTTTAGCTTTCTACCCTGGAATTCTAATAGCTACAATCAAGCACCACAACTCCTCGCCCGCTTGCGGGCGAGGAGTTGTGGTGCTTAACCTTAGGGAGTCCTAGACCTCTTTCAAAGCCCCAATCACCTTCAACAACGACTGCTTCGCATCACCAAACACCACCCCCGCCTGGTCGAGCGTAAACAGTGGATTTTCCACCCCCGCAAAACCGCGCCCTCTGCCTCGTTTCATCACGATCACCGCCCGCGCTTTGTCGGCATTTAATATCGGCATGCCAAAGAGAGGATTTGATTTGTCAGTACGCGCACTGGGATTTACCACATCGTTAGCGCCGATGATCACCGCCACATCCGTTGATTCAAAGTCGCCATTGATTTCATCGAGATCGAAAAGCTCGTTATAAGGCACATCTGCTTCAGCAAGCAGCACGTTCATGTGCCCCGGCATGCGGCCTGCGACGGGATGAATGGCATAGCTCACCTCAACTCCCAAGGCTTTTAGCGCATCCGAGAGTTCACGCAAAGTTCGTTGAGCCTGAGAAACGGCTAGACCATAGCCGGGCACAATGATTACTTTTGAGGCGTTCGCAAGCAACATGGCCGCATCGATGGGCTGAAACTCTTTGGTGGGTTTTTCTTCGGTCGATAACGAGGCCGATTCGCTTTGAGTGAAAGCACCAAATATGACGTTCATCAAAGAACGATTCATCGCCTGACACATAAGACGCGTAAGAATCACTCCGGATGCGCCTACCAGGGCTCCGGCAATGATCAAAATATTGCTATTGACTACAAATCCAGCAGCAAGAGCGGCAATCCCTGAATAGGAGTTGAGAAGCGAAATCACCACCGGCATATCGGCGCCACCGATGGGAATGACCAATAAAACCCCTAAAACCGTGGCGATAATCGACAAAATGCTAAAAGTTAACATGTCGGTGGGATTTTCAAATAACAAAACCAGGCTGGCCAAGGTCACCACAAAAAGTGCCGCAGTAAACAAACGCTGCCCTCTCACCAAGATGGGCCTCGTCGACATGAGTTCTTGCAATTTTAAATAGGCGACGAAGCTTCCGCTAAAAGTAACCGCTCCCACCACCACGCTAAACCAGGCAGTGAAGCTAAAAAATCCGTCGGTATGAAGCGTACTATCGTTAAAAAAACGATAGGCTTCAGCAACCGCCACGAGCACGGAGGCCAGACCGCCGAGGCCGTTAAATATGGCTACCATCTGCGGCATTGCCGTCATTTGCACACGTTGGGCCGTGATAATACCCACCACCGAACCAAGACCGATAAAAAAAGCGATGGGCATTATCGCTGAGGGCCGCTCGGCCATTAAGACTGCCATTACTGCCAGTGCCATGGCACCAGCGCCAATCATATTGCCTAAGCGCGCTGTTTTTGGCGATGACAACATTTTAAGACATATAAAAAATCCAGAAGCGGATAACAAATAAATCACATCAATTAAAAACATTGTTGCATTCATTTGGAACCACCTTTTTTAGCACGAAACATGCCGAGCATGCGATCGGTTACCCAAAAACCACCCACGACATTGATAGTGGCCAAGAAAATTG
Organism: uncultured Myxococcales bacterium; assembly: GCA_964368985.1. Classification (GTDB taxonomy): domain Bacteria; phylum Myxococcota; class UBA727; order UBA727; family JABDBI01. The sequence continues at coordinate 3,592 of CAYJDW010000063.1, read as the reverse complement.
CGGCATAGGCGACATAACTTCCAAGCACACTGTTGCTCTGAGCTGCCATCACGATGGCGCCCAATAAAATGATGCCCGATATGGCATTTGAGCCTGACATCAGCGGGGTGTGAAGCATGGTGGGAACTTTGGAAATTACTTCAAAACCAATGAAGCTGGCAAGCACGAGGACATAGATGCCGGTGCTTAGATCGTTTAATGAAAAATCACTCATGAAAATGTCCTTATTCTTAGGGGATTTCGGGCCCAGAAAAACTATGTTGATCGACTAATCAAAACCCTTCCCTCGCCCGCTTGCGGGAGAGGGCCCAGGGTGAGGGCGGAGCAACAAAAACCGCGAAATCGAGAATTAAAATAATATTTTTATCAGCCTTATTCAGAGTCTCCACCCTCTCCCTAGCCTCTCCCGCAAGCGGGCGAGGAGTTGTCGCGCTAAATAAAACCACCGAGGGCTTAGCTAAAGGCCGCATTCACCCACTCGCCCTCGTGGCAAATAGTACTGCTCTTCAAAATGTCATCATTTAAATTAAATCCATCGGCCAAAAACAAATCGAGCAAAGCCGCCACGTTCTTGCTAAAAGCAAAACTTGCATCTTTGGGAACTTGCCTCGCCAAACTCTCGGCGCCATAAGCCCAAGCATTGCCTATTTTTAGCCATTCATGAAGGACTGAGCCCGCGACATTACCCCCGCTACTCGCGGCCATATCAATGACAACCGAACCAGGTCTCATTTGGGAAAAAATTTCTTCATCCAATAATCGTGGCGCTGCTCGTCCTGGGATTTGAGCGGTGGTGATAATTATATCGCAATCTTTGGCAAATTCAGTGAGCAAAGCACGAAGCTTGCCTGCACTCTCTTCGGACAAGGTTTTGGCATAACCCCCAGCACCTTCACCAGATTCATCGATGTTAATCTCGACAAACTTAGCTCCCAAACTCTCAACCTGTTCCTTCACCGCAGCTCGCACATCATAGGAAAATACCTGAGCACCGAGGCGCTTCGCGGTGGCAATGGCCTGAAGCCCCGCGACACCGGCACCTATCACCAAAACTCGAGCAGCCTTAATAGTCCCTGCTGCAGTCATGAAAAGTGGCATTACCTTATTGAGTCGCTGTGCCGCATTAATGACCGCGACATAACCGGCTAAATTAGCCTGGGAGCTAAGCACATCCATAGTTTGGGCACGGGAGGTCCGCGGTATCAATTCCAAAGCCACAACAGTCGCTCTTTGGTGCCTAAGCGAGCTCAACAGTTCGCGATTAAAATAAGGATCAAATAAGCCGATAACTATTTTATTATGCAAATCGTCGTGATCTAAATCCCGGCCTTCGATCGCCAACACGATAGCAGACTCTTTTAATAGATCTGAACGTTCATCAACAATTTTTGCGCCAGCCTTAAGATATTCCTCGTCGCTATAGCCTGCCCGAAATCCTGCACCTTTTTCCACCATTACCTGTGTAAGATTATTTTTGGTCAGCTGCGCAACCGACTGAGGAACCAAAGCCACCCGACTTTCCCGCGGATTAAGCTCTTTAACTACGCCAATGCTTTTCATATTGAGCACTCTAATCATAAAATTTCTCTCAAGAGGCACTTATAAAAAATAGCCCTTTTCGTCAATCTAAATAGCTGGGTTTCAGACCAGCCCAATTAAAGATATTATTTCGCCAAAATAAAAGAATATTTAAACAGCAAAAATAAATTAAATTTTAGTAGGAACCAGATTTTTTTCGCGGATTATTTTGAACTCTTTAAAAGTACCAATAATTGGCTCATATGTTTTCTTAGGATCTTTTTTCACGAGCAGCGTGAAACTTTTTCCACTCTCTTTCAGAGTTTTCCAAATGGAAAGAGTTGCATCACAATATGACTCTTGGATAAAAGAATCCGGCAACGATAAGCAAAGTTTAAAAAATTCATCAACGCTCGTTGTAGCAATCATTTGCAGCATTAAAGGAGTAGGATTATTCTCTTTCATTAATATCATTTTAGAATAGGCTATTTGGTAATGAGGGACATGATAACTGCCCGCAAAAACCAGTATTCGCTTATTCTGTTTCAAATATGCTTTGATAGTATCAGCTTGGCTTTGATTTCTTGTTTTGAAATTTTTCATGGGATTTTCTTCATCGGCGAGCTCCTGCTTATCCCATCCATCGGATGCCACAGCCTGCCACGCCGTCCGCTCAATTTTTAATTCTTTTCTATAGCTTTCGAGGGATTTACGCATCGCGCCTTCTTGCCTTGAAAGCAACTTATTAATCGCTGGTTCTGGCTCTTCCATCGTTCTGAGCTCTTCACGCACTTTAAAAACTCTGTCTCGTAAAATGACCTGCGTTAAAACATAGATATGGGCATTGGAATAAAACTTTTCAAAAATAGTTTTTAATACGCTCGAATCAGACTCAAATAAAGCAACATCATTAGGCTTCAAATAATTTAGGCCAAAATGGAAAAAATCTAGCGCTACGTCAGCACTATCGTGCCGATCTCCAAACAAGACGATGTCCGCTTCATAAGGATTGTCAGTATTTGAAATAACATAATATTCATCTTTTAATGGTAAAAGATGACTCACTTCGGATTCATCTGAAAGCCGGCTAAGTTCGCTAAAATATGACTTTTTAAAGGTGGGAATATCTATCGGCGTCATAGGAGCTGGGGCGGGAGCGCAAGCCTGATAGATGCTTGCGACCGCCATCAAGAAAAATGAAAAATAGGGTTTCATAGGTGTTCTCTTTATAAAGAAAGAAACTAAGATAAATGGCATGGGAAGCCTTAGCAATCCAGCCCCCCTTTTATTATCTATGGCCTTCTTTAAAGTAATCCTCCTTAACTCAAAATAAATTGATTGATTTTGAGTTAATCCAAATTAAAGGAGATATTCATGAAAAATTCCGCAAAAATATTACCAATTATTGGTCTATTAATAGGTGTTTCTTGTCTGGAGAATTGCAATCATATAGATGAGAATGTAATAAAGGGCTCTCTTAGTAGAAATAGTTACTCAACAACTGATACCACAACTATAGTACAAGGCTCCATGACAGTTACGGAGTTAAAAGTGAAAGACTTGATGGTGCAAGGAAAAGCTAAAATTGGTCCAAAGACCAGCCTCGTTGATGGCGACCTCACTGTACAAGGGCCGCTGGATGCTAAAAATCTAAAAGTTACTGGTTCTACTACGATTCAGGGACAAGCGAACATTGAGAATTCGCAGTTTAATGGAGTACTGGATATTTCTGGACCGGCAAAAATCGGAACCACTGTTATTGAAGGCGACCTTTTAATTCAATCAAAGAAACTCGTGATCAAAAGCGGCCTGACGGTGAAGGGCGCGGTGAGATTTACTAATGAGCCAGGCGTGGTTTCCTTTGAGGGTCCCAAAGAAAATATTCGCCTAGAAAAAAATATTAAGAATGGCAAAATGGAAGAAACAACCCCTGCAACAGATGAAACACCAATTCACTTCTAAGTATTAAACTGCGTTAAAGAAGTCAAAAAAACCGGTCCTTGGCGACAATTTGCTTAACATCATGATTTTGGCGCCAATGTGCCTTAAAACGACTTGGGCTCGGGTTTTGCTC
>CAYJDW010000062.1:13140-15554 GCA_964368985.1 uncultured Myxococcales bacterium | reverse complement strand
CGATAAAGAATCATGTGCCTGATTCCGAGCGTCTAGATAGCCTTTTATTTGAGCGCTTTAAAGAAAAAGGGCCGCAGTTTGTCGCTGAATTTAAAGCTCCCACTCTGGACGAGAATTTTTTTAATCGTTTCTTTGATAAGGGAAAGGCTGATGCTAAATTACCGGTTTCTGATGAAGGAAGAAGGCTCTTAAGCTCGGTGCTCTTTCCAGGTCTCCCACAGCTAAAGACCAAGCTTCAGAAAGAACGAGCCGGGCTTTTTGGTGGCAGAGTGAAGGCAAGTAATAATGTTTTGTCTTCAAAGGAACAAGAAGCATTAGGCAAGTTATCAGCTGACGAAATGCTAATAATTGATGACGTATTACTTCACATAAAAGATCAATTAGTTTTAAATGATCAGTTGATTGCGGATTTTGAGCCATATATTTTCAGCGGGCTAAAAACTGATCAAAAAATAAGTAAGTTATATGAAGGAAAAGATCCGCTCGAAGTGAGCAAAATTCATAGAGGTCTTTACTTCAGCGCAGCCTTAAGCGTTATTCAAGATATCAATTTGAAAAATCAAGACCTAACGCTGAATCAATATATTCCTTATTTTGAGCGCGACAGCAGTTTGATGATCATTCAAAAAAGAATCAATCAAGTTCAAAAATATGTATTGAGTAAGATTGCTACACTATAACTTTATATGCATTGCAGATCTTCGTCATGAAAACTCAATCATGACGAAGACACAATTTTATAACTCACCATAAATATTTATAAGATCAGCTTAATTTCTCCTGAGCGATAAACTTTAAATCACTATATAAATACAATAGTTTGTATTATTATAGGATTTTTAATATGTTATCCACTTGCTTATATCGTATATGGTTTAGCATTTTTGTGCTCATGTGCCTAACTGCATGCAAGGGTAGCTTCAAATCAGATCAACTCGCGGTGCCGGCAGGGGCTTTGAGCGAGGCTCTGCCTTATTCGGAAAAAACTGATTATTTGGGTATTATTGAAGATTATGCTCACGTAAACGTAGGCGATAGCATTCCTGATGGCTCTGAGGTGACCGATGCCACTGACGCTGCTCAAATCCATGAACAGATGAGGGGTAGAAATAAAAAATTATTTATTCGTCTCTCAGAAAATAATGTTGAGCAGGAACACCTTTATAAAAGCCTACGCTCGGCCTCTTTGCGGCTAAAGCAGGACCCTAATGTTCTTCAAGAAATAGCATATCTGGATTTAAGAAAGCTATCTAACACGGCGCGCGCCTTTAGTTTTAATGATATTCAAGCCAAAGAATATTATGTGAGCATGTCTAAAAAGATTAATGCAATGGTTAATCCTTCTCGGGCTTTGCTAATTAATATCGATGATTTATCCGAAAGCTTAAGCCCGGAGGAATTCCTCGAAGGCCTAGATAATCCTAATCTCATTATTATGTCGAAGAATAATTTTGATGCTTTGCAACTGTTTCGTCGAGAAGTAAAAAGTAATCAATTTTTCCCGAGTGGCCTTAATGCCGGCCATATATATCGCATGATGTTGGCTAAATTTTCAAGAGCTAAAAATAGCGGTATCAAAAATGACGCTGAACAAATGGCCCTCGAAAATGCCAAAACCATGGGAGCGCTTGATCCCAAGGCAAGCCTGGGTACTCTGGCAGTTTTTTTCAAGAAAATTGAGGGCGTTTTGAGCGCTAAAAAGTCCCGTGGCGATGCTAAAACGGATATTAAAAATAGCCTCGCAAATCTCTTAAATAGAAGTAGTGAATACGTGGACACCCTTGACCTTCAAACTTATACGCTGAAACAGATTGAAGAAAAGGTCGCCGCGAATGCTGAACAATTTAGAGGACTTTCTCCGCAAATTCTTGCGATTCAACATTCCCTAGGGAAAATTCGCACCGAGGATTTGCCACCGATAAAAAGCGAGACCGATAAGATTGAATCGGTAAAAGCTGATACCAACGAGACCAAAACCGTGCAGCTGCCCCAAATTATCGCTGAGATCGGTGGGGTAAAAGCTGATACCAATAATCTAAGAACTGTTGATGTACCGGCCCTTCAAGCGGCCGCCCCCGTCATCGACGAAGCAGGGATCCGAGCGGATATCGCCGCAGTAAAGGCCGAGACGGCCTTAATCTCCGATGTTAAAGCCAGCGCAGACGCAGCAAAGACCGCCGCCGAGGCTGTTGATGGCGCGGCCATCATAGCTGCCGTCAATACGGCTTCGGCTGAAGCGACGGCCGCTAAAGCTGCGGCCGAAGCCGTAGATGGCGCGGCGATTATTGCCGCCGCGAATACTGCCTCCGCTGAGGCGACCGCCGCTAAAGCTGCCGCTCAGGCAGTTGATGGCGCAGCTATTATTGCCGCCGCGAATACTGCCTCCGCTGAGGCGACCGCCGCTAAAGCTGCCG